>NZ_JAMXRZ010000118.1 GCF_024124375.1 Klenkia sp. PcliD-1-E
GCGTGCTCGCCCCGCGGCGGGACGAGGCACGCGGCCCGGGGGGTCACCGGGGGGCTGCGGCGCGCCCGATCAGCCGGTCGTAGACGAGTGCGCCGACGACCGCCCCGATGACCGGGCCGGCCAGGTATGCCCACCAGTCCTGCAGCGTCCCCGACACCAGCATCGGGCCCAGGGCACGGGCGGGGTTGACGCCGGCACCGGTCAGCGGGAAGGAGATGAAGACCGCCGCCGTGAGGGCGAACCCGACGGCCAGCGGTGCGGTCGCGGCCGGCGCGCGTTCGTCGGTGGTCGCCGCGATGACGACGACCACCAGCAGCATCGTGGCGACCGCCTCGGTGAGCAGGACGGTCAGCGGCGACACCCCGTCCCCCGGGGCGGTGGCGCCCAGGTGCGCGCTGGCCCGGCCGGCGTCGCCGTACATCGCCCAGGTGACCAGGGAGGCCAGCACGGCGCCCGCGAACTGGGCGACCAGGTAGGGGGCCGCCGCCGCCCACGGGAACCGCCGGGTGACCGCCAGCGCCAGGGTGACCGCGGGGTTGAGGTGGGCCCCGCTGACGTGCCCCAGCGCGACCGCCAGAGCGGCCAGGGTGAGCCCGTTGACCAGGGCGATGCCCACCGCCCCGTAGGCCGGGCCCACCGGCGACAGGCCCTCGGCGCCGGCCGAGGCGGTGGCCCCGATCGCCAGCACCAGCAGGAACGTGCCGAGCAGTTCGGCGGCGGCCGCAGTGGCGATGTTCTTGCCCGGTGAGCTGCCGTAGAGGCCGGTGCCCCTCGTCTCCGGTGCAGCAGTGCTGTTCACGTCGGTTCCTCCCTCGTGGTCGGCCGGTGGACCCGGCCGACCACCGTGGTTCCCGGCCACGTGTGAGGGCGATGAGACCGGGTCAGCCGGGGTCGGGCTGGAACCGGTAGCCGAGGCCGCGGACCGTGCGCAGGTCGGTCGCGCCGAAGGGCTCGTCGACCTTGCGGCGCAGGTAGCGCACGTACTGGTCGACGACGTTGGACTGCACCTCGTCCGGGTCGTCCCACACCCGCTCGAGCAGCTGTCGGCGGCTCAGCGTCTGGCCATGGTTGCGGACCATGACCTCCAGCAGGTCGAACTCGCGCCGCGAGAGCTCGATCTCGACCGGACCGCGCCAGCACCGCCGGGCGCCGGGGTCGAGCTGGACGTCACCGGCGCGCAGCACGGCCGGGCGCGGTTGCGTCCCGCGGCGAAGCGAGGAGCGCAGGCGGGCCTCCAGCTCGGCCAGGCTGAAGGGCTTGAGCAGGTAGTCGTCGGCACCGGCGTCCAGGCCCGTCACCCGGTCGTCGACCGAGTCGCGGGCGGTGAGCATGACGACCGCTCCCCAGAACCCCCGCCGGCGCAGCTGCCGGCAGACGGTGACTCCGTCGGGACCTCCGGGCAGCACGACGTCCAGCACCACGGCTGCGTACTCGGTGGTGCTGACCTGCTGGCACGCCGCCGTCCCGTCGGCCACGTGGTCCACCACGTACCCGGCTGCCGCCAGACCGCGGACCAGCCCCGACGCCGTGGGTCCGTCGTCCTCGACGACGAGCAGCCTCACCCCGTCCCCCTCCCCGCGCGCGGGCCCGCCGTCCCCGGGGGGACGACGGGCCCGCGGACCCGCTGAGCTCAGCCGGCCTTGACGTCGTAGCGGTCGGCCATCATCACCTTGTCCCACACCGCGACGAAGTCGCGCACGAACCGCTTCTCGCCGCCGGCCGAGCCGTAGACCTCGGCGACCGCGCGCAGCTGTGCGTTGGCGCCGAAGACCAGGTCGTCCCGGGTGGCCTCGTGCCGCTGCTCGCCGGACTCCCGGTCGTCCAGGGCGAACCGCAGGCCGGAGTCGTCGAGCGTGCGCCACTGCAGGTCGGCGTCCAGGACCGTGGTGAAGAAGTCCGTGGACAGCGTCCCCACCCGGTCGGTGAACGTCGCCGAGCCGTCGTGGTTGCAGCCCAGCGCGCGCAGCCCGCCGGTCAGCGCCACCCACTCCGGCGCCGACAGGCCCAGCAGGTCGGCCTTGTCCAGGAACAGCTGCTCCGGGGACACCGGCGTGACCTCGGTCAGGTTGGCCTGGGCGTAGTTGCGGAACCCGTCGGACAGCGGGGCCAGCCACTCGAAGGTGGGGACGTCGGTCTGCTCCTGCGTGGCGTCGACCCGGCCCCCGGTGAAGGGCACCTCGACCTCGTGGCCGGCCGCGCGGGCGGCGTCCTCCACCGCGACGCAGCCGGCCAGCACGATCGTGTCGGCCAGGCTCGCCCCGCTCCGCTCGGCCACCCCGCGCAGCGCCTCGACCACCGGCACGGTGCGCCGGTTGACCACCCAGTCCTTCTGCGGGGCCAGCGCCAGACGCGCCCCGTTCGCCCCGCCGCGCTTGTCGCTGTCCCGGTAGGTGACCGCGGAGGAGAACGCGGTGTAGGCCAGGTCCGAGGTCGAGAGGCCGGTGCCGCGGATGGCCTCCTTCAGCGCGGCGGTGCCGGCGGCGTCCAGCGGCGCGTGGGTGGGCTCGGGCAGCGGGTCCTGCCAGGGCAGGTCCTCGGCCGGCACATCCGACCCGAGGTAGCGCGCCTTGGGGCCCATGTCGCGGTGGGTGAGCTTGTACCAGGCCTTGGAGAAGGCCAGCGTGAAGGCGTCGAAGTCGGCCAGGAACCGCTCGCAGATCTCCCGGTAGACCGGGTCGACCTTCAGCGCGATGTCGCTGGTCATCATCATCAGCGGGTGCTCGACGCCCTCGCGGTGCGCGTCGGGCGTGCGCGGCGCGGCCGGGTCGACCGGCGTCCACTGCAGGGCGCCGGCGGGGGAGCGGGTCTGCTCCCACTCGAACCGGAAGAGGTTCTTCAGGTAGTCGTTGTCCCACGTCGTGGGGTTCGGGGTCCAGGAGCCCTCGATGCCGTTGGTCATCGTGTCCGCGCCGTTTCCCGCGCCCTCGGGGTTGTGCCAGCCCAGGCCCATGGCCTCCATGGGGGCGTTCTCCGGCGGCGGGCCGATCCGGTCGGCGGCCACCGCGCCGTGGCTCTTGCCGAAGGCGTGCCCGCCGGCGATGAGCGCGACCGTCTCCTCGTCGTCCATCGCCATCCGGCCGAAGGTGATGCGGATGTCGACCGCGGAGGCGGCCGGGTCGCCGTTGGCCTCGGGACCCTCGGGGTTGACGTAGATCAGCGACTGGTGCGAAGCGGCCAGCGGCTGCTGCAGGTCGTAGTCGGAGTCCCCGGGCTTGCCGCGCCAGCGCAGGTCGCGGTTCACCATGTCGTCGTAGGAGCTCGGTGCGGTCATGTCGATGTGCTCGGGGCCCCACCAGGTGGCGTCGTCGGCCTCCCAGGCGTCGCGGCGCCCGCCGGCGAACCCGTAGGTCGGGAAGCCCATGATCTCCAGGGCGCAGTTGCCGGTGAGCACCATCAGGTCGGCCCACGAGATCGCGACGCCGTACTTCTGCTTGATCGGCCAGAGCAGCCGACGGGACTTGTCGGTGTTGCCGTTGTCCCACCAGCTGCTGATCGGGGCGAAGCGTTGCATGGCCTGCCCGGCGCCGCCGCGGCCGTCGGCGATGCGGTAGGTGCCGGCCGAGTGCCAGGCCATCCGGATCATCTGCGGGCCGTAGTTGCCGTAGTCCGAGGGCCACCAGGACACCGAGGTGGTCAGGAACTGCTTGATCTCGTCCTTCAGCGCGGGCAGGTCGATCGTCGCGAACGCCTCGGCGTAGTCCTCGTCGGACAGCGGGTTCGCAGCGTTGCCGTCGCGGTGCAGCTGCTCCACCCGCAGCCGGTGCGGGTACCAGTCCGACAGGGTCGGCGAGGAGGCCTGTGCCCCGCCCAGGGTGTCCCCGCCGAACGGGCACTTCCCGGCGAGGACGTCTTCGTAGTCGGTGTAGTTGGTCATGACGCTGTTCCTCTTCCCTCGATGGGGCCGCCACGAGCGGGGCCGCGACGCGCTGCGCGGCACCCCCCGTGTCCCGGCCGGACGGTGGTCACCGGTGTACGGGTGATGGGTGTGAGATCGATGAGAACCGCCGGCGGCAGGCACGGGGCGGTGGCCGTCGGGCCCTCTCCTCGCGCTCCCCGCGCGGTGGAACCCGCGGTCGGCTCGATCGTGCGGGTTGTCCGCGGGTCCCGCGACGGGACGGATTCGTCTCGCCACGCCGGTACGGTCCGGTGCGATCTACTGCGCGGTGTGCAGTACCGTGCACCGCACACATAGGAGGAGGGCGGATGGACACCACGCAACTGCTCAAGGGCGTGCTGGACCTGGCGGTGCTGGCGGTGCTCGACGGCGAGGACGGCTACGGCTACGACGTCGTCCGGCGGCTGCGGGCCGCCGGCCTGGAGGACGTCGGGGACGCCTCGGTCTACGGCACCCTGCGCCGGCTCTACGCCGCCGGGCACCTGACCTCCTACGTGGTGCCCTCGGTGGAGGGCCCGCACCGCAAGTACTACGGCCTCAACGCCTCCGGGCGGGCCGAGCTGGCGACCTCGACCAAGACCTGGACGGGGTTCTCGGACACGATGGCGGCGCTGCTCGCCGGGGAGCAGGTGGCGGCATGAGCGCAGCTGCGGGATCGACGCAGACCTCGACCGACCCGGAGGTCGCGGCCTATGCGCGGCAGGTCCGCGAGGCCCTCGCCGACGTGCCGGCGGCCCGGCTCGAGGAGCTGCTGGAGGACCTGGAGGAGCACCTGGTCGAGGTGGCCTCGGAGACCCCCGGACCGCTGGACGAGCGGCTGGGCTCGCCGGCGGCCTACGCCGCGGAGCTGCGCCGGGCCGCGGGCCTGCCCGAGCCGACCGGGGTCGCCGCGCCGGCCCGGCCCGGGATCCTGGAGCGCCTGCGCGAGCGCTGGGGCGACCGTCCCGCCGTCGTCGCCGTGCGCGACTTCCTGCCCGAGCTGCGACCGGCGTGGTGGGTGGTCCGCGGGTGGGCCGCCGTCGCCGCGGTCGAGGCCGTGTTCCTCGGCCAGGTCGGGATCCCGCTGCCCACCCTGGGCCTGGGGCCGGTCGGCTGGGTGGTCACGGGCGCGGCCGTCGTGTGGTCGGTGCGGCTGGGCCTGCGCGCCCGGGCCGCGGGCACCCCCCTGACCCACGCCACCGGCTTCCTCAACGTCGGCCTGGCCCTGTGCGCGCTGGTCGCGGTCATCGGCCTGGCGAACCAGCGCACGAGCAGCGAGTACTACCCGGCAGAGGTCTCCTACGACTCCGGACCGACCACGCTGGTCCACGAGGACGGCACCCCGATCACCAACATCGTCCCGTACGGCCCCGACGGCACCCCGCTGACCGGCGTGCTGCTCTACGACCAGGACGGCCGCCCGATCGACAACCTGTCCGACTGGACCGGCGACGGCACGACCGTGCAGCCGCAGGACACCGTGCCCGCACAGCCGGCCAACGCCTACCCGCAGTCCCAGGTGGTCACGGGCTACGACGAGTACGGCAACGAGGTCGACGAGGTCTTCCCGGCCCCGGTCGCCGAGCCGACGCCCTAGACGAAGGGCGAGTTGTAGATGGCGAAGTACACGGCGGTGTAGTGGCACGCGGCGGCCACGATGGTCATCGCGTGGAACACCTCGTGGTAGCCGAAGACGCCCGGCCACGGGTTGGGCTTCTTGATGGCGTAGGCGACGGCGCCGACGGAGTAGAGGAGACCGCCCGCGGCCAGCAGCACCATCGCGGTGACCCCGGCCAGCTGCAGGATGTCGACCAGCACGAACACCGCGACCCAGCCCAGCGCCAGGTAGATCGGCACGCCCAGCCAGCGGGGTGCGGTCGGCCACGCCATCTTCAGCCCCACACCGGCCAGCGCACCGCTCCACACGATGCCGAAGATCCACCAGTTGGTCGGGTAGGGCACCGACAGCGCCGCGAAGGGCGTGTAGGTGCCCGCGATGAACAGGAAGATCATCGAGTGGTCGAGCCGCTTCATCAGCTTCCAGCCGCGCGGTGACCACCGGCGCCGGTGGTAGGCGGCGGAGATGCCGAACAGGCCGAGGATGGTCAGGCAGTAGATCGACACCGGCAGGCCGGCGCGCACGCCACCCTCGACCCAGGCCAGCGGGATGAGCACGGCGCCGGCGACGACCGCACCGAAGCTGGCGAACAGGTGCAGCCAGCCGCGCAGCCGCGGGCGGGTGTCGGGGTGGTCGAAGTCGCTGTCCGCGTAGTCCTCGACGGTCCACCCGTCGGCGCGGACGGCGCCGACCTGCTCGCCCTCCTCGCGCACGGCGGCCTGGGCCTGACCTGGCGGGGCCTGCAGGAGAGCCCCGTCCGAGGACACCTCGACGGTCTCCGACGGCCGGTGGGGGAGGCTCATGTGCCGAGGCTACGGCGGGCCCGGTGGCAGGGACACCCAGCGCAGCTGTGAGGCTGCCGGGGACGGTGTGAGGTCGGTCGCCGTCCGCCCTGCCGCGAATGCACACCGGGCACCTAGGGTTACCCGGCGTGGGGGCACGCGAGCAGCTGCGCGAGGTGCTGACGACGCTCTACGAGCGGCGCCTGGTCGCCCGGCTCGACCGCGCCGCCGTCCCCCGCCACGTCGGGGTGATCGTCGACGGCAACCGGCGCTGGGCCCGCGCCATCGGGCTGGACGACGTCAACGACGGCCACCGCCGCGGTGCGGACAAGATCGCCGACTTCCTGGGCTGGTGCGACGAGACCGGCGTCGAGGTGGTCACGCTGTTCCTGCTGTCCACCGACAACCTGGCCCGGCCCGAGCCCGAGCTGACCCCGCTGCTGCGCATCATCGAGGGGGTGGCCGCCGACCTGGCCGGACCCGGTCGCCGCTGGCAGCTGAACGCGGTCGGCGCGCTGGGCCTGCTGCCGGCCGAGACCGCGGCGGTGCTCAAGCAGGCCGAGGAGGACACCCGCGGGCGGGCCGGGGCCACGGTCAACCTGGCGGTCGGCTACGGCGGGCGCCGCGAGATCGCCGACGCCGTCCGGTCGCTGCTGGCCTCCCACGTCGAACGCGGGACGACGCTGCCCGAGCTGGTCGAGGTCCTCGACGTCGAGCACATCGCCGAGCACCTCTACACCCGCGGTCAGCCCGACCCCGACCTGGTCATCCGCACCAGCGGCGAGCAGCGGCTCTCGGGCTTCCTGCTCTGGCAGACCGCGCACTCGGAGTTCTACTTCACCGACGTCTACTGGCCCGAGTTCCGCCGGGTGGACTTCCTGCGCGCGCTGCGCGACTACGCCGCCCGGCAGCGCCGCTTCGGCGGCTGAGGTCCGGCCGGGCGCGCCGACCGGACCGGCTGCGAGACTGGCCGCCATGGTCAACGGCGCGGTCGACGTCCCCTTGGAGTACGTGCGGCTGGGGCTGCGGTTCGACCGGCTCGAGGAGGGCTTCGTCGACGCCTACACCGGCGACCGGCGGATCCGCGCCCAGGTGGACGACGAGCCCGCCCCCACCCCGCAGCGGCTGCGCGACCAGGCCCGCGGGCTGCTGCGCGAGCTGGACTCCAGCGACCTGCCGGCCGACCGGGTCGCCCACCTGCGCGGCCAGCTGACCGCCCTGGAGTGCACCGCCCGCAAGATGGGGGAGGAGCCCGTCGGCTTCCGCGAGGAGGTGCGCGCCTACTTCCAGGTCGACGTCACCCTCGGCGACGAGGCGTCCTACGCCGCGGCGCACGCCGCGCTGGAGGAGCTGCTGCCCGGGTCGGGGACCCTGGCCGAGCGGTACGCCCAGCACCGCCGCCGCGAGGAGTGCCCGCCCGCCAAGCTGGAGGAGGCGGTGCACGCGCTGTCCAGCGCGCTGCGCGACCGGGTGCGCGCCTCCTACGGCCTGCCGGACGTGGAGACCGTCGCCTACGAGGTGGTCACCGACAAGCCGTGGTCGGGCTTCAACTACTACGCCGGGGACTACCGCTCGCGGGTGGCCATCAACGCCGACCTGCCGCACCGCACCAGCCAGCTGCCGCACCTGGTCGCCCACGAGTCCTACCCGGGGCACCACACCGAGCACTGCCGCAAGGAGATGGGCCTGGTCGAGCGCGACCAGCACCTCGAGCACACCGTCTTCCTGGTCAACACCCCCGAGTGCCTGATGGCCGAGGGCCTGGCCGACCTCGGCCTGGAGGCGGCGGTCGGCGACGGGTGGGGCCCGTGGGCCGCCGAGGTGCTCGCCGACCTCGGCCTGCGGCTGGACGGCGAGCTGGCCGAGCGGGTGGCCGCTGCCGCCGCGCCGCTCAACCGGGTCCGGCAGGACGCCGCGATCATGCTGCACGACCAGCGGGCCTCCGCCGACGCCGTCGTGGCCCACCTGCAGCGGTGGTCGCTGGTCAGCCACGACCGCGCCGTGCAGCAGCTGCGCTTCCTCACCCACCCGCTGTGGCGGGCCTACATCACCACCTACGTCGAGGGCTACGACCTGCTGGCCGGCTGGTTGCGGGCCCGCCCGGCCGACCAGCCGGTGGCCGACCGGTTCCTGCGGCTGCTCGACGAACCGCTCACCCCGGCCCGGATCGCCGAGGAGGCGCAGGGGTGAGGCGCACCCCGGCGGAGAAGCGTGTGCTGGGGCTGTGGACCGCGGTCTGCCTGCTGGTCTTCCTGGTCGCGCTGCTGCTCTGGGTCGGCGACCTCGCGCTGCAGTGGCCGGTCCTGCTGGTGCCGGTGCTGTGGGCGGGAATTGCGCTACGACCCCGTCGCGGAAGGCCCTAGGCTCCGCGGCGTGATCCACGCCCGCGGGCTGTCCCGCACGTTCCGCAAGAAGCGCGGCAAGCAGACCACGGAGGTGGTCGCCGTCGCCGGGGTCGACCTCGACGTCGAGGCCGGCGAGATCGTCGGCTTCCTGGGCCCCAACGGGGCCGGCAAGACCACCACCATGCGCATGCTGACCACGCTGCTGGCCCCGACCGCGGGGACGGCGACCGTGGCCGGCTGCGACCTGCTCACCGACCCGGTCGGCGTCCGGCGCCGGATCGGCTACGTCTCCCAGGCCGGGTCCACCGCGCCGGAGAACCGGGCCGGCGAGGAGCTGGTCAGCCACGCCCGGCTCTACGGCGTGAGCACCGCCGAGGCGACCGAGCGCGGCAAGCAGCTGTTCGCCGAGCTGGACCTCGACGGGCTGTGGGAGCGCCAGCCCAAGGCGATGTCCGGCGGCCAGCGGCGCCGGTTGGACATCGCGATGGGCCTGGTGCACGTCCCCGGTCTGGTCTTCCTCGACGAGCCCACCACGGGCCTGGACCCGCAGGCCCGGGCCAACCTGTGGCAGCACATCGAGGGGCTGCGCAGCGACCGCGGCACCACGGTCTTCCTCACCACGCACTACCTGGACGAGGCCGACGCCCTCTGCGACCGGGTGCTGGTCATCGACAAGGGCACCATCGTCGCCTCCGGGACGCCCGACGAGCTCAAGAGCTCGGTGGGTGGCGACCTGCTCACCGTGACCTCACCGCGGGCCGCGGAGATCGCCGCGCGCATGGCCGGGCTGCCCGGTGCCGAGGACCCGACGGTGGACGGCGACCGGGTCAGCTGCCGGGTCCCGGCCGGGGGCGCCGGGCTGGTCACCCTGCTGCGCGACCTGGACGCCGCCGGGATCGAGGTCGACGGCGTGGAGAGCCGCCGGCCCAGCCTGGACGACGTCTTCCTGACCGTCACCGGCCGCTCGCTGCGCGACGGCGAGCACCAGCCGGCCACCGAGACCGAGGGGGCGCAGGCGTGAGCACGCTGGTCCGCGACACCGGGACGATCTTCCGCCGGGCCATGCGCACGTCGCTGCGCAACCCGGCCTGGCTGGTCATCAGCCTCATGCAGCCGGTGCTCTACATCGTGCTCTTCGGGCCGCTGCTGGAGCCGATCGCCGGGCAGCTGGGCGGCGCCAACGCCTACCAGGTGTTCGTGCCCGGGATCCTCGTGCAGCTGGGCCTGTTCGGCACCGCGTTCGTCGGGTTCAGCCTGATCGCCGAGTACCGGGCCGGGGTCATCGAGAGCCAGCGGGTGTCGCCGGCGCCCCGGGCGGCGCTGCTGCTGGGCCGGGTGCTGCGCGACGTGGTGGTGCTCGCCGTCCAGGGCGTGGTGCTGGTCCTGGTCGCCGTCCCCTTCGGCCTGGACGCCTCCCTCGGCGGGGTCGCGCTGACCATCGGGCTGGTCGCCGTCCTCGGCGGGTCGCTGGCCGCGGTGAGCTACGCGCTGGCCCTGACGCTGAAGAGCGAGGACGCCTTCGCCCCGTTGCTGAACGTCGTGCTGTTCCCGGTGCTGCTGCTGTCGGGGATCCTGCTGCCGATGACGCTGGCCCCGGGCTGGCTGCAGACGGTCTCCGACCTCGTGCCCTTCAAGCACATCGTCGACGGCGCGCGGGCGCTGTTCGCCGGCGACTTCGGTGCCCCCGACGTGGGGTGGGGCCTGCTGTTCACCGTCGTCCTGGCGGCGCTGGGTGCCTGGTTCGGGACCTCCCAGTTCCGCAAGGAGAGTGGCTGAACAACCCCACCGGGTGAGGTGGTGTGTCCCGTCACGCGCCGGACACCTGCACCGCCTACCGTCGTCGGTGTCAGGGGAGCCCGACTCCCCGGACACGGGAGGCCCGGTTGGTCCGCTGCTCGCAGTCGAACCAGGGGGCCGGTTCCCGGCCCCTGCGCCGGGACCCGGTCACCTTCGATGCGGGGCGCGCCCTGCGCCTCCTGGGAGTCGATCCGTGAGCACCCGCCGCACGTTCGTCCTCGACACCTCCGTCCTGCTCTCCGACCCGGGCGCCCTGGCCCGCTTCGGTGGGCACGACGTCGTCGTCCCCCTGGTCGTGATCGGTGAGCTGGAGGAGAAGCGCCACCACCCCGAACTCGGGTGGTTCGCCCGCCAGACCCTGCGCATGCTCGACGACCTGCGGGTGCAGCACGGCCGGCTCGACGCCCCCATCCCGGTGGGCGAGGACGGCGGGACGCTGCACGTCGAGCTGAACCACTCCGACTCCTCGGTGCTGCCGGCCGGGTTCCGCAACGACAGCAACGACAGCCGGATCATGGTCGTGGCGCTGAACCTGCGGGCCGAGGGCCGCGACGTGTGCCTGGTGACCAAGGACGTGCCGCTGCGGGTGAAGGCGGCCGCGGTGGGCCTGGAGACCGACGAGTACCGCGGGCTCGGGGCGGTCGACCAGGGCTGGACCGGGATGGCGGAGCTGTCGCTGTCCGACGAGGAGATCTCCGGGCTCTACGACGCCGGGACGGCGTTCCTCCCCGCCGCGGCCGAGCTGCCCACCCACACCGGGCTGGTGCTGCTGTCCTCCCGCGGCTCGGCGCTGGGGCGGGTCACCGCCGACAAGCACGTCAAGCTGGTGCGCGGGGACCGCGAGGCGTTCGGCCTGCACGGCCGCTCGGCCGAGCAGCGGATCGCGCTGGACCTGCTGCTGGACCCCGAGGTCGGCATCGTGTCGATGGGCGGTCGGGCCGGGACCGGCAAGTCGGCGCTGGCGCTGTGCGCGGGCCTGGAGTCGGTGATGGAGCGCCGGGCGCACAAGAAGGTGGTCATCTTCCGGCCGCTGTACGCCGTCGGCGGCCAGGAGCTGGGCTACCTGCCCGGCTCCGAGGGCGAGAAGATGCAGCCCTGGGCGCAGGCGGTCTTCGACACCCTCGGCGCGCTGGTCAGCAGCGAGGTGGTCACCGAGGTGCTCGCCCGCGGGCTGATCGAGGTGCTGCCGCTGACCCACATCCGCGGCCGGTCGCTGCACGACTCGTTCGTGATCGTGGACGAGGCGCAGTCGCTGGAGCGCGGTGTGCTGCTGACCGTGCTCTCGCGGCTGGGCACCAACTCGCGGGTCGTGCTCACCCACGACGTCGCGCAGCGGGACAACCTGCGGGTCGGCCGGCACGACGGCGTCACCGCGGTCATCGAGGCGCTCAAGGGCCACCCGCTGTTCGCCCACGTCACGCTGACCCGCTCGGAGCGCTCGCCGATTGCCGCGCTGGTCACCGAGATGCTGGAGGACATCCCCCTCTGACCGTCCTGGGGGCCCGGCCCGGCCGGCGTCGATCAGGGTCCCTGGTCGAACTCCGTCCTCCTGCGCCAGATCTCGCACAGGAGGACGGAGTTCGATCAGCTCCCCTGATCAACGCTGAGGTCGGGTCAGGCGTCGGCGGGTTCGGGGGCCTCGGCGGGCGGGTGGGGACGCCGGCGCGCCCTGGGCTGGGGCTTGGGCGCCGGGAACACCGCGCGCAGCAGCGAGCTGGCCACCCACCCGGCCAGCAGGCACCACGGCAGCCGCGCCACCACGACGTCGGCGTCCAGGGTGCCCACCGCGCCCAGCAGCAGCACGGGGACGGCGAAGAGCGCCGCTGCGCCGAGGACGTCCCAGCGCAGCGGGCTCATTGCCGGCCGGCCAGCCGCTCGCAGAGCAGGGCCGCCCACCGGTGCGGGGTGGCCCGGGCGCCGTCGACGACGGCGACGGGCACGGGCAGGCCGTCCAGCAGCGTGGCCGGGTCGGGTGCGGAGTCGGTGTCGGTGACGACGACGGCGTCGACGCGGGGCAGGCCGGCCAGCCAGGTGCGCAGCGCGCCGGGCTTGCGGGTGGCGTCCAGCACGCCCCACACCGCGGTGGCCGACCAGGCCTGCAGCATCTGCGCAGCCCACGCGCCGCCGGC
>NZ_JAMXRZ010000119.1 GCF_024124375.1 Klenkia sp. PcliD-1-E
CGGTGGCGTCCGGGGTCCCCGGGCGCGCGGTGGTCGTCGCCGCGGGGGCGGACCCGCCGTCGGTCGGGGAGCCGGGCTCCGTGGCCGCGGTCGGGGTGGCCGCGGAGGTGGGGGCGGCGGGGTCGACGGTCGTGCTGCGGGGCCCGCTGACGTCCGGGGCGCCGATGGCCGTCACCGGCACTGCGGCGTCCCGGTCCGCCGAGGCGGAGGTCGCGGTGACGGCGACCGGTACCGCGACGGCCAGCGCGACCGCGGCCGCGACCCCGAGCACGGCTCGTCGCACGCGTGGTGTCCGGACCGACCGCATCGTGCTCCCCTCGTGGCATACCTGCACGAGGGGGATCGGTGCGTGTGCACCGTTCCTTGAATGTGACGCCTCGTACACGTCACCCTACGGTGCGCTACGCCGTGACGGAACCCGTCCGCTCGGTGCCGCGCCGAGGGAGCGAGCGGAGGAAGTCCAGCAGGACCGACGAGCGCCGGCTCCAGTCGTGGCCGTCGGCGACGGCGGCACCGGCGTCGTTGCGGTCCCGGTCCGACAGCATGGCGGGCAGGTCGCCGACGCCGGCGGCCGCGTCGGCCACGACCCGGACGCCGGGGGGCGGCGCGGAGCTGCCGGCGAAGTGCGGGGTCGCCAGCACCCGCAACCCGGCGGCGAGGTACTCGAACAGCTTCATCGGGCTGCGGCCGTCGTTGGTGGTCGAGTCACCGAAGGGCATCAACGCCGTCCGGTAGCCGGACAGCACCTCGGGGGCCCGGCCGTAGTCCAGCGGCCCGCGGAAGCGGACGTTGTCGCCGAGGCCCTCGGGCACCTGGTCGGGCTCGGGACCGAACAGGTCGACCCGGACGTCGGGCCGGCCGTGCGCCAGGTCCCGCAGCCAGTCCCAGTCCAGCCGCTCGTCCAGCGCACCGACGTAGACCACCGCGTCGTCGGCGGTCGTGGTGTGCCGCTCACCGCTGCGGAAGAAGGGCGCGTCGACGCCGTTGACCAGCACCAGGTGCGGCAGGTCCCGCGCCCGGCGCGCGAGCTGCGCCAGCACGGTCTCCGAGGTCGCCACCACGGCCGAGCACTCGGCCAGCGCCCGCTCCTGGGCGGCCCGCATGCGGGCGCCGGTGTAGACGTCGGTCGGGCGGTAGACCACCGTCCGGGCACCCACCATCGAGCCGAGCCCGGCGAACATCGGCTGGTCCATCAGCAGGAAGTCGGGTCGGTCCAGCCCGGCCGCGCGGACGGTGCGCCGGATGCCGGGGATCCCGGTGTGCAGCGCGAGGTTCACCGGCCACCCGGCGGTCAGCTGCACCGGCAGCGTGGTGAACGGCACCACCGACACCCGGCCGTCGCCGTCCTCCTGGGGCCCGGCGACGGTCGAGGAGAACCGCGACCGCAGGCCCACCCGGTTGCCCAGCCCGACGAGCTTCACCGGGGAGAGCGGGGTGGACATGTGCCCGACCTGCAGACCGCGCCGGGCCAGCGCCCGCGAGAGGTGGTGGCTGCCCACCCGGAACACGCCGGTCTCGGGGGTGTGGCTGGCGAACAAGACCCGGGAGGGCGAGCCGGCTGGGCGGGTGCTGTGCGGAGTCATCACGCCCAGTGTCCCCCGACGCGGGACGGACCTCGCGGGTAGCCCGGGGCGGTCGGGCCACCGGGCACTAGGCTCGCCGCGACGAGACGACCGCGATCCGGATGTCCTGGGTCGACGGGGGGCCACCGAGCCAGTCGGCCCCCGCAGGCGAGCACGGCCGAGGGGACGACGATGACGACGCCGATGACCCTCGTGGTGGGCGACCCGGCCAACAACCAGCTCGGCCGGGTGCAGTCGGTCTACCGCACGGCGCTCGAGGCGGGGTACCGCCCGCGCGTGCTGACCACCGTGCGCGGGACCACGACCTGGGCACCGCTGCGGGGCAGTGACGTCGACCTGGTCCTCGAGCGGGTCGACCCGCGGCACCTGCCGGCCGCACTGGCCGCGGGGACCGGACCCGTCGTCGTGGTCAAACCCCGGTGGGACAGCCTGGGCGCCCTGATGTCGGCCACCGGAGGCGCGCCGCCGGCCGGTCCGGTCGTCGTCGACGTCGACGACCCGGACCTGGAGGAGCTGCGGGCCGACGTGCGCCGGCAGTTCCGGACCAGCCCGGGCCGGGCCGTCGTCCGCTGGCGGCGGTACGCGCGGATGCGGTCCGCGGTGCGGGCCCACACCTGCACGGTCTCCAACCCCGTGCTGCACCGCACCTACGGGGGTCTCGTCCTCCCCCACGCCCGGCCCGACCGCGGCCCGGGCCTGCCGCACACGACCCAGCAGCCGACGGTCGCCTTCATCGGCAGCCCGAAGCCGCACAAGGGACTGGACCTGCTCCGGGCAGCGGTGGCCCGGCTCGCCCACCTGGGGTACCGGCTGGTCGTCACCGCGGAACCGGTCGGTCCCGTGCCCCCGTGGGAGCGGTGGACCGGCCCGCTGGACGAGGCCTCCTCGATGGAGCTCCTGCAGACCAGCGACGTCGTCGCCCTCCCGTCGCTGGACCGGGGATGGGGGCGGGCCCAGCTGCCCATGAAGCTGGTCGACGCGATGCTGGCCGGGCGAGCGGTCGTGGCCAGCCGCATCGAACCGATCTCGTGGGCACTGGCCGGTTCGGGCGTGCTCGTCGCCCCGGGCTCCGAGACCGAGCTCGTGGACGCCCTCGTGGCCGTCGGCGACCCCCATGAGAGGCAGCGGCTGGGTGACCGGGCCCGTCAGCTGGCACTGGGGACCTTCACCCCCGCGGCGCTGGCCCCCACGCTGCTGCGGGCCGTCGAGGAGGCCGCCAGGCGCCTGCCCTGAGGCGGGACCTCAGTCGCGGGCGTCGCCGGCCGGCACCGGGGACGGCCGGTCCGGCAACGGCGCGGCGGTGCGCCGGGCCCTCCGCCCGACCACCGAGCGGACGCCGAGCGCCGTCGCCAGCACCACCGTCTCGGTCACCAGGATGGCCAGGCTGGCCCCGACGGCGCCCCCCGCCCGGGCGCCGAGCAGGAGGAGCGGGGCCCCCACGACCGCCCCGGTCACGGTGCTGGCGACCACGACCCGGGTGAGGCCCGCCGGGATCAGCACGTAGGCGGAGTAGCCCAGGGAGAGCGACACCACCACCAACGAGGACGCCATCGCGGCCGCCTCGCCGACACCGACCTCGATGGTCCCGGAGAAGATCAACCCGTCCAGCACGGGCGTCAGGATCGTCATGGACACCGCCGCCAGCAGCCCGGCGGCCCCGGTCGCGAGCACCGCCGTACGGGTGCGTCCGGCCCGTTCGGCCCCCCTGCTGCCCGACACCCAGCTCTGCAGCGCGTTCTTGAACGGGAACAGCAGCGCGCGCCCCAGCAGCTGCACCCGGTAGAGCGCGGCGAAGAGGGGCAGCGACGCCGGCGCGACGGCGGCCACCAGGGTGACGGCGAAGCCTGTCCACGCATAGGTGGCCAGAGAGCTGACGATGAGCGGGGCCTGCTCGCGCAGGGACGTGATCGTCGCGCGGATGCCGGGCACGCGCCGGGTGGCCCGGTCCCCCCGAAGCCGCAGGAAGGCCAGCAGCACCGCGAGGAGGTTGGCCGCGATCGTCAGCAACGGGAACCCGACCAGGGGCATGCCAAGCCACAACGCGATCGACCCCAGCACCGAGACCCCCACCTGCGGCAGCGTCTCGTAGACGGCCACCAGGCCACTGCGCCCGAGACCCACGAAGTACCACGAGCTCGTCAGCCCCACGAGGGACGAGCCGACCGCCATCAGGGCGACCACAGCGGGCTCGTCGGGCGCAACGAGGAACGCGACCAGCGCGACGACGGGGAGCACCACCGCCGACACGGCCAGGCGGGTGAACAGGCTGGTCCAGTAGACCTCCTGCAGCTGCTCGGGCGAGCCCTGCCGGACCGCCACGACGTGCGCGCCGACCAGCCCCCAGCCCATGAGCACGACGACCGCCGCCGCGGCACCCAGCGTCTGGCCCAGCACCACCGCGGCGAACCCGGCTGCGCCGGCCGAGGAGGTGATCGCCGGCAGCGCGACCAGCGGCGCCACGGCGGTCGCGGCGGTCAGGCCGTAGAACTGCACCACGCGCAGCAACGGCGGCCGGTCGCGGCGGGCCGCGGGTGCCGAGCGGGACGGAGGCACGGGACACCCTCCTCGTCCGAGGACGGTCGCGACGGGCCTTCCCCGACGGCACCGGGAGACCGTCACCGGGCCCAGGGTAGCCCCGGGGCGCTCGGCGGCACCGGGTGCCAGTACCCCCGGGGCGCTCCCCGGCGGTCTCACCCCTCCGCGCGGCTGCCGAACTGCCGGCCGGCCACCACCTCGGTGGAGGCGCGAACCCACCGGTCCGTCGGGGGCCGCACGGGGGCGGACGTCCGCGTTCGACGGGTGCGGACCCCGGGGCCTGGGCGCCCCGGGCCCGCCGCACGGACCGATCAGCCCGCCGTCGACCCCGCCGCCGCGCGGGCGGCCATGCGTTCGCGCTGCGGGACGACGACGTACTTCGGGTCCTTCGACGACGCCATCCCCGCGTCGAAGATCCCGAACCGGGTCAGCGCCGAGCCCGCGGCCAGCAGCGCACCGCTGGCCACCGCGCCCCACCGCTTGCCGCCCAGCACGGCCGCACCCACGGCGCCGGCCGCCGTGCAGGCCCGCGCTGCCCGCAGCAGCTTCCCGGCCCGGCCGAGGTGGTACGGCTCGCTGACGATGCCGTGGTCGTTCTCCACCTTGTGCATCGCGGCCAGCTCCACCGCGGCCCCCACGACCGCGGCCTTCCGCGCCGGCCCGGCCTGGTCCACCGGGGTCAGCGCCATGCACAGCCCACCGCCGGCGGCCAGGCCCGACCCGGTGAACACGAACGGCAGCTGGTTGCCCGGCTCGTGCCAGCTCGGCGTCGCGGTGTTGGCCAGCAGCACCGCGGTGTAGGCCGCCATCGGCCCGCCGAACACCGCCCCGCCAACGCCCGCGGTCTTCCGCAGCGCCGGCGTCTTCACCCAGCGCGGCACCCACGTCATGCGCTCGGCCAGGGTCAGCGCCGCCGCGGCCCCGGTCAACGCGCTGAACGGCGACAGGATGTAGGAGCCCACGCTCAGCGGGCTGGTCGGCTTGAACACCCGCAGCATGTGCAGGAACCGCTCCGGCCGGCCCAGGTCGTGGATCAGGAACCCGACGCTGGCGACCGCTCCCCCGCCCGCGATCAGGTGCGCGGTGCGGGCCAGCGCCGGCCGGCCGGTGAACTCCGCACCCGCACCCAGCACCGCCGACGACCCCGCCGCGCCACCCAGGAACAGGTACAGCGGGACGTCGGGGGTCTTCCACACCGCCGACTTCACGATCTGCCGGCCGTAGTAGCTGGAGAACTCGGCGTCCTCGACCGTCGGGTCGCCGTCCCGACCGCGGCCGCCGCCCTTGCGCTTGCGCCGCCGCTGGGCCGAGGGCCCCTGGGCCCGGCGCCAGCCCCCGCCCGGCGTGGCCACGCCCGACGTCCCCGGCCGGTGGTCCAGCGGCGCGTCCACCTGCTCGCTCGGCACTCCGGTGGCACCCATCTCCGGGGTGCGCTCCTGTGCGACCTCCGCGCCGGGGTGCGTGCCCGGGTCGGCCGCCGGCGTCTCCCCCGCCGCGTGCCGCCCGGAGCGGTCCGGCCGGGTCACCGCCGCCGCCCCAGGAAGCCGCTCAGCGCGACGCCCACCAGCATCGCCGCCGCGCCCGCCGCGTGCCGCCACATCGAGGGCAGGTCGCGGGTGGTCACCACCGGGTCCGGCGGCAGGCCGTAGACCTCGGGCTCGTCGAGCAGCAGGAAGAACGCCCCCGCGCCGCCCACGCCGTCGTCGGTGTCCCGGCCGTAGAGCCGCGCCGTCTTCACGCCCTGCTCGGTCAGCGTCGCCAGCCGCGCGTCGGCGCGGGCCTGCAGCTCGTCCAGGTCACCGAACTGGATGGACTGCGTCGGGCACGCCGTGGCGCACGCCGGCTGCAGACCGTCGGTGAGCCGGTCGTAGCACATCGTGCACTTGAAGACCCGACCGTCGCCCTTGCGCTGGTCGATCACGCCGTACGGGCACGCAGGCACGCAGTAGCCGCAGCCGTTGCAGATGTCGTCCTGCACCACCACGGTGCCGAACTCGGTGCGGAACAGCGCCCCGGTCGGGCAGACGTCCAGGCAGCCGGCGTGCGTGCAGTGCTTGCACACGTCGCTGGACATCAGCCAGCGGATCTCCCGGTCACCCGACTGCGCCGTCTGCGGGTCGAAGCTCGACAGCGCCTGGGCGTTGAGCACGCTGGCCTGGTCGACCGTCACGCCGTCGGCGTTCGCGTGCGACGGCGACTCGCCCCCGCACGACCCGCCGCAGCCGCCGCCGGACCCCGCACCCTGCCCGGGCGCGGCCGGCAGCCCGATGCCGGGCATCGGCAGGTCCACCGCCCGCGACTGCTCGACGAACGCCACGTGCCGCCACGAGTTCGCGCCGAGCATGCCGGTGTTGTCGTAGCTCATCCCCGACAGGCCGAGGGCGTCGCGGTTGCCGTCGGCGTCGTCCATCGGGAGCGTGTTCCACTCCTTGCAGGCCACCTCGCAGGCCTTGCACCCGATGCACACGCTGGTGTCGGTGAAGAACCCGACCCGCGCCGGGTGGTCGGCCTCGTAGCCGGCCTCCCCGGTCACGTCGGGCAACGGCCCGTACAACCGGTTTCCCGGGTCGTGCCCGGTGAAGGCCGGGCTGGCCGAGCTGATCTGGCTCACGGCTGTGCCTCCGCGACGTGGTCGGGGGCGCTCTGCGTGGTCGTGGTCTGACCCTTCCGCTCACCGGACATGTTCGTGGCCTCCACCGGGGCGCGCCCACCGACGGGCACCAGCCCGCTCTTCACGCCGGCCCGCTGCCGGTAGGACTCCACCAGCTCCACCAGCGCGGGGCCGCGCGGGCGTCGTCCGGGCTGGATGTCGCAGGTGGCGACCTTGGACTCCTGGATGTGCACGTTCGGGTCCATCACGACGCCGAACAGGTCGTTGCCGCTGTCGCCGGTGGAGATGCCCTGCTCGCCCCAGTGGTACGGGACGCCGATCTGGTGCACGACCCTGCCCTGGCCCATCTTCAGCGGACGCATCCGCTCGGTGACCAGCACCCGCGCCTCGATCGCCGTCCGGGCGCTGACCAGCGTCGCCCAGCCCGCGTTCTCCAGCCCGCGCTCCGCGGCGAGCTCCGGGGAGACCTCGACGAAGAACTCCGGCTGCAGCTCGGAGAGGTAGGGCAGCGTGCGGCTCATCCCGCCGGCCGTGTGGTGCTCGGTCAGCCGGTAGGTGGTGAACACGTAGGGGTAGACGTCGCTGGTCGGCGGGTTGCTGCGGTTCCAGGCCGCCTCGATGACCTCCCGGCCCGGGTTGGCCTGCTGCCGGTACAGCGCGTTGGGCACCGGCGACTCGGCCGGCTCGTAGTGCGTGGGCAGCGGCCCGTCGGCCAGGCCGGACGGCGCGAACAGCCAGGCCTTGCCGTCGTTCTGCATGATGAACGCGTCCGCACCGCTGATGCCGTCGGGACCCTTCGCACCCGGCTCGGGCCGGTAGGACGGCGGCTTGGTGGCCTCGAAGTCCGGGACGTCGTGCCCCGTCCACTTCTGCGCCTCCTCGTCCCACCACACGTAGGCCTTGCGCTCGCTCCACGGCTTGCCCTCGGGGTCGGCGCTGGCCCGGTTGTAGAGCGTGCGGCGGTTTGCCGGCCACGCCCAGCCCCACTCCGGGGCGACCCAGTTCTGCTCCCGCCCGGGCTTGCGGCGGTCGGACTTGTTGACCTCGTCGGCGTAGACACCGGTGTAGATCCAGCAGCCGGCCGTCGTCGTCCCGTCGTCCTTGAGCTCCGTGTAGGAGGACAGGGTCCTGCCGTCGGGGCCGACGCCGTTGATCTCGCGCAGCACCGCCTCGGCGCTCGGCTCGACGAACGGGCCGTGCGTCGGGTAGTCCCAGGTCAGCGCCTGCAGGGCGCGGTCGCGGGGGTCGGTGGAGCCGGCCAGCCGGTCGCGCATGATGCGGCCCAGGTGGAAGTAGAACCACAGGTCGCTGCGGGCGTCGTCCGGCGGCTCGACGGCCTGGCGGTGCCACTGCAGCAGCCGCTGCGTGTTGGTGAAGGTGCCCTCCTTCTCCACGTGCGTGGCCGCCGGCATGAAGAAGACCTCTGTGCCGATGTCCTCGGTGACCAGCTCGCCGGTCTCGATCTCCGGCGCGGTCTTCCAGAAGGTGGCCGACTCGATCATCTGCAGGTCGCGGACGACCAGCCACTCCAGGTTGGCCAGGCCCAGGCGCTGCATCTTGCCGTTGGCGTGGCCAACCGCCGGGTTCTCCCCGACCAGGAAGTAGCCGGGGATCTTGCCCTGGATCATGTCCGCGACCTGCCGGTAGGAGCCGTGGTCACCGTTGATCTTGGGCAGCAGGTCGAAGCAGTAGTCGTTCTCCGCCGTCGCGGCGTCGCCGAACCAGGCCTTGAGCAGGCTGACCATGTAGGCCCGGGTGCCGCCCCAGAACCCGACCATCTCGTCGCCGACCTTGCAGTACTCGTCGAGGCTGGTGTGCTCGGCGGCGTGCGGCATGGCCAGGTAGCCCGGCAGCAGGTTGTACAGCGTCGGGATGTCGGTGGAGCCCTGGATGGAGGCGTGCCCGCGCAGCGCGAGGATGCCGCCGCCGGGGCGACCCATGTTGCCCAGCAGCGCCTGCAGGATCCCGGCGGTGCGGATGTACTGCACGCCCACCGTGTGGTGCGTCCAGCCCACCGAGTAGACCCACGCCGTCGTCCGGTCGCGGCCGCTGTTGGCGGTCACGGCCTTCGCGACGTCGAGGAACACCTCGGGCTCGATGCCGCAGATGTCACCGACCATCTCGGGCGTGTAGCGGGCGAAGTGCCGCTTGAGCACCTGGTAGACGCTGCGCGGGTGCTGCAGGGTCGGGTCGGTGGCCGGCTGGCCGATCTTCCCGGGGTCCTCGATGTGGCCGGCGGTGCCGACGCTGGGGTCGACCGCGCCCTCGAACTGCCAGGTCGACGAGTCGTACTCGCTGGTGTCGCCGTCCCAGCCGGAGAACAGGCCGTCGAGGTCCTCGGTGTCCTGGAAATCCTCGCCCACGATCGAGGACGCGTTGGTGTAGGCCAGCACGTAGTCGCGGAAGTCGAGCTCGTTCTCCAGCACGTAGGAGATGAGCCCGCCGAGGAACGCGATGTCGGTGCCCGCCCGCAGCGGCACGTGGGTGTCGGCCACCGCCGAGGTCCGGGTGAACCGGGGGTCGACGTGGATCACCTTCGCGCCGCGCGCCTTCGCCTCCATCACCCACTGGAACCCGACGGGATGGCACTCGGCCATGTTCGAGCCCTCGATGACGATGCAGTCGGCGTTGACCAGGTCCTGCTGGAACCCGGTGGCCCCGCCGCGGCCGTACGTGGCACCCAGACCGGGCACCGTGGCGGAGTGCTATATGCGCGCCTGGTTCTCGATCTGTATGGCGCCCATGGCGCTGTACAGCTTCTTCATCAGGTAGTTCTCTTCGTTGTCCAGCGTCGCGCCACCGAGGCTGGCGATCCCCATGGTGCGGTTGACGCGCTGGCCGTCGTCGGTGTCCTGCCAGCCCTTGTCCCGGGCGGCGAGCACGCGGTCGGCGATCATCTCCATCGCCGTGTCGAGGTCGAGGTCCTCCCACTCCGTGCCGTGCGGACGCCGGTACTTAACCGTCGTCGTCCGGGTGGGGCTGGTGACCAGCTGCTTGCTGGCGCTGCCCTTGGGGCACAGCCGGCCGCGGCTGACCGGCGAGTCGGGGTCGCCCTCGATCTGCACGATCTGCTCGTCCTTGACGAACACCCGCTGCCCGCAGCCCACGGCGCAGTAGGGGCAGATGCTCTTCACGACGCGGTCGGCGGTCGCCGTCCGGCTGGTGACCTGCTCGGTCCTCTTGCTGCGCGCCGCGTGGCCGCGCCCCAGCGGATCGGGTCCGGTGAGCTGGCGGAACACCGGCCAGGAGTCGAGCCACGTCTTCACCGTCGACACTCTGCCACCGTGCCCGGTGACGCGCTTCACGGACCGGGTCGGCGGACCAGCGCGACAAGGGCCGCCATCGCGGCCGCCCACCCCAACAGCAGGGCGACGTCCCCGGCGTGCAGCCCGTGGCTGGAGGTCACCGGCAGGACGACGGGACCCTCGAACCGGTAGGTCCCGTTCAGCAGCAGGGCGGTGAACCCGGTCAGCACGACGGCGATGACCAGGCCAGCCGCGGAGCGCACAGGTGGACGGTAGGTGGCCGCGGGCCGGGGCGTGGCGGACCGGACCGTCCCACGAGTCACACCCGGTCACTCCTGCCGCGTGTCGGCGCGACACGCCCGGACAGGCTGTCGCCGGACGCCTGCGGAGTGTCACCATCTCCGCCGATCGGGTGACCTCGGACAGGCGCCCGCACACGGGGAAGGACCACGGTGGACCAGAGCCCGACGCCACGCCGCGCGCTGCCGCCGGTGCCGCCCCCGGCCCGCCCGTCGGCCACCACGACGATGGCGCCGCCCGCCGAGCAGACCACCTGGTTCGACGCGCTCGACCCCATGGTCGACTCCGTGCGGCTCAGCCCGCTGGACGACGGCACCGCCGCCGGCGCCGCCCGCGACCTCATCCGCGACTCCGCCCGCCAGCCGGTGCTCGACGAGGCACTGCTGGCCGCCCTGGACGCCGCCGCCAAGGCCGCCGCCGCCCGCCGGGCCGTCACCATCGACCTCCCGGCGCCCCCCACCGGCTCGCTGCCGGCCGCCGCTGTTCCCGCTCCGGCGACCGCCCTCGCCCCGGTGGCTGCGCCCGCGGCCCCGGCACCCGCAGCCGTGCCCGTCGCGGAGTTCGAGGACGACCTCGACGACGACCTGGAGCACGTCGACGAGGACCTGGACGACTCGGACGACGACGGGGGCTCGGACGACGGGGGCCTGGAGGACGCTCCCCCGCCCGCACCCGGGCTGCGCACCGCCCACGCGGCGTCCCTGCGCATCGCGCCCCAGCCCGTCCTCGAGCCGGCCACCGAGGTCGACGTCGCCGCGGAGTTCGCCCGGCACGACGACCTGGTCGAGACCGGCCGGCACTCGGCGGTCGACCACGAGTGGCTGTCGGACACCGGCCGGCACCACGTCGTCACCGAGACCGGGCGGCACTACGCCGTCCGGGTCGCCGACGACGAGGACTCGCCGCTGAGCCACCGCACGGTGATCACGCGGACCTCCTCCGTCCGCCGCTGGATCCCGGCCGGCATCGGCGCCGGGGTGCTGGCCATCGTGGCCGCGGTCCTGCTCACCAGCGGGTTCGCCAGCTCCGGGACGCCCACCGGCACGGACGAGGCCGCGCGCACCGGCGGGACGAGCACCGAGGCGCCCGCCACCACCACGCCCGCGCCGACCATGCCCGGGATGAACACCCTGGACCTGTCCGGCTCCACGGTCCCCGGCACGGTCGACGCCGCACAGCCCACCGTCGACGAGCCCAGCGCCGACCCCCGCCCCCAGGTCGCCACCCCGCCCAGCACGGCGGGCCGCAGCTCCCAGGCCGCCGTCCCGGGCAGCGGTGGCGCGGGAAGCGCGGACAGCGGCGGCTCGGGGACGAGCACCAGTGGCGGGACCACCACCGGCGGGACGACCACGGGCGGCACCACCACCGGCGGGACCACCGGGACCGGTCCCTCCGGGGCCAGCAGCTCCGCGGGCAGCAGCGCGACCACCGAGGCCACCGCGACGAACGTGACCGCGCCCCCGCCGGCCGGCGAATCCAGCTCCTCCACCCCCGGCACGACCACGCCCTAGCGCCTCGCCCGGTCGGGAGCGACTGGCGCCCGCTGTCGGGGCGTTGACCTCGCAGTTCGGCACCGTGGACACGCCGGTGGACGGCGTGTCGGCGTTGCGCACCTGCATGATCATCATCGGCGGCAGTGCGCCCGGGGTTGGTGCTTGTGGGACAGCTGTTACCAGGAGCCTGGTTGTGAGCGTGAACATCCCTCGGCGTGTCCTCGTCGACACGCCGACTGGGACTGGTCCGTCACTCAGAGCCCCGTTACCTTGCCTCTCCGTCAGCAGTGAATGACACGAGTGCAATTCACCGGGGGATGGACGTGGGAAGCAGGCACCGTGCCGCCGTGGGGCGGCACGCCGAGCCCCAGGGCTCGCGGGTGGGGGCACCGGCCCCCGTGCCGCCGCTCCCCCCGCTGACCGGGCTCCGCGTCGTCGCCGACCACCCTGCACCGACCACCACCGGCGCCCACCGCGCCGCCGAGCCCCGCGCTGCCGACAGCCGCGCCGAGCAGGCCCGGGTCGCCGAGCAGGACACGGGGTCGCCGTTCCCCGCCTTCGGGCAGCTCGCCGCGCCGGGCACCACCGGCACCCAGCGCGCCGTCCAGGCCCCCCGCCGGGA
>NZ_JAMXRZ010000011.1 GCF_024124375.1 Klenkia sp. PcliD-1-E
CGACCAGCTGCCGGCCCCGGGGGACCCGGCGGACCTCGGCGCCGCGCACCAGCAGCCCACCGCCGACCGCGGCCAGGACCAGCAGCACCAGCGTCGCCGTGCTCATGGCCGCACCCCGCCCTCGGCGCGGGCGAGCAACCGGGCCAGCACCGGGTGCAGGTCCTGCTCGGCCTCCCACGCCGCCGCGGCCAGCCGCTGCCCGACCGCCTGCCGGCTCACCCCCAGCCGGGCGGCCGCCTCGGCCTGGGTGGCGCCGGCCGCGACCAGGTCGATCGCCTCCCAGGCCTGCGGGCTGCGCCGCTGCAGCAGGAGGGCGAGCACCGTGGCGGTGGCCTGCGCGTCGGCGGCGGCCTCGTCGTCGACCCCCTGGACCGCCACCCGCACCGGCCGGTGCTTGGCGGCGTCGACGGCGCGACGAGCGGCCAGGAAGGCCGGGCCGGCCGCGGCGCGGGTGGACTCGGGCAGCGGCACCTGCACCGGCCCGGCCCCGATGCCCACGCTCCAGCCGCCGGCGCGCACCAGGGCGACCACCGCGTCGACGACGGCGGCCGGCCGGTCGAGCACCCCCTGGAACTCGTCGCCGGCGGTGCGCTCGAAGCGCAGCACCACCGGCACGCCAGCCAGCAGGTCCAGCGCGCCGCCGACCCGGTCGGGTCCGCGGCGGCTGCCCTGCTGGTCCACGGTCAGCACGAACGGCATCGCGCAAGCATGCGCGCTTGCCTACCCCGGAGGCAAGCCTCAGTCCTTGTCGGAGAGCTCGGGCGGGAACCCGCCCGTCGCGACCGGGCCCCAGCGCTGCGGGGTGACCCGGATCAGCGACTTGCCCTGCCGCCGCATCGCGTCCCGGTACTCGTCCCAGTCGGGGTGCTCCCCGCTGATCGAGCGGAAGTACTCCACCAGCGGCTCGACCGACTCGGGCAGGTCCAGCACCTCGGCGGTGCCGTCGACCTGCACCCAGGGGCCGTCGAAGTCGTCGGAGAGCACGACCACGCTGACGCGGGGGTCGCGGCGGGCGTTGCGGGTCTTCGCCCGCTGCGGGTAGGTGCTGACCACGACGCGGCCCGCGTCGTCGACCCCGCAGCTCACCGGTGAGATCTGCGGCTCGCCGTCACCGCGGCGGGTCATGAGCAGGGCCTTGTGGCGGGGGCGCAGGAACTCCAGCAGCCCGTCGAGGTCGACCCGGTCGGCGGTGGCGGTCTTCGGCATGGGCGCGACGCTACGACGGGGGTCCGACGTCCGCCGCCCGGGCGCTGTCCCCGGGCGCTGTCCCCGGGCGAGGCCCCCGGTCGGGGTGGGTCCACCCGGTGCCGGAACCCTGCCTGTGCTCTGATCACGGCATGGCCGACGACCCGCAGGACACCCCCGGCCGACCACGCGACGAGCCCCGCACCGAGGCTCGCACCGAGGCCCCCGCCACCGACGGGGAGGCGAACTTCCACGACGACTCGGGCGAGCCGCCCTCGCACAGCGGTGCCCCGGTCCCCGGGCCGCAGCGCAGCGCGCGGCTCGCCGCGGCCACCCGGGTGCTCGCCACCTTCTCCGCGCGGCTGCTGCTCATCGCCGCCGCGGTCGTGGTGCTCGGCTACGTGCTCGGGGTGCTGTGGTCCTCGGTGCTGCTGCCGGTCGTGCTGGGCCTGCTGTTCGCCACGGTGACCTGGCCGCTGGCCAAGCTGCTGCGGCACTGGCGGTTCCCCCCGGCCGCGGCCGCGCTGAGCTCGGTCGTGCTGTTCCTGGCCGCGTTCGTGGGCATCATGGCCGCCATCGCGCCCCCGGTGGTGTCGCAGGTGGAGGACCTGGCCCTGGGCGTGAGCTCGGGCCTGCAGAGCGTGCAGGAGTGGCTGGCCGGGCCGCCGTTCAACCTGGGCCAGGAGCAGATCGGCGAGTACGTCGGCGACGCGATCAACCGTCTGCAGGCCAGTGCCGGCGACATCGCCACCTACGCCCTCACCGGCGCCAGCGCCATCGGCACCGGGCTGGTCAACGTGGCCCTGGCGCTGGTGCTGACCTTCTTCTTCCTCAAGGACGGGCCGCGCTTCCTGCCCTGGCTGGCCGCGCAGACCGGTCCCCAGGCCGCCCCGCACGTGGCGGAGCTGTCCCGGCAGAGCTGGCGCACGCTGTCGGAGTTCATCCGCCAGCAGGCCCTGGTGGGGCTCATCGACGCCGCCGGCATCGGCCTGGGCCTGCTCGTCCTGGGGGTGCCGCTGGTGCTCCCGCTGGCGGTCATCACCTTCTTCGCCGCGTTCGTGCCGATCATCGGTGCCTTCGTCGCCGGCGGGTTCGCCGTGCTGATCGCCCTGGTCAGCAACGGTTTCGGCACCGCCCTGTGGGTGCTGGCCGTCGTGGTGGTGGTGCAGCAGGTCGAGGGCAACGTGCTGCAACCGATCCTGCAGGGCCGCGGCCTGAAGCTGCACGCCGGCGTCGTCATCCTCGCCGTCACCGCGGGGTCGAGCCTGGCCGGCATCATCGGTGCGTTCCTCGCCGTCCCGGTCGCCGCGCTGCTTGCCGTCGGCTACCGGTACGGCCGCGACCAGCTCGACGGCAAGCACCCCGAGCGGGACGACCAGGGCCGGGTCCCGGAGGTCGTCGCCGACGACGACGGCTCGGCCCTCGTGCGCAGCGAGGAGCCGGTCCGCGACCCGGTCACCGGGGGCGGCGGATCCTGACCGGGCCGCGGGCGGTGGCGACGTCGACCACCTGCCCGCGCTGGGTCACCTCGACCCTCCCCTCGGCGGCCAGCCCCCCGGCCGCGGCCCGGGCGTCGTCCATCAGGTCCCGCCACCCCTCGGGGTCGTGCGCCCGGGCGGCGTCGGACGGGCAGATCGACGACGTCGGCGCGCGGGCGTCCAGCAGCTCCTCGATCCGCCTGGCCAGCTCGTCCCGGGTGCCCACCGGCCGAGCGTCCCTCCCGCGCACCGTCCCCGCCACGGGAGGACCATGGGAATGCCCGGCCGGCCGACGGGGCTGCACCCGGCGACCGATGGACCACCAGGAGGACCCGACCGTGCCCCGACGCCCCGAGGACCTCGTCGAGCTGCTGCCCGCCCACGAGCGGCTCGTCGAGCGCACCGCCGCCGACGAGCTGGTGCTCGTGCACGACCTGGCCGGCGAGTTCGACGCCGCGCACGCCGGCGCGCTGGCCGGTTCGCACCTGCTGGCCAGCCTGCCGCACGAGGTCGTCGCCCGCTTCGACGCCGACGCCCTGGTCGACTACCGGGGCCACCGGCCCCGGATCACCTTCTCCGGCGACCACTACGAGTCCTTCGCCGCCCCCGAGATCACCCTGTACGCGGTCGACGACGACGGCGGCACCCCGTTCCTGCTGCTGCACGGCACCGAGCCGGACTTCGCGTGGGAGCAGTTCACCGCCGCCGTGCTGGGTCTGGTGGAGACCCTGGGGGTGACCCGCATGGTGATGCTGCAGGCCATCCCGATGCCCGTGCCGCACACCCGTCCGGTCACGGTCACCGCGCACGCCACCCGGCGCGAGCTCATCGCCAGCTACCCGGTCTACTGGGGTGAGATGCGCATCCCGGGCAGCGCCGGGGCGCTGCTGGAGCTGCGGGCGGGCGAGGCCGGCGTCGACGCCCTGGGCGTGGCCGCGCACGTCCCCCACTACCTGGCCTCGGCCACGTTCCCCGCGGCGTCGCTGACCCTGCTGGAGCACCTGTCCTCGCTCACCGGGCTGCACCTGCCGACCGAGACGCTGGAGGAGGCGGCCCGGGCCGTCCGGACCGACGTCGACGAGCAGATCGCCCGGTCGGAGGAGAACACCGCCGTCGTGGCCCAGCTGGAGCGGCAGTTCGACGACTTCGCGGCTGCCCGCGAGGGCACCGGCCTGCTCGGCGACTCCGGTCAGTTGCCCTCGGGCGAGGAGATGGCCGACCAGATCGAGGCGTTCCTCGCCGAGCAGGACCGCCGCCCCGAGTAGCCCTCAGGCGAAGACGATGGTCTTCGCGCCGTCGACGATGACCCGGTCCTCGACGTGCCAGGTGACCGCCTGGGCCAGCACCTGCCGCTCGACGTAGCGACCCACCCGGCGCATGTCCTCGACGGTGGCGCGGTGGTCGATGCGGGCGACCTCCTGCTCGATGATCGGCCCGGCGTCCAGCTCGGCGGTGACGTAGTGCGCGGTCGCCCCGATCAGCTTCACGCCGCGGTCGGCGGCCGCCTGGTAGGGGTTGGCGCCCACGAACGCCGGCAGGAACGAGTGGTGGATGTTGATCAGCCGCTCCGGGAAGCGCGCGCAGAACTCGGCCGACACGATCTGCATGTAGCGGGCCAGCACGACCAGGTCGCAGTCCCCCACCAGCTCCAGCGCCCGGGCCTCGGCCTGGGCCTTGGTGCCGGGGGTGACCGGCACGTGGTGGAACGGGACGCCGTGCGCGGCGGCGACCGGCTCCAGGTCGGGGTGGTTGGAGATGACCACGGCGATCTCGGCCCGCAGGTCCCCGGCCGACACCCGGTAGAGCAGCTCCTGCAGCACGTGGTCGGTTCGCGACACGAACACCGCCAGCCGCGGGCGGTGGTCGGCGAGCACCAGCCGCCAGGTCATCCCCCACTCCGCGGCCAGCGCACCCAGCTGCTCCTCCAGCTCGGCCCGGCGGCCGGCCAGGTCGTCGAGCACGAACTCCAGCCGCAGCGTGAAGGTGCCCCCCGACGGGTCGGAGCTGTGCTGCTGGGAGTCGGTGATGTTGGCGCCGGCGTCGGCCATCAAGCGCGAGAGGACGGCGACGATGCCGGGCCGGTCGGGGCAGCGGACGACGAGCCGGCCGGTGTTGCTCTGGGACACGGGGAGGGATGATCCCAGACCGTCAGGGCAGGTCGGCGGGCTCCCCGGTGGCGAACAGGTCGCCGTGCTCCTCGACGCGGGCCAGCACGTCGTCGGTGTCGAAGACCAGCGGCCCGTCCAGCTCCTCCCAGGTCACCGGCGTGGACACCGTCGCCCCGGCCCGGGCGCGCAGCGAGTACGGCGCGACGGTGGTCTTGGCCGTGTTGTTCTGGCTCCAGTCGACGAGCACCTTGCCCGGCCGCAGCACCTTCTCCATCCGCCACACCACGTCGTCGGGCGTCTCCTCGGTCAATGCCTGCGCCAACGCCTTGGCGTAGCGGGACGGGTGGTCGGGGTCGGTGCACCGGATGGGGGCGTAGACCTGCAGGCCCTTGGACCCCGAGGTCTTCACCACCGGGTCCAGGCCGTCGTCGACCAGCCGTTCCCGCAGCCGGACGGCGACGGCGGCGCACTCGGCCACCCCGGCCCCCGGCCCGGGGTCGAGGTCGAGCACGAGCAGGTCCGGCAGCTGCGGCACGCCGTCGTCGTCGACCCGCCACTGGGGCACGTGCAGCTCCAGGGCCGCGAGGTTGGCCGACCAGGCCAGGTCGGGGACGTCGGTGAGCAGCACCATGTCCAGCGTCTCGCGGTCCTTGGTCGACCCCGGCGCGGGCACCACCACGTGCTGCACCCAGGAGGGGGCGTGCCGGGCGTTGTTCTTCTCGAAGAAGGAGGCGCCCTCGACCCCGTGCGGCCAGCGGGTGAAGGTGACCGGGCGGCCGGCCAGGTGCGGCAGCAGCACCGGTGCGACCTGCACGTAGTACTGGATGACCTGCGCCTTGGTGACGCCCACCTCGGGGAAGAGCACCTTGTCCAGGTTGGAGACCTCGAGCTGGCGCCCGCCGATCGCCACCCGCTGCCGGGTCACTCCGGCACCGCCGCGGCGGGTCCGACGTCGTCGCGCAGGCCACGCCAGGCCGGGTGGCGCAGGTGGCCGTCGCCGGTCCAGCCGGCGAACACGACCTCGCCGACCAGCTGCGGCTCCACCCAGTGCGCCTCGCGGACGACGTCGGGCGGCACCTCCCCGGCGAACGGGGAGGTGCTCCGGCCGGTCACCCCGCGGGCCAGGTCGCGCAGCGCGCGGTCGGTGAACCCGGTGCCCACCCGGCCGGCGTAGCGCAGCCCGCCGTCCTCCTGCACGCCGACCAGCAGCGACCCGATGCCCCCCGAGCGACGGCCGTTGCCCGGCCGCCAGCCGCCGACGACCACCGTCTGGTGCCGCACGTTCTTGACCTTGGTCCACTCCGGCCCCCGCCCCCCGGGCCGGTAGGGCGAGGCCAGCCGTTTGGCGACCACGCCCTCCAGGCCGTGCTCGACGCTGGCGGCCTGCACGCCGGCGCCGTCGGAGGGGAACCAGGGCGTGGTGGTCCACCGCCGGGCGGCCGGCGCGAGCTCGTCGAGCAGCTCGCGCCGCTCGCGGTAGCTGCGGGCCAGCAGCGACCGGCCGTCGAGCTCGAGCAGGTCGAACACGAAGTAGGAGGCCGGCACCCGGCGGGCGGTGCGGGCGACCTCCGGGCCGGTGAGGTGCATGCGCTGCTGCAGCAGACCGAAGTCCGGCCGGCCCTGCGCATCCAGGGCCACGACCTCCCCGTCCAGCACGGCGTCACGACCCTGCAGGGACGGCGGCAGGGCGGCCAGCTCGGGGTAGCGCTCGGTGACGTCGGTGCCGCTGCGGGCCCGCAGCCGCAGCTCACCGCCCCGGACGTGGGCCAGCACCCGCACGCCGTCCCACTTGAACTCGAACGCCCAGCCGGTCTCGTCGTGGGGCAGATCGCCGGCGACGGCGAGCATCGGCCGGGTCGACTCCGGGACCGCCACCTCAGGCGGACTTGCTCGCGGCCTTCGTGGCCGGCGCCTTCTTCGCCGGCGCCTTCGTGGCCGCGGCCTTCCCCGCCGGCGCCGCCTTCTTCGCCGCGGCCTTCTTCGCGGGTGCCTTCTTCGCCGGGGTCTTCTTCGCCGGCTGCTCGGACGACGCCTTACCGCCGGCCTTCTCCACGCTGCGGCGCAGCGCGCTCATCAGGTCGACCACCGAGCCGTCGTCCTCGTCGTCCTCGACCTCCTCGGGCCGGACGACGTCCCCGCCGGCCTGCTTGGCCTCCAGCAGCGCCGCCATGGCCTCCTTGTAGTCGTCGGTGAACACCGACGGGTCGAAGGTGCCGCTCATGGTGGCGATGAGGGACTCGGCCATCTTGAGTTCCGCGGGCTTGGCCTCGACGTCCTCGTCCAGGAACCCGAACTCCGGTGCCCGGATCTCGTCGGGCCAGCGCATGGTGTGCAGCACCAGGACCCCGTCACGCACCCGCAGCGCGGCGAGGGACTCACGCTGCCGGATGGCGATCTTGGTGATGGCGACCTGGCCGGCGTTCTCCAGCGCCGTGCGCAGCAGCACGTAGGGCCGGGTCGCGGTGCCCTCGGGCTCCAGGTAGTAGGTCTTCTCGAAGTGGATCGGGTCGATCTCGGACTGCTCGACGAACTGCAGCACCTCGATCTCGTGCGTGCTGCCCAGCGGCAGCTCGTCCATGTCGGCGTCGGTGAGCACCACCAGCTCGCCGCTGGGCAGCTCGAAGCCCTTGGCGATGTCGCGGTACTCGATCTCCTCGCCGTCGATGGAGCAGACCCTGCGGTACTTCACCCGGCCGCCGTCGGTCCTGTGCACCTGGTGGAACTTGACGTCGTGGTCCTCGGTGGCCGAGTACAGCTTCACGGCGATCGAGACCAGCCCGAAGGAGACCGCGCCCTTCCAGATCGACCGCATGGTGCATCCCTCTCCGCCGGTGTCCAAGATCAGCGTAGGGGCGCAGGTGGCCGCGGCGCACCCGCGCACCACCCCCTACGAGTCGGTGACCTCCGACTGCAGCTCGTCGTAGGCGAACTGCAGGGCGTCGGCGCCGGCCACCATCGTCATGACCAGCCCGGCCAGCCGGGTCGCCCGCGGGGCCGCGACGTAGGACAGCACGAACCCGGTACCGATCCACTGCGCCAGGCAGAACGGGCAGGTGACCAGCTCCCCCACGGCGTGCTTCCACCCGCCGTGGGAACGCACCTCCTCGGCGATCTCCGCCTCGCCCGACGCGCCCTCGAACCGGGTGAACGGCGCCCGCAGCGGGCTGGTCACCGGGTCCTTGGCGATCGTGCGGGCCAGCCGGAACGTGCCGACGGTCAGCAGCAGCGCGTCGCCCAGCGGGACCCGCTCGGGCAGCGGCCTCCCCGAGGCCCGCAGCGCCGCCGCACCGGCGGTGGTCAGCGCGCCGTAGACCCCCATCGCCCCGAGCAGCCCGGCCAGGGGCCGCTGCTCGCCGTGCGCGTACTGCTCCTGCTGGTTGCGGGCCCAGGACCCGACCTTCTCGGTGACCGACATGGACGCGCCGCTACCCCTGCCCGGAGGGGGCTCACACCGCGTGTGGACGACGGCTCCGCGGGGGTAGGGGGCGATCATGACCAACCCCGAGGGCCAGACCGCCCGCGACCAGTTCCCCGAGGACGCCGGCATCCCCGAGATCGCCGACGACAGCCCCGAGGCCGCCCTCGCCGAGGACCCGCAGTTCGCCCCCGACATGGGCCGGGAGACCGCCGGCACCAGCCTGGACTTCGGCACCACCGCCGAGGAGCAGGCCGAGGGCGAGCCCCTCGACGGCCGGCTGGCCCGCGAGGAGCCCGACGTCGACCTCGACCCGGGCACCCGGCCCGCCGAGGACCCCGCCGGCCCCGCGGCCCAGCTCGAGCAGGACGCCGACACCGACCCCCGCGACAGCTCCGGCACCGACTCCGTGGGCGACGACGTGCTGGCCACCGGGGAGGACGCGGTGGGCGGCGAGGGCCCCGAGGAGCGCGCGGTGCACCCCACCGGCGACTGAGGCCGCGCGGCACCGGCGGGGGCCGCCCACCCGGCTTGTGGGCGGACCCCGCCCTGTCTAGGGTCCGGGCGGGCGGTTCAGCCACCAGCTGCCTTGCACCACCTGCACCCGGGGTCACCCCCGGCGCCGTCCGCCACCGGAGCCCCGGGCGAGGTCGGCGGCCTCGACGGGCGGCAGGTACGTTGTGCACGCCGTTGCGTGCCCGTCGGGCACCACCGCTGAGAGGAGCTCCAGTCCGTGACCTCATCTGACCTGCCCGCCGAGGGTCAGCGCGACGTGCCGGCTCCCACCGACACCGCCGACGCTCCCTTCGACGACGTGATCACCCTGTCGACGTCCTCGGACGCCGAGGGCACGGTCACGGTGACGGTCGTCGGCGAGGTGGACACCTTCACCGCCCCCGTGCTGCGCGCCTCGCTGGACACCCAGCTGGAGCAGGAGCCCGAGAAGCTGGTCATCGACCTGTGCGGGGTCCAGTTCCTCGGCTCCGCCGGCCTCGCCGTCCTCGTCGAGACCCAGAAGTCGGCCCGGGCCCGCGACGTGGCCCTGACCCTGGTCGCCTCCACCCGTGCGGTCACCCGGCCGCTGGAGGTCACCGGCCTGATCGACCTGTTCACCATCGTCGACGGCAACAGCTGACCCGACGCCCCGAGGGCCCCGTCACCGCCCGGTGACGGGGCCCTCTGCGTCCCGGGCGCCTCCGGGGTCAGGCCGACAGCAGCCGGCACACCCCGGCCTCGAGCACCCGCTGGCGCTCCCGGTCGTCGGCTGCGCCGGCGGCCTCGGCCAGCGCGTCGGCGATGGTCTCGCCGTGCTCGAACCGGTCGACCACCCGCGGGTCGACGTAGCTGGCCCGGCAGACCGCCGGGGTGTTGCCCAGCTGGTCCGACACCGCTCGGTACGCCGCCCGCGCGGCCCTCGTCCGCCCGGTGCGCGTGGTCGGCAGCGGGTCCTGCGCCAGCAGCACCGCCATGAGCACCGTCGCGGTCCAGGTCCGGAAGTCCTTCGCGGTGATCTCCGCGCCGGAGACCTCCCGCAGGTAGCCGTTGACGTCGTCGCTGTGCACGTCGCGCCAGCTGCCGTCGGGGTTCTGCCAGGCGAGCAGGTCCTCCCCCGCACCGGCCGGGCGCTCCAGCAGCTGCCGGACGGCGGTGGCGGTGGCCGGGTCGGTGATCTCCACCTCGCGCTGCTTGCCGCCCTTGGCCAGGTAGCAGAAGGCCACCGTGCGGCCGCGCACCTCGACGTGGTCCCGGCGCAGGGTCGCCAGGCCGTAGGTGCCGTTGTCCTCGGTGTACTGGTCGCTGCCGATGCGGAAGGCGCCGAGGTCCAGCAGCCGGACGGCGAGGGCGAGGACCCGCTCCCGCGGCATCCCCCGGCGGCGCAGCGCCGCCGCGACGGCGTCGCGGACGTCGGGCAGCGTGTGGCTGATCTCCAGCACCCGCTCGTGCTTGGCGGCGTCGCGCTGCACCCGCCACTGGTCGTGGTAGCGGTACTGGCGGCGGCCGGCGGCGTCGGTGCCGGTGGCCTGGATGTGGCCGTGCGGCCAGGGGCAGATCCACACGTCGCGCCAGGCCGGCGGGATGGCCAGGCCCTGGATGCGGACCCGGCGGTCGTCGCGGATGAGCGCGCCGTCCTCGTCGTAGAAGGCCCAGCCGCGACCGCGCGCCCGGCGGGTCCACCCGGGGGCGTGCACGTCACTGCGCCGCAGCCTCACCCCGACGTGGTGGGCAGCGGGGGCGCCGGGCAAACCTGCGCGGAACGGGATCGCCCGCCCGGGGGATCAGTCGTCGCCGAGCGGGACGCCGGCGCGGGCCAGTGCGGCGCGCGGCTGGGTGGCCGCCGAGGTCACCCGCAGCGGCCAGCCGTTGGCCCGGCCGATCGCCGCGACCTCGGCCACGGCCGCCACCACGGCCGGCCCGAGGTGACCGACGCCCTCGAGGTCCAGCTCGGCCCGGACCACGCCGCCGCGGGAGGCCTCCAGCAGCCGCAGCCGCACGCCGGCGGCCGCGTCGTCCTCCAGGGGCCCGGTGGCGCGGACGCACGGCACCGCGGCGGACCGGTCGATCCGCAGCGCGGCCAGCTCGTCGGCCGACGCGGTGGCCCGCTCGGGCAGCTCGCGGGCGGGCACCCGCAGGGTGACGGTGGTCCCGTCGGGCCGGCGCGAGATCTCCACGTCCTCGAGCAGCTGGTGCATGATCAGCAACCCGCGGCCGCGGTCTCCCGGGTCGGCGTCGGGGGTGCGCCAGCCGCCGTGGTCGGCCACGACGGCGGTGACCCGCCCGCCGGGCTCGACCGACACCCGCACCTGCATCGTGCCGGGGGTGCCCGGCGGGTAGGCGTGGTCGACGGCGTTGGCGCACGCCTCGCCGACGGCGACCTGCAGGGCACCCACGACGTCCGGGGTCACCTGGGCCGCCGACAGCCACCGGCCCAGGGACCGCCGCACGGTGACCAGGGAGGCCGCCTCGGCGGGGAGGTCGAGGACCAGGGGGTCGGCGCGAGGACGGGGGTTCCCCGGAACTGCGCTCATCGCCAGCCATACCACCGCACCTGCGCCGCTCCGGCAACCGCGACGGGCGCGCGGGACGGCCCGCGGTGCGGGAGGATGGGCGTCGCCGTCCGCACGGGCGGTGACCACACGTGAGGAGCGAACCAGCCGATGGTCGACACGACCGGCGGCGCCCCGGGGCGCCGCACCGAACGCCTGGAGCTCCGGGTGCCCACGTCGCGCACCCAGCTGCCCGCCGTCCGGGCCATGACCGGGGACCTGGCCATGCGCATGGACTTCGACCTCGACGCCGTCGAGGACCTCCGCCTGGCCGTCGACGAGGCCAGCGCCACGCTCGCCTCCGTCGCCGCCCCCGGCACGCCCCTGGTGGCCGTCTTCGAGACCGGCCCCACCGGCCTGAGCATCACCGCCTGGGTGTCCACCACCGAGGGGACCGACGTCCCCCGCGACGGGTTCGGCTGGGCGGTCATCGCCGCCCTGGTCGACTCGGTCGACGCCGGGCCGGCCGACCGCGCCGACGTCCCCGGCGGTGAGGGCGGCGAGGGCCCGGTGGCCACGATCACCCTGGTCAAGGAGCTCCCTCCCCCGCTGCGCGCCCCCGCCGCCCCGGGCGACAGCGACGCCGACCTCTCGGTGGCCCGGTGACCCGGGTGGTCGAGCGGACCCCCGACACCGGACCCCACGACGTGGTGCCCGCGCCCGGGGCCGCCGTCCCCACCGACGAGCCCGCCGCGGTGGAGCCGGCGCAGGCACCCGAGGCGGCTGCTGAGACGGCTGCGGAGCCGGCACCCCCGGTGTCGGACAACCGGCGCCGGGCCGAGCGCACCGCGCCGCTGTTCGTCGAGCTGGCCGCCCTCGCCCCCGACGACCCCCGCCGGGAGCGACTGCGGGAGATCCTGGTCGAGGAGCACCTGCCGCTGGTGCGGCACTTCGCTCGCCGGTTCTCCAACCGCGGCGAGCCCTTCGACGACCTTCTCCAGGTCGGCACGCTCGGCCTGATCGCGGCGATCGACCGGTTCGACCCCACCCGGGGCGTGGAGTTCCTGTCCTTCGCCGTGCCCACCATCACCGGTGAGATCAAGCGGCACTTCCGCGACCAGGGCTGGTCGGTGCGGGTGCCGCGCCGGCTGCAGGAGCTGCACCTGTCGCTCAACGCCGCGGTCGGGGAGCTCGCGCAGAAGAACGGCCGCGCCCCGAACCCGTCGGAGCTGGCCGAGTACCTCGGCATCCCGCGCTCGGAGGTCCTGGAGGGCCTGCAGGTCGCCAACGCCTACCGGTCCTCGTCGCTGGACGAGCGGCTGTCGGGCGAGGAGGACTCCCCCACCCTGGCCGCCACCCTGGGCCAGGAGGACGCCGCCCTGGAGGGCGTGGAGTACCGGGAGTCGCTGCAGCCGCTGCTGGCCACCATCCCGGCCCGCGAGCGCCGCATCCTCATCCTGCGGTTCTTCGGCAACATGACCCAGTCGCAGATCGCCGCTGACATCGGCATCTCGCAGATGCACGTGTCCCGGCTGCTCGCCCAGACGCTGGCCAAGCTGCGCGAGGGCCTGCTCAAGGACGACTGACCCCGCGCACGGCCGCCTGCCGCCTACCGCCGACCACCGGCCGTCGATCGACGCTCATTGATCATTCTTCGGCAGAAGTGATCAGGGAGCGTCGATCGACGCGTCGAGGGTTGGTGGCTCAGCGGCCCTGGTAGCCCTGGGGCGGGCCCCACCCCTGCTGCGGGCCCTGCTGCGGGTTCTGCTGCCACTGCTGGGGCGGGGGGCCCTGCTGCTGCGGGCCCTGCTGGCCGTAGGGGGGCGGCGGCGCGGGGCGCTCGTCGTCGTCCTCGTCGGGGGCGTTGCGCGGGTCGGCCGCGGCGCCGGACTCCTTGACGTCGGCGGTCAGCTCGGCCAGCGACGGCGTGCTGGGCATCTGCGGGTGCGGGGTCTCCGGTGCCGCGTCGGCCAGCGTGCTCATCTCGATGCGGGCCTCGGGCTGGTCGGCCGCCTTGGGCAGCGCGGACTCGAACCAGTCGGAGGTGTCCAGCTTCTGTGCCGGCGCCGCGGACTCCGCCTGCGTGCCGTCGACGTCGAGCCAGGACCGCTTGCCCTCCCCCTCGCCCGAGCCGCCCCGGCCGGCGCCGCCGAGGTTGGCCAGCCCCTCCAGCGCCTGGGAGAACTCGCTGGGCACGATCCACATCTTGTTGGCGTCACCCTGGGCGATCTTGGGCAGCGTCTGCAGGTACTGGTAGGCCAGCAGGCCCTGGTCGGGCTTGCCGTCGTGGATGGCCTGGAACACCGTCTCGATGGACTTGGCCTGGCCCTGCGCCTGCAGGTACAGCGCGGCGCGCTCACCCTCGGCGCGCAGGATGCGGGACTGCCGCTCGGCCTCGGCCTCCAGGATCGCCGCCTGCTTGTGGCCCTCGGCGGAGAGGATCTGGCTGGCCTTCTGGCCCTCGGCGGTCATGATCGCCGACTGCCGCTGCCCCTCCGCGGTGAGGATGGTGGCCCGCTTGTCGCGGTCGGCCCGCATCTGCTTCTCCATCGAGTCCTGGATGGACAGCGGCGGGTCGATGGCCTTGATCTCCACCCGGGCCACCCGCAGGCCCCAGGGGCCGGTCGTCCCGTCGAGGACGGCGCGCAGCTGGGAGTTGATGCCGTCCCGGCCGGTGAGCGCGCCCTCGAGGTTCAGCCCGCCGACCACGTTGCGCAGCGTCGTGGTGGTCAGCTGCTCCATGCCGGTGATGTAGTTGGCGATGCCGTAGACGGCCAGCCGGGGGTCGGTGACCTGGAAGTAGACGACGGTGTCGATGCCGACCTGCAGGTTGTCGGCGGTGATGACCGGCTGCGGCGGGAAGCTGATGACCTGCTCGCGCAGGTCGATGGTGGCGCGGACCCGGTCGGCGAAGGGCACCAGGATGGCCAGGCCCGGGCTCAGCGTCCGGCTGTACCGGCCGAACCGTTCGACGACCTTGGCCTGGGCCTGGGGGACGATCGTGACGCTCTTGGCGAGCACGATGATCACCAGGACGGCGATCACGAGGAGTGCAATGAGGGCTTCCACGGGCGGGGCGCTCCTGACGTCGGCTGGATGATCACCACTGATGGTGCCCTCTCGCGCCGATCGGTGCGAGACCGCCCCGTTCAGGCCCGGGACACGTAGGCGATCGGGCCCTCGATCTGCACGATGCGCACGACCTGGCCGACGTCGTAGGCCTCGCCGTCGAGCTGGGTGCGGGCCGACCACTCGTCGTGGCCCATGCGCACCTGCCCCGAGGTCCCGGTGACCCGCTCGCTGACCTCGGCGGTGCGTCCCACGTAGACCTCGACGCCGTCGATCTGCTCGGGGGTGCGCTGGGTGAGGTGCCGCTTGGCCACCGGCCGGACGACGAGCAGCAGGCCGAGGGAGACCACGACGAAGGCCAGCAGCTGCACCCACACCTCGCCGCCCAGCAGGGCCACACCCATCCCGCCCACCGCGCCGCCGGCGAGCATGAGCAGCACCAGGTCGAGGCTGGCGACCTCACCGGCCGTGAACAGCCCCGCCGCGATCAACCAGAGCACCCAGGCGGCCATGACCCGAGTCTGGCAGAGGTGCGGCGGGTGGGCGCCGCGCCGCCTACCCTCGACCGGGTGCCCGATCTCAGGACCCGCCGCGCCGCCGGCGACCCCGCCGGACGGCTGGCCGCCTGGGCGACCGCGTGGCTGGGTGGCCGGGTGCCCTACGACGACGCGCTGGAGGCGGTGACCGGCGACCGCGCCCACGTGGTGTCCGACGCCGACGGCGCGCGCCCGCTGGGCGAGGTGCTGACCTCCCTGCGCGGTCGCGGCGAGCGTCGGCTCCGCCTGGTGCTGCCCGTCCCGGGCGACGTGCACGGCCTGCCGCCGGTGCCCGCGGTCGCAGCCGCCGCGGTGGAGGCGGGCCAGGCCGTGGTCGGCGACACCCTCGTGCTGCTGCCGGCGTCGGCGACGTCGGAGACGGTGCTGTGGACCCAGCTCGACCTGCCCGCCGGGGCGTTCGCGCCGCCGCCGGTCGAGGGCACGCTGCGGTCGCTGTCGGGCCGGCTGGACCTGGCCGTCGGCGATGCCGCACGCACGCTGGCCGGTCTGGACCTGGCCCGCTGGCACCCCGAGGTCCCGGCACTGCTGGCCGGCCTGTCCGCGCAGGCGGAGGACCCGGGCCTGCCCCCAGACACCGACCCGGTCGCGGTGTCGGTGCTCACCCGCGCCCGCCGGCTGGCCACCGTGCTGGACCTCGCGCTGGCCGACTCCCCCGGCGGCGCGGTGACGGCGGCCCAGATGGCCGCGCGGGAGCACGCGCTGCGCCCGCTGTCCGACGCCGTTCGCGAGGCCACCACCGCCGTCTGGAACTGGCTCCCCCGCTGAGCCCCTCCCCCTGCAGTTGATCATCGTCAGCCGCAGGTGGGACACGCCGGTCGGCAGCGTGTCCGGCCTGCAGCTGACGATGATCAACTGCAGCTCGGGGGTCAGCGGGCGGGTGCGGGGGCGCTCGGGCGGCCGGCGGGGCGCTGGACGAAGCAGCAGCTCGCCGGGCAGTTGGTGCCCAGCCGGGGCTCGCCACCGGCGCGGCGCTCGGCCAGGAGCTCGACCAGCGACCGGACGAACGCCGGGTGGGTGCCCGCCGTCCCCGCGCGGGCGAAGGCCAGGCCGAGCTCCTGCGCGGTCTCCTCGGCCTCGTTGTCCAGGTCCCAGATCACCTCGAGGTGGTCGGAGATGAACCCGACCGGGAACACCACGACCGCCTTCTCCCCCGCGGCCGCCAGCGCCCGCAGGTGGTCGTTGACGTCGGGCTCCAGCCACGGGACCGACGGCGGGCCGGACCGGGACTGCCAGACCAGGTCGAACCCGCGCCCCGGCGCGACCCGGTCGACGACCAGCCGGGCTGCCGTCTCCAGCTCGCGCTCGTAGGTGTGGCCCTGCGGCCCGGCGACCGCGGCCATCGCGTCGGGGATGGAGTGCGCGGTGGCCACCAGCCGGGCGCCGTCCCGCAGGTCCTCGGGCAGCTGCGCGAGCGCGGCGGCGAGGGCGTCGGCGTTGGCCTGCACGAAGCCGTCGGCGTCGTAGTAGTGCGGCAGCTTCTCCGCCGTGGGCCCGGTGAGGCCCTGCGGATCCGACTCCAACGCGACCCGGGCCCGGGCGACGTCCTCGTGGTACTGCCGGCAGCCGGAGAACGAGGCGTAGGCCGAGGTGGCCAGCACGTAGGCGTGCTCGACGCCGTCGGCGGCCATCTCGCGCCAGACGTCCTCGACGTAGGGCGCCCAGTTGCGGTTGCCCCAGTAGACCGGCAGGTCGACGCCGGCGTCCCGGAGGGCGGAGACCAGCGCCTTGTTCTGCTCGTTGATCGGGCTGACGCCGTCGAAGTGGTGGTAGTGCTCGGCGACGCTCTCCAGCCGCTCCCGCGGGATGCCGCGACCGCGGGTCACGTTCTCCAGGAACGGCATCACCTGGTCGTGGCCCTCGGGCCCGCCGAAGCCGAGCACCAGCAGCGCCTCCCGCCGGCCCGCCGGAGCCGGCGCGGAACCCGGGACGACGCCGCCGTTGTTGCGGGCGGCGAGCGAGGGCTCCTCGTCCGGGCGCTGCCCGTCGGGGGTGATCGACACCCCGTCGGGGAGCGGGTGGGCGGGCCGGGCAGGGAGGAGCTGTTCGGTCACCGCCCAGTCATACCCCGACGGCGTGGAACCCGCCGTCCACGTGCACGATCTCACCCGTCGTCGCGGGGAACCAGTCGCTGAGCAGTGCCACGATCGCCTTGCCGGAGGGTTCGGTGTCGGTGACCGACCAGCCCAGCGGCGCCTTGCCCTCCCAGGCCTCCTCGAACTGCTTGCTGCCCGGGATCGACTTCATCGCCATGGTGCGCAGCGGGCCGGCGGCGACCAGGTTCACCCGGACGCCGTCCGGGCCGAGCTCGCGCGCCAGGTAGCGCGAGGTGGACTCCAGCCCGGCCTTGGCCGCACCCATCCAGCCGTAGACCGGCCACGCGACCGTGGCGTCGAAGGTCAGCCCGACCACCGAGGCCGTGTCGCCGAACAGCGGCCGGCAGGCCTGGGTGAGCGAGGCCAGCGACCACGTCGACACCTGGAACGCGGTGGCCGCGTGCTCCCAGGCGACCTCGGCGAACCCGTCGCCCATCGCCTCCTGCGGGGCGAACCCGATGGAGTGCACGACGCCGTCGAGCTGCGCGCCCTCGGGCAGCACCTCGCGCAGCCGGTCGGCCAGCGTCGACAGGTGCTCGGTGTTCGTCACGTCGAGCTCGACGACGGCGGCCTCCTGCGGGAGCCGCTTGGCGATCCGCTGGCACAGGCTCAGCGCCCGCCCGAAGTTGGACAGGACGACGGTGGCGCCCTGCTCCTGCGCGATCCGTGCCGCCGAGAAGGCGATCGACGCCTCCGTCAGCACGCCGGCGACCAGGACCGTCTTGCCCTCGAGGATGCCCATGCTCAGTGCCCCATTCCCAGTCCGCCGTCGACCGGGACGACCGCCCCGGTGATGTACCCCGCGTGCTCCCCGGCCAGGAACCGGACGACGCCGGCGATCTCCTCGGCGTCGGCCAGCCGGCCCAGCGGGACCTGCCCGAGGATCTCCTGCTGCCGCTTCTCGGGCAGCTCCGCGGTCATGTCGGTGCGCACGAACCCCGGCGCCACCACGTTCGCGGTGATGCCGCGCCCGCCGAGCTCCCGGGCGATCGAGCGGGCCAGCCCGACCAGCCCGGACTTCGACGCCGCGTAGTTGACCTGCCCGGCCGAGCCCAGCAGACCGACCACCGAGGACACGAACACCATCCGGCCGCTGCGGGCGCGGACCATCTTGGCGCTGGCCCGCTTGGCCACCCGGTAGGCGGCGGTGAGGTTGGCGTCGACGACCTCGGTGAACGCGTCCTCGCCCATCCGCATGAGCAGGCCGTCGCGGGTGATGCCGGCGTTGCTGACCAGGACCTCGACCGGGCCCTGGTGCTCCTCGACCGCGGTGAAGGCGGCGTCGACGTCCTCGGTGGAGGTCACGTCGCAGCGCACCCCGAACAGGCCGTCGGGCGCGCCGCTGCCGCGGTGGGTGACCGCCACGGAGTCGCCGGCTTCCGCGAACGAGCGGGCGATGGCCAACCCGATCCCCCGGTTGCCCCCGGTCACCAGCACCGATCTGCCCACTGCCACTCCCGCGCTCGTCCGGCGTCCGTCGGGAGCAACCTATCGGTGGCGGCGGGGGTCGCGCCGGGCCGGGCGGGCTACTGACCGGTAGGGACGGCGAGGTCGCGCAGGGCGTACCGGCGGTGGTCGACGTGCTCGCGCAGCAGCACCTCGTACGCGCGTCGGACCGTGGTGGCCAGCTCCCCCCGCTCGGTGTAGGGCACCAGCACCCGCGGCCGGTCGAGCTCGTCGTCCCGGGCGGCGGCGAAGACGGCCGTCACCCGGTCCAGGCTGGCGGAGAACAGCTCGACGACCTCGGGCCAGCCCGGGCGGGCCGCGGGGTCCAGGCCCAGCTCCGCGAACGTGCCGGGGCCGGTGTCCCCGGTGGGCAGGCCGAGCGGGGAGAAGGACCCGTCACCGGCGCCGAGCACCCGGCCGGCCCAGACGTCGGCGGCGAAGACCAGGTGCCGCAGGGTCTCGGTCACCGACCACTCGTCGTCCACCCGCCGGTGCACGAGCTCGACGGGGACCTCGGCCACGGTGCCCCGCCAGAGGCGGTCGACGACGTCCCACGCGGCGCGCAGGTCGGCCGCCGTCCGGGCCTCGCGGACGGCGACCCGTTCGGGGAACCGGCGGTCGAGCTCGGCGTGCACGAAGCCGCTGACCTCCACCCCCTCGACGACCAGCGAGCCGAGGTCGCCGGCGAAGGCGTCGATGCGGACGTCGTCGACCTCGCAGCCGACCAGCCGGGCCTCCCGCAGGTCGCACTCGACCAGCCGCAGGCCACGCAGGTCCGTGCCGGCGGCGACGCCCGCGATGTCCACCCGGCCATCCTGGCGCGGCCCGGCCGCGGCGGTCTACCGCTCGTCGTACCGCAGCGCGGCCAGGCAGACCGCGCCCCACAGTGCCGCGGACCCGACCGTCTTCGCCCACGTGCCCCGGCCGCGCAGGGCCACCCCGAGGACGGCGGCGTCGCCCCAGTCGCTGGCCACCCGCGCCCCCACCGCAGCGCGGCGGGCGGCACCGGCGGGGGCCAGCACCATGGCCAGCCCGATGGCGGTGTCGCGCACCCCGATCAGCCGGGTGAGGGTGCGGGCGTCGCGGTTGCGGGCCATCCCCGCGGGCCGCTGGAGCAGCTCCGGGCGGACGGCGACGGCGACGGAGTAGGCGGCGGTGGCGGCGCCGGTCAGGGTGGTCAGAGCGGGCACGGGGTCCTCCGGGGTGGGGTGGGGCCAGGGGTGCCCGCCGGCTGGAGCACCCCGCGCCCCTACCCCGGACCGGGCACACTCGACGCGTGGCGGGTCTGGTGCGGCTGGTGAACACCTCGGGCCGGGGCGTGCTGTGCCTGGCGGGGGACGTCGACGCCGCCGTGGTGGCCGATTTCCACGCCCGGTACGGCCGTGAGCCGGTGCCGGTGGACGCCGTCGACACCGGCTCGGTGACCCGCCTGTCCGAGGCTGCGCTGGACCTGGTGCTGGACCACGTGCGGGCCGGTGAGCTGCGCGGCCGGGAGGTGCCGGTGCTGCGCACACCACGCGCGGTGGCGGGGTCTGCGCAGGCCGGTTGAGCAGTCCTACCCGGTCGGCCGGGTCAGCCGCCGGGCAGGGTCGCTGCCATGACGACGAACCCGATGAAGAACAAGAACACCGCTGCCTTCTTCGCCCAGGCCGCGATCGCCTTCGGGACCAGCGCGGTGGGCCTGCTGGTCGGCATCGCCTACCTGCCGCTGGACGTCTGGCAGCGTCTGTTCCTCGGCATGACCGGCCTGTTCGTGATCACGTCGTCGTTCACGCTGGCGAAGGTCGTCCGCGACGCGCAGGAGGGCTCGACGGTGCTGTCGCGCATCGACGAGGCCCGGCTGGAGCGGATGCTCGCCGAGCACGACCCCTACCGCACCCCCCAGCTCTGACCGACCCGCGCCGAGTGACAGCTCACCGTCGGTGATCCGGCCGAGGGGGCGCGCTCAGCTGTCGCTCGATGCGCGGCGGGCGCGGGTGGCGGCAGCCAGCTCGGCGAACAGGTCCTCGGTGGTGGCGAGGTCGACGCAGGCGTCGGTGACGCTCTGGCCGTAGGTCAGCGAGCCCGGGTCGGCGCGGTCGAGGTCCTGCCGGCCGGCCACCAGGTTGCTCTCCACCATGACGCCCCGGATGCCCTGCTCCCCACCGGCGACCTGCCCGGCCAGGTCGCGGACCACCTGCACCTGCCGGACGTGGTCCTTGCCGCTGTTGCCGTGCGAGGCGTCCACCACCAGCACCTCGGGCAACCCGCGCGCGGCCAGGCGGCGCTTGGTGTCGGCCACGTGCGCCGGCGAGTAGTTGGGCCCGTCGGCGTCCCCGCGCAGGATCACGTGGCCGGTGTCGTTGCCCGTCGTCCCCAGCTGTGCGGAGACCCCGTGGCGGTCGACACCGAGGAACTCGTGCGGCGCCCGCGCGGAGATGACCGCGGAGACGGCGACGTCGATCGAGCCCTCGGGCGAGTTCTTGAACCCGACCACCGACGAGAACCCGGACACGCGCTCGCGGGCGGTCTGGTCGGTGACGTTGCGGGCACCGACGCCGTTGTAGGTGACCAGGCCGTCGACGTACTGCGGGGTGAGGGCGTTCAGCGGCTCGGCGGCGACCGGGACGCCGAGGGCGGTGATCTCGGCCATCAGCATCCGGGTGGCCACCAGCCCGACGCCGATCCGGCTGGACCCGTCCAGGAACGGGTCGTAGGCGAAGCCCTTCCAGTCGACCTCGGTGCGCGGCTTCTCCGTGTAGGTGCGCATCACGATCTCCAGGTCCGCGGCGTGCCGCTCCCGCATCCGGGCCAGGAACGCGGCGTACTCCAGCGCGGCCACCGGGTCGTGGATCGAGCACGGGCCGGCGATGACGGCGAGCCGGTCGTCCTCCCCCCGCACGATCGCCGCGACCGCCCGCCGTCCGGCCCGGGTGGTCGCCGCGGACTCCGCGGTCAGCGGCACCAGCGCCGCCACCGCGGCCGGGGTGACGACGGCGCTGGCGCCGGTGATCCGGGCGTCCACCAGGTCGCCGGGGTCGACCGCGGCCCCGGGCGCGATGCCCAGCAGCGCGTGGACGGCGGGCAGCAGCTCGGCGTGCGCTGCGTCGACCCGCTCGTTGACCCGCTGCTGCACCCCCAGCAGCGCGTCGGCGATCCGGGTCGCGGTGGGCAGGAGCTGGTCGGGCGTGGGCACGGGCCGCGAGGCTACCGGGACCGGGCCGCTTGCCCTGCGCAACGACCTGGGAGCCTGGGGCCGTGACCGCCGCTCCCCCGTCCCGCGGTCTGGTGCCGGTGCTGCTGTTCGTGGGCACGGTCGTCGCGGTCATCAGCAGCCTGGGCGCGCCGCTGATCCCCTCGATTGCGGCCTCGACGGGGGCGCCGCTGCCCGACGCGCAGTGGGCGCTCACGGTCACCCTGCTCGTCGGGGCGGTCGCGACGCCGGTGGTCGGCCGCCTCGGCGACGGCCCACGACGGCGGGGGGTCGTCCTCGCCGTCCTCGCCGTGGTCACCCTCGGCGGCGTGCTGGCGGCCCTGCCGCTGGGCCTGGGGTGGCTGGTCGCCGGTCGCGGGCTGCAGGGCGTCGGGCTCGGCCTGACGCCCCTGGCGATCGCCACGGCCCGCGAGGCGCTGCAGGGCGACCGGCAGCGGTCCACGGTGGCCGCCCTGTCGATCACCGTCGTCGCCGGTCTGGGGCTGGGCTACCCGCTCGCCGGGCTGGTCGCGGAGCTCGGCGGCGTGCACGCCGCCTTCTGGGCCGGCGCCGCCGTGAGCGCCACGGCCCTGGTGGCCGCGGCCCTCGCGCTGCCGCCCTCCCGCGTGGTGTCGGGCCGCCCCCTCGACGCGGTCGGCGCCGTGCTGCTCGGCGCGGGGCTTGCCGGTGCGCTGCTCGCCCTCGACCAGGGGCGGGCCTGGGGCTGGACGTCGCCGCTGACCTGGGGCCTGGCCGCGGGCTCGGTCCTGGTGCTGGCGTGCTGGGGCCGGTGGGAGCTGCGCACGCCCGCGCCCCTGGTCGACCTCCGGCTCGCCCGCGGGCGCGTCGCCGCCACGGCGCACTCCGCGGCCCTCCTGGTCGGGTTCTCCAACTACCTGCTGCTCGTCTCGGTGCCCGTGCTCGTGCAGGCCCCGCGGGCGGGCGGCCCCGGTCTCGGCGGCTCCGTCCTGGTCGCCGGCCTGGCCCTGCTGCCGTTCTCGGCCGCCAGCGTGCTGGGTGGGCGGCTGGCCCGGGTGCTGGCCGACCGTGCCGGCCGCTTCGTGGTCCTGCCGGTCGCCGCCCTGGTCCAGGCGGGCGCCTTCGTCCTGTTCGGCCTGCTGCGCGCCGAGCTCTGGCAGGTGTTCCTCGTCATGGGCGTGGCCGGCCTCGGGGTGGGTGCGGCGTTCGCGGCCTTCCCGGCCCTGGTCCTGTCGACCGTGCCGCCGTCGGAGACCGGCAGCGCCACGAGCCTGAACCAGGTCCTGCGCTACGTGGGGTTCGCCGTCGGTAGCGCGGTGGCCGCCACCGTCCTGGCTGCCGCGACGGCCGGCGGAGCCACCGAGCCCGGGTCCGGGGGCTACGTCGCGATCGCCGTCGTGGGTGCGGCGGTGTGCCTCGTGACCGCCGTCGTCGCCTGGCTCCTGCCCGTGCGCAGCGGAGGGCAGGTCCCGGTCGGCCGTTGAATTCTTGACTGGTCGGTCCCGAACGAAGGTAAGTTCGGGACCGTTCAGTCAACAACCCGTGGAGGAGACCACCATGACCGCAGTGCTGACCGGGAAGACCGCCCTCGTGACCGGCGGGACGTCGGGGATCGGGCTGGCCGTCGTCCGCCGGTTCGTCGCCGAGGGCGCCCACGTCGTCGTCACCGGACGGCGGCAGGCCCAGCTCGACGCCGTCGCGGCCGAGCTCGGGGACGCGGTGACCGTCGTCCGCGCCGACGCCTCGGTGCCGGCCGACGTGCGGGCGCTGTTCGAGGTCGTCGCCCGGCGCGGCACCGGGCTGGACGTCGTGCACGTCAACGCCGGCAACGGGGAGCTCAAGCCGCTGGCCGAGGTCACCCCCGAGGACGTCGACACCGCCCTGGCCACCAACGTGCGCGGGACCGTCCTCACCGTGCAGGGTGCGGTGCCGCACCTGGTCGCCGGCGCCGCCGTCGTCGTCACCGGGTCCACCGCGGCGTCGGGCACCGAACGCTCGTTCGGGCTGTACGGCGGGTCCAAGGCCGCGATCGCCGCGATGACCCGTACCTGGGCGGCCGAGCTGGCCCCGCGCGGTGTGCGGATCAACACCGTCGTCCCCGGACCGACCGAGACGCCCGGCCTCACGGGCCTCGTCCCGGACGGCGGAGGGGACGCGTTCGTCCGGCAGTTCGCCGCGGGGATGCCCTTCGGGCGGGTGCTGCGCCCCGAGGAGGTCGCCGCCGCCGTCCTGTTCCTGGTCTCCGACCAGAGCTCGGGCATGACCGGCAGCGAGCTGCTCGTCGACGGCGGCGCCTCGATCGCCTGAGGCAGCCGTGCCGCAGGATGGGCGCACCCCGGAACCAGGAGGACCCGCATGGCACGACCCCGCACGTTCGACGAGGCGGACGTCGTCGCCCGCGCCCGGCGGGCCTTCGCCGAGACGGGCTTCGCCGGCACCTCGCTGGATGCGCTGCTGGAGGCGACGGGCCTGGCCCGGCAGAGCCTCTACAACGCCTTCGGCGGCAAGAAGGAGCTGTTTATGCGGGCGTTCCTGGCCGACACCGCCGAGGCCGTGGACGCCGTGGAGGACGTCCGGCACGGGTCGGACAGCCCGATCACCCGCATCCGGGCGCAGCTGGTGAAGGTCGCCGTGGAGCACGGCGGCGCCCAGGCCGCGCCGTCGCTGTTCACCAAGGCCGCCGTCGAGCTCGCCGGCCGGGACGAGGAGGTGACCGCCACCGTGGCCGGCGCCTTCGAGTCCATGCGGACCCACTACGCGGCCTGCATCGCCGACGCCCAGGCCGCCGGGGAGGTCGACGCCGGGGCCGACGCGGCAGCGCTGGGCGCCTTCTTCGTCGCGGTCATCGAGGGCATGTCCACCCTGGGTGGCTCTGGCGCCACACGGGCCACGCTGCTGGAGATCGGCCTGGCCAGCATGGCGGCCATCCCGCTCACGCAGCGCGGGCAGGAGCAGCTGCGCGCCGGGGACGGCGACTGGTCCTGACGGCCGGAGGGCTCGTCGCCTAGCGTCCGACGCATGCGTGCTGTGCAGATCACCCGCTTCGGCGGTCCCGAGGTCCTCGACGTCGTCGACCTCCCCGACCCCGTCCCGGCCGACGGCCAGCAGCTGTACCGGGTGCGCGCCTCAGGGGTGAACTACTCCGACACCCACCACCCCACGTCGGCCAACTGACCTGACGCGGTACCACCGGGCGACCGGCTTGCAGCCCTCGCGGCTGGTAGCCCGGTCGTCACGTCGCGTCTCCGCTTGCCGAAACATGAGACTCCAGGCAGGGGTCGCAGGCATCCGACCGTGGCCGCATTGCCGGCTCATCGCAGATGAGCCCCTAATCACCGCCCTGGGCTCCGGGGTCCCGGCAGCCCTCACCGAGCTTCGCCGCCTCGGCCGGACCCTGAACCAGCGCGCCGCCGACGTGCTCGCCTACTTCGACCGACCCGGGACCAGCAACGGCCCCACCGAAGCGCTCAACGGTCGGCTTGAGCACCTGCGCGGATCCGCTCTCGGCTTCCGCAACCTCACCAACTACATCGCCCGCAGCCTGCTGGAGACTGGCGGATTCAGAACCGGACTACACCCTCGTTTGCGATGAGCCGCATTGCCTCCCGACCCGCAGCCGCCTCGCGCTCCACCGTTCGGGCGGACCTGAGGTTGAGACCGTGGTTCGGTGCCGTGCGCGGCACCTGTCTGACGACGGCTGTGTGGTCGTCCGCCCTGACGACCTCCCTAGATGCCGTGCGACCGGATCTGCAGCGGGTGCTCCGTCGCGTCGCGGATGCAGGCGCCTTCGACAATCCGGTCCTGGTCACCGAGGCAGACGAGAGCCTCTTAATTGGACGGTGCGCAGTGCCGCCCAGCGCTACGACCCATCATCGGGGGCGCCGCAGGCTCTGACCAAGGTCGGCGGTCACTGTTTGTCCAGTGACCACGTGAAGGCGGGTCGCGAGGTCGAAGACAGCATCTCCTGCCTCCGAAGCCGTCAAGGGTCGGCCAAGCGGAAATCGCGAAACGTCGGCTAGCGACTCTATCGATCGCCCCTGCGCAGCCATCAGATCGGCGAGGTTCGCAGTACGCGTCGTGCCCAAGGCAACCGCATTCACGCGGATGTCCTCTGTGGCCAGCAACTCCGCAAGGGATGCCACGAGCCCGTTCAGCGCGGCCTTAGCAGCGGAGTATGCGGGCGCGCCATAACCGCCGAGCGCGTTAATCGACGAGATAGCCGTGATCGATCGCCTACCCGAGGTCTGGCGCATGATGGGCAGCAGTGCGTCAACCAAACCTATGATGGACAGGACATTCAGCTCAAAGGTCTTTCTCGCGACGTCAATGGGGGTCCGTGCGCGGTCCTCCATCAACAACTCCTGGGATAAGGCTCCACCTACAACGGCGATCAGATGTCGTATGTCTAGGCCCGTGGCCTGAGCGCCGATCTGCCGAATACTATCGCCGGTGAGACGGGCAAGGTCGACCACGAGCTCTCGATCTGCGAACCTCGGCGCCGCGACCTTGTCGAGAGAGTAGACGGAATAGCCCTCGGCTTGGGCCCTCCTCGCAATGGCTTGGCCAATGTCTCCGGCTGCACCGGCCACGACCACCCACGGAGCGGTCATAACGAATGCTCTCGGACAGCACGCAGCTGACGTGTGACCGAGTCGAGCCACATCCGGGAGTAGACATACCGCCAGCGTCGCAGTCGATAGTGCCCCGAGGCCCTATCAAGAAGGTTGTAGAAGGGGCGCCGCAGGACGTCTGGGCTTCTCAGAACTGGGCCAATAGCGGGCTCGTGGCCCTGGGCGGAGAAGTAGACAGCTTCTCGTTGCTGGCGAGTGACCGAGTTGTAGCGGACTGCCAACTCCATCAACGCAAGCCCCCAAGCCAGCTTGATCTCCTCCTCTTCCGTCAGCGCCCCGTCCGCCATTAGGCTGACTGCGATAGGCACAATGACTACACCTTGCCGTATCACCGCAAGATGATTCGTCGCCAAGAATGGGCGCAGAGCGACCTGATGCCGCGAACCGATGTCCTCCGCGAAGGCTCCGACGCTAACGACCCAAGCCCGTGTGAACTGAACGGCGTCTGTTTTTGCGGGTTCTGGGAGGGCTACGAATCGGCCAGCACGCGCAACGTACCGAGCCCGGCGACCCTTAACTGGCTCACGCAATGCCAGCGCGGGCACAAGGCGGTAGAGACTCGCAGCCGGCCGCTTCTCATAGAACTCGCCCTCGACCTCGCGCCGGATCTGGCCATCCTCGAAGGCGGCGGCAAACTTCCGCTCCCAGTGTGGGCCATCCAGCCCCAGCACCGTGGCGCAGAAAGCGAGTGCGGCCGCCACGATCGCCAAAGCCGTCTCATTATGGAGCAGCGCGGTTAGCTGTTCTACCAATCGACAGCTCCTCGCTTCGCATCACTTGTTTGATGTATGGCGACGCCGAGCTCACAAAGTTCGTGGGCGAGGGAGTCCCTATATCTCGCCTGCTTCAACTTTGAGCGAACACTTATAGTGGGCGATCGTATGGCGAGCAGCACCAGTCGCCACGCCCGCGTCATGGGTCGCACCTCGGGCAAAGCCATTAGGATTAAGCCGCTGGCCTCTAGGCAGTGCTTCGAGAGGAGGGCGCGCCGCGGCGAGACTGGGCGCAGTGCTTCCATGACGCGACGCAGTTGGGCAACTCTGAAGCCCCACCGACCCCGACCACGCAGGATCGATTCGTACCAGATGAACGGCTCAAGAAGATGGAGAACCGTCAGCAGCCGCTCATGCTGGGCAGGGTAGGCCCGTGCAATGTCCTTCGGGCGCACGAGCCCCTCATCTATGAGGGCGCAAAGCTTGTTGTGAGAATTCACTGCGTCGTCGAAGTCTCGGCGTACTTCACGGACAACGTTATCGTCGGCCAACTCCACCGCGAAGACTCGCTGCACCATGCCGGCCGACACTTCGGACCAGTCCCTCTTGCCGCTTTCGAGCAACAGTATCCAAGCTGCCAACAGATCGTCCGCGAGCGCTCCCGGCGGCAGGGAGCCCATTGCCGCGTCTAGAACTTTCCGCCTTTGACTGCGCAGTCGATAGCGCCGGGCGCCGACTACATTTCGCCCAAGGATCAGAATCGCGAGCAAGAGTGCCAAGTTTAGCGCCCACAACCAGAGAAGCGCTCCCATTTTGATCGCTTCCTAGGCCTAGGACTCCACTAGCAGGTCGCGTAACGCAAGGTGTCCGCCGATGGCGGATCGAATCTCCTGGAGGTAGTTGGCGGCAGAGAAGGCCTGTGTGTGAGGTCCCAGGTCGGCCGCCGACGTTGAGACGCCTACCGTCTCAACAGTAACGCCGTAGGGCATGCCGAGGTTCTGGATAGCGACGGCCCCCTGATACGGGACATAGATCTGCGAGGTGATGAGCAGGACATGTGAGCCGCGCGCGTCTGGATGCTTGTCACCCCACCACGCGAAGGTGTCGGCCGTGTTCGCCCGCCGGACGTCAGGCAACCTTGACGGCGCAGCAATCACCGAGGCTGCATAGCCGGGGAAGGTCGCCACGGCCCAGTCATCATTGGCTGGCTCGACGAAGTCCGATCGTTCCACGCTCGGCTCGTCCGCGATCCCCAGGGCGAATCTGACGCCAGCTACCATCGCCTCGAATTCGTTGCTCGCATCCACACCAAGAACCGACGCAAGGGTGATCTCGTCACCTTTGAGGGGCCTGAAGCCGCCAAGCGCCACCACATCAGATAGTTCGATACCCGATTCCATCAGCTCCCGGGCGTACCTGGGACGAGTGATGCATGCCCTGATGAGTCCCCCTAGGACAAGCGCGTGGTCGTACTGCTTGCGTTTGGGAGCGCGACCACCCGATAACCCAAGGGCGGTCGCCGCTTCTATCGCTGCCTGTTCTTGAGACGAAGATAGGTGGGCCGCAGCGGCCATGTTGCGTTCTTGCCCGCCACGAAAGTCCCACCGCTCAGCGGATAGGTCGGCGTACCAGCGGTACAACGTTGCTGCATCCGCACCTCTCGGTGGCTCGGCTTGCCACGTCGATGCGAGTTCGCTCAAGGCCTTCGAGCGAATCCAATCGTCCAGTTGCCTCAGGAGGGACTCGGGTCGAGCATCTTCCGGCAGGTCAGAGTCCCATGCAGGAAGCTCCACACGATCCATCCCCGCCACCCCCACTCAACCGGATGGCGGCAATCTACCCAACGAACGGGTCGAACTCCGGCGGCGCGCGGACGAGCATTTGGCCCAGGAGGCTCGGGCACGTAGATGTCGCTGGTGCGGTGGCCCTGGGCAACTGAAGTTGGACCCGTTCTACGACGCCGTGGTGCTGTCGAGCTGGCGGTCCAACACACTTGTGCACGAGCTCACCGCCCAGCTCGCCCCAGCAACGGGCTCCTACGGCAACAACATCCTCGACTGGGCTGCGCCGGCGCTGTACTGCTGATGCGACGAGAGCGACGGACACGAACTGCACGCGGTAGAAGTCATCGCACCGCTTTGACTCTCGGATCGGGCGGGGAGCTCCACCGTCAATCTCGGCTCGCGACCGCTCCTTCACGCGGTGACATGAGGTCCGTAGGAACGAATCACTCGAGCAACCAGGCGCCGATGTCACGCCCGCCGTCAGGGACGCCAACGACGCGCTCAGAGCTCAGCCTCCGGCGACCTCGACGACGAGCGTCCTGAACACCCCTCGTGGGCCAGGCAGAGCCGAGTAGTCCGACCACGCCGTCCGGTACGTCCCGACCAGTGGCAGGGGCTCTTCCCGTCCCCGGCTAGTGCCCGAGCCGGTCAGCGGGCCCCACGCCCGGGTCCCGTGCAGGACCACTCCCTCGTGGAGGCGGAACGCGTCGGCGTTGGTGGGACGGCCGTGCAAGGGGGCGTTCCAGTAGGACGGGTCGTTGCCGACGCAGATCACCGCGCCGTTGCTGCCCGGCATCGCGGCGACGAACTTTTCGACGCGCAAGATGTCCTTCACGACGTCGTACGCTCGGACGTCCTGCGCCCCTTGGTCCTTCAGCTCGAACCGCTCCCCGGCGGATTCGCCGGCCCAGAGGCGCGTGAGGTACTTCAGCTCGACCGCGCTGCGCCGCATTCCGTCCTCACTTGTCAGGAGCAGATCGAGCCGCATCCCAGGCGCAGGCCGGGTCTCTAACCGGACGTGCACGGTTGGGTCTTGCGTTCGGACCTCCCAGGCGAACGCCTGCTGGAAGTCCGCCTCGGAGTGGAACACCGGACGGAGCGCCGCGAGCCGGGCGAGCACGGCGTTCAAGCACACGCTTCCGGCCAGCAACATCCGCCGACCATACGAGAGCGCCCGCGCTTCTGGGAGAGACACGGATCAGCCCACTGCGATCGGGTCCTCGTTGAAGACAATGCCAAGGCACTGACCCACGCCCGCCAATACCTGACCGACGGCACGAACCGGGCCACCATGGCGTACGACGCCTTCGCGCTCGATGTTGAATCTGCACGCTTTGTGACTTGGTCAGACCCCACTATGCGCGGGAAGCAAGGGGCGTCATGACGGTACCGTCCAGCCGACGGATCAGAGAGCCGCAGCTCGCACCCATGGGGATACCGGTTCGTAAGGTGGCACATCAGGAGTCAAGGCCGGAAGAACCAGGTGACCATATACGCCGTCCACGAACTCAATCCTCGACCCGTGCACAAACCGGATGACGTGCGTTGGTTCCTTTTTAAGTCCATTCAACTTTCGCCCGTCGATGGGTGGCCACAACTGCAGCACGACGCCCACAGTGACGCCTGGGTGCCATATCGGCCAGGCCGGGTGATAGATCAGAGAAACGAAGCGCTTGGCAAAGCCGAGCGAGAAGCCAAGAAAGGCGACCATGCGGCCGTCAGCCGTAATCTCCGGGAGGAAGAGCCTGGACTCCTCTCCACCCTCGCCTCCTGGATTAATGCCGTCTTGCACCCACGGTGTCAAGCCGTCCGGGACGGGCGACCCGTCGACCAGCCAAGCCCACAACTAAGGTGGCGCCTTCGTCCAAGCAGCCGGCTGGGGCAGCCCCTCATTCGAAGTCGTTTCTGGATGCACCAACAAGAGCCATGTCTTCAAGAGCCATAGCGCCGCATTCTCAAGCTCAGCCTCCGACAGAATCGGATCATCTTCGCTGAGAAGTCGCCTGCCGGCACTCCCGCCAGGATTTTCGAACCGCCGATTCAATGAGTCGTTACATGCCCTACAACACGGCAGCTTCGCTCGCTGTAATGTTCTGGCCACGACTGTTCTGCTAGGCGTGTCGGGCGTGCCCCACGTGGTCGTGAAGGGGCCAGACTCGGGCGGGAATAGCGACCGCAGTAGCGCCTGCGGCAAGACGTGCTCCCCGTCCGGAGTCGATAAACGCTGGCCACATAATGCGCAGGGGGTACGAGCACGGTCCAGTTGACTCTTGGTCCGCATTACGGGACATCCTGTATGCCGAGTAGCGGCGGGAGTCCGCCAGCCGCCGGCCCCGCAATGCCCGCCGCGTCGCTACGCATCACTCGACGATCCTCGAACCAAGGCTCGCCGTCGAAGTCGCGGGCCATGCCGGACATGGCGACAGTCACAGGATTTGGCTCCGGTAGTTGCTCCGGGACAAATTTTTCATCCTCGGGGTGGTGGTATAGCCACTCGCTCGCATTCGCGACCGTCTGCTGGTTGAAGAACCTCTCCAGTTGCGTCGTGCCGAGCTGGGTCGTGTCGGCCGCCCCCTCGTGCGTCTTCTCAACCGGGATCTTGAGCTCGATCAGTGGCTCAGGAGAGCTCATGAGTAGTCCGAACTTTCGAGTGACCGGGAAGGTGATGCCCCAGGCCGTCATGTAGCCCACCCCCGCCCCGGGCTCGTCCTGGGGATCCGGAACCAGCCCCACCGGCGCATCTGAGGTGATCAGCGAGCGCCGGTCGAACTTCACGAGCGTCCACGGCCGACCGACGATGTACTTATGGAGCTCGTCTGCAAATTCGATCATTTGCTTGATGTGCTCGACCCTGGGACGCTCGATCGGCGGCCCCTCCGGACGGGTCGCCTGTTGCCAGAGCGTTTCGACGAGCTCGTCGGTTACCTCCCCGCCCCGCTGCTCGAGTCTCCGACGGAGTCCGGGCTTGCCGCCTGCCCCTACCTGGAGGCGAAGCATCTGTCGGGCGATGTGGTCCATCGTCCGACGCTGTACTGGCACGCGAGTTGCCTGTAACGCGACGAAGTACCCGAGGGCCATGCGGTCATCCAATGGCAGGGGCCACGTGCCATCGCCAATCCTCTTGAAGACCTCCCCGGTCGCGCCCTCGACCTCGGAGAGGACTCTCTCGATGACGTCGTCACCATCCTCGTGCCCTGCTACGGCATAGAAGTCCTTGGCAACCGAGGCGTTGTTGATGGACTGAGGGAAGCGCTGCTCGCCGGGCAGCCGCACCGTCACGACACGCTCCTGCTCCGCGAACCCCCGCAGATAGAAGCGGGGCACGGTGTGATGCCGCCTGGCCACGGGGCGGCCCTTCCCCTCCATGCACCGATTGTCTCCCGCCCTACCGACAAGCCGGCCGGCTTCCACGCCTTCACGGCCAGAGCTGGAGCCCAACCTCGGCCGTGTACCGCTGTGCGGAGGTCGTCCCCTAGCGTTCCTTTGCATGCGCGCTGTGCAGATCACCCGCTTCGGCGGCCCCGAGGTCCTCGACGTCGTCGACCTCCCCGATCCCGTCCCGGCCGACGGCCAGCAGCTGTACCGGGTGCGCGCCGCGGGGGTGAACTACGCCGACACGCACCAGACCGAGGACTCCTACCTCGCCCCGCAGCAGCTGCCCCTCATCCCGGGCGCGGAGTTCGTGGGGACGGCGGAGGGTACCGACGAGCGGCGGGTGGGCCTGCTGCTCGGGGGCGGCGGCTACGCCGACACCGTCGTCACCGACCCCCGGACGACCTGGGCCCTGCCCGACGGCGTCACCGACGAGCAGGCCCTGTCGCTGGTGCTGCAGGGCACCACCGCCTGGCACCTGCTGCGCACCTCCACCCACCTGGCGGCCGGCGAGTCCGTGGTGGTCATGGCCGGCGCCGGCGGGGTGGGCACCCTCGCCGTCCAGCTGGCCAAGCGGTGGGGCGCCGGGCGGGTCATCGCGACCGCGTCGTCACCGGAGAAGCGGGCGCTGGCCGAGGAGCTGGGCGCCGACGCCATCGTCGACCCCGCACTGGCCGAGGACGACCCGAAGGCCTTCACCGCGGCGCTGCGCGAGGCCAACGACGGCAAGCGGGTGGACGTCGTCCTGGAGATGACCGGCGGGAACGTCTTCGACGGCGCGTTCTCCGCCCTCGCCCCCTTCGGCCGGATCGCCGCCTACGGCATGGCCTCCCGGCAGATGGCATCCGCCGTCGCGCCCGCCTCGCTGATGGGCACCAGCCGCGCCGTCGTCGGGTTCTGGCTGGCGCACTGCACCGCCCGGCCGGAGATGCTCGACGAGGCGATGACCGACCTGCTCGCCCTCACCGCGGCCGGTGACCTGCGCCCGGTCGTCGGCGGCCGGTACCCGATGACCGCCGTCCGCGAGGCCCACCAGGACCTGCTGTCCCGCCGCAGCACCGGGAAGCTGGTCCTCGACCCGTCTCGCTGACGTCCTCCTGCACCGACGTCCGTCCTCCTGCGCCAGATCTGGTGCAGGAGGACGGAGTTCGATCAACTCCCCTGATCGACGCTGAGGGGGCTACAGCAGGCGGTTGGTCCACAGCAGGGACAGCACGATGCCGAGGAAGGCGAACAGCACCCCGCCGCGGACGAACCACGGGCTGATGTCCTGCGGCTCGGTGGTGTACCCGATCTGGCTGCCCAGGTCGGCGTAGACCTGCTCCAGCTCCGACGCGCTCGCCGCCTCGGAGTAGCTGCCGCCGGTCTCGTCGGCGATCTGCTCCAGCGTGGCGCGGTCGACCGGCACCGGCTGGGACTGGCCCTCGATCTCCACGGTGCCGAAGTCGGTGCCGAACGCGATCGTGGAGACCGGCACCTCGGCCGCGTTGGCCGACTCGACGGCCTGCTCGGGGTCCGCGCCGACCGTGGAGAAGCCGTCCGAGAGCAGCACCACCCGCGCCGGCGGGGCGGCCTCGCCGGCGTCCTGCAGGGTGGAGGTGAAGTTCTGGATCGCGGTCAGCGAGGTCAGGATCGCGTCGCCGATCGCGGTGGCCTCGTTCAGCTGCAGGTTGTCGATGGCCACGCTGACCTGCTCGCGGTCGGTCGTCGGCGGCACCAGGGTGGTCGCCGTCCCCGAGAACGACACCAGCCCCAGGTTGATCCGGGCCGGCAGGATGTCCACGAACTCCTTCGCCGCGGTCTGCATCGCGGCGAACCGGCTGGGGTCGACATCGGTGGCCTGCATGGACAGCGACACGTCCAGCGCCAGCATCACCGTCGCCCGCTCCTGCGGCACCCGGACCTCCGTCGAGGGCTGCGCCAGCGACACGACGAACGCGCCGAGCCCGAGCACCACGAGGGCGAAGGCCAGGTGCCGGCGCCAGCCCGGCCGCCGGGGTACCAGCGACCCCAGCAGCGCGACGTTGGTGAACCGGGCGGCGTACTTCTGCCGGCGGCGCTGCAGCAGCACGTAGAACCCGGCCAGCGCCACGACGGCGAGCAGGGCCAGCAGCCACCAGGGGGCCTGGAACGTCATCGGGAGGCACCTCCGGCACCGGCGCGGCGGCGGTCGGCGACGAACCGGACGACGTCGGCCACCCAGTCGCGGTCGGTGCGCAGCCGCAGGTGGCCCGCGCCCACCCTGCGCAGCGTCGCGGCGACCTGCTCCCGCTGGGCGGCCGCACCCTCGGCGAACCGACGGCGGACCTCGTCGTTGCCCGTGGGCACCTCCAGCGTCTGGCCGGTCTCGGGGTCCACGACGGTGAGCAGGCCGACGTCGGCCAGCTCCAGCTCGCGGGGGTCGACGACCTCCACCGCCAGCAGCTCGTGCCGCTGGCCCAGGGCGCGCAGCGGGCGCTCCCAGTCGGGCTCGCCGAGGAAGTCGGACACCACGCACACCAGCCCGCGCCGGCGCGGTGGACGGCGCAGTGACTCCAGCGCCTGCGCCAGGTCGCCGCGGCGGCCACCGGAGGCGCGCGGGGTCTGCACCACCTCCCGCAGCATCCGGTCGGCGGCCAGCCGCCCGGGCAGCGCCGGGTAGCGGTCCACCCGCTCGCCGGTGGTCACCACGGCCCCCAGCCGGTTGCCGTCGCGCACGGTGAGGTGGCCGACGGCGGCGAGCCCGGCGATGGCCAGGTCCCGCTTCTCGCAGTCCGCCGTCCCGAAGTCCAGGGAGGCCGACAGGTCCAGCACGACCCAGGTCTCCAGCTCCCGGTCGGCGATGGTCTCGCGCACGTAGGGGGTCTGCGTGCGGGCCGTGGCGAACCAGTCCATCCGGCGGACGTCGTCCCCCGGGTAGTAGGGCCGCGAGTCCCCCGCCTCGGTGCCCGACCCGGGCACCAGGCCCAGGTGGTCGCCCTGCAGCAGCCCGTCCAGCCGCCGGCGGACGGTCAGCTCGAGCCGGCGCAGCAGGACGGCGGCGTCACCGCCCTCGCCGAAGCGGACGGGGTCGGGGGCCGTCACGCCGACTGCGGACCCTGCTGCTGGGGACCCTGCTGCTGCGGACCCGGCTGGCCCGGACCCTGCGACGGGCCGGAGAACTGCGGGCCGCCCCAGGGGCCCTGCGGGACCTGCGGTCCGCCGGGCGAGGCCGGGCCGAACCCGCCGGCGCGCTGGCGCGGGCTGACCTGCGGCAGCGGCACGCTCTGCACGATGCGCTTGACCACGTGGTCGGCCGGCACGCCGTCGGCCAGCGCGTCGTAGGAGAGCACCAGGCGGTGCCGCAGCACGTCGGCGGTGATGTCCAGGACGTCCTGCGGCAGCACGTAGTCCCGCCCGCGCACCAGCGCCAGGGCGCGGCTGGCCGACACCAGGCCCAGCGTGGCGCGGGGGCTGGCGCCGTAGGTCACCCAGTTCGCGACGTCGGCCATGCCGTGCTCGCGCGGCGCGCGGGTGGCCACGACCAGCCGGACGACGTAGTCGACCAGCGCGTGGTGGACGAACACCCCGGACGCGGTGCGCTGCAGGCGCCGCAGGTCCTCGATGCCCAGCACGGTCTGCGCCTGCGGGGGGTGGGCGCCCATGCGGTAGACGATCTCCCGCTCCTCCTCGGGGCTGGGGTAGTCGACCAGCACCTTCATGAGGAAGCGGTCCCGCTGGGCCTCGGGCAGCTGGTAGACGCCCTCGCTCTCGATCGGGTTCTGCGTGGCCAGCACCAGGAAGGGGTCGGGCAGCGGGTGGGTGACGCCGCCGATGGAGACCTGCCGCTCGGCCATGACCTCCAGCAGCGCCGACTGCACCTTCGCCGGGGCGCGGTTGACCTCGTCGGTCAGCACGAAGTTGGCGAAGACCGGGCCGAGCTCGATGTCGAAGGCGTCCTGGCCGGCCTTGTAGATCCGCGTGCCGATGATGTCGGCCGGGACCAGGTCGGGGGTGAACTGCAGGCGGGCGAAGGAGCCGCCGACGGCGGTGGCCAGCGTCTCGACGGCCAGGGTCTTGGCCACGCCGGGCACACCCTCCAGCAGCACGTGCCCGCGGGCGAGCAGGCCCACCAGCATCCGCTCCACCAGCCGGTCCTGGCCGACGATGACCCGCTTGACCTCGAACTGCACCCGCTCCAGGAGCGCGGCGTCGGTGGCCGGCGGGGTGTGCTGCTGCGGGGACGGGTCGGACGTGCTGGCAGCGCTGCTCACGGGGCTCCCTGGTCGGCGGTCTGGTGCACCGGGGCCGACTCGACCCCGCTGCCCAGTGTCCTACACGCAGCTGTGACCCGTGGATCCACAACAGATGTGGACTCCTGTCCCACCTGCCCCGGTGTGCGGTACGGTCGACACCGCGTCGGGCAGCTCCCCCCGTGGCTGCCCGACGCCCACACGTCGAGGGCCGGTCACCACCAGGTGACCGGCCCTCGTGCCGTCCTGCGTCAGGCGCTGGGCCGCACGGCGCCGTAGTAGTCGCCGCCGTAGCGCACCGAGCTGATCTTCACGCGCAGCCCGCGGTCGGGGGCCTCGACCATCTGCCCGCCACCGATGTACATGGCGACGTGGTAGATCGAGGTGTAGGCGCTGCCCGAGCCCCAGAACATCAGGTCGCCGGGCTGCAGGTCGTCGGCGTCGACCTGCTTGTTGCGGTTGAGCCACCACTGGTCGCGGCTGGTGCCGCCGACCCGGATGCCGGCCTGGGCGTAGGCGTACTCCATGAGCCCGGAGCAGTCGAAGCCGTAGACCGACTCGTCGGGCGAGATGCCGTAGGTCGGGCCGCTGGCGTTGCCGCCGCCCCAGGAGTAGAGGACGCCGATCTGCGAGCGGGCGGCGGCGATGGCGGTCTGCACCGCGGAACCGGAGGGGGCGCCGGCGTTGCCGCCCACCGGCGCCGGGGCCGGCGCCGGGGCCGGGGCCGGGGTGGACCCGCTACCGGAGGAGGACGGCCGGGGCGCGGTGGTCGTGCTGCCGCCGCCGGAGGAGCTGGACTGGCTGCCGCTGCGGGTCGGCACCGCCGCTGCGGCGGCGCGGGCCGCGGCGGCCTGCTGCTCGGCGACCTGGCGGGCGCCCTGCAGGCCGTAGAGGGTCTGCTGGGCCGCGGTCAGCTGGGCCTGCAGCTCGGTGGTCTGCGTGGCGAGGGTGTCGGCCTGGGCGCGGGCGGCGGTCTCCTGCGCCTGGGCGCTGGTGAGCAGCTGCTCGGCCTGGACCTGCAGGTCGTTGGCCGCAGTCAGCGCGGTGGCGGCCTGGGTCTCGGCGGCCTCGGCCTGCTGCTGCAGCCCGGTGAGCTCGGCCAGCACGTCGGTGCGGCCGGTGCCGGCGGCCTCCAGCAGCGCGGAGCGCTCGACGAACTCGCTGGGGCTGCCCGAGGTCAGCAACGAGGCGAACCCGGGGTTGGTGCTGCCGCCCATGTAGCTGGTGCGGGCGTAGTCGTCGACGGCGTCCTGGCCCTGGGCGCGGGCGACGTCGGCGGCGTCGGCGGCGGCGGTCGCGGCCGCGGCGTCGGCCTGCGCCTGCGCGGCGGCGGCCTGCTTCTCCTCGTAGTCCTGCAGCGCGATGAGGGCCTGCTGGTGCGCGGCGTCCGCGGAGGCCTGCGCGGTGGCCAGCTGCGCGGTGATCGCGCCGACGGCGGCGGCGGCCTGGTCGCGGGCGGACGCAGCCCCCGCGAGCTGGCTGTCGGTGGGGTTCTGCGGGGCGGCCTGCGCCGCCCCGGGGGCGATCCCGACGGCGAGGGCCGCGGCGAGCAGCACCCCTCCCGCCCGGACGGCGACCCGGCTCCGGACCCTGCTGGACTTCGTGCTGCGCACCGGTGTGACAACTCCCCTGCGCCCGGCGGCGGCCCGCGGCACGTCCCGCGGGACCGCGGGCGCTCATCGACCACGGGACGCCGCCGTCGAGCGGCGCCGCAGAGGGAGTCGTCGCAGGTGGACCGGCCCTTGACCGGTTCCACCCGATGGGGGGAGGCGCCCCGGGTCAGTGCACCTGGCGCTCCTGGCCGCTCCAGAAGTCCTGCCGGAGCTTGAACTTCTGGATCTTGCCGGTCGCGGTGCGCGGGATGGCGTCGCGGAACTCGACCCGCTTGGGCAGCTTGTAGCCGGCCAGCTTGGTGCGGCAGTGCGTGATGAGCTCGGCCTCGGTGACCGTCTGGCCCTCGGCCAGCACCACCAGGGCGGTGACCATCTCCCCCCACTTCTCGTCGGGGACGCCGATGACGGCGACCTCGGCGACGGCGGGGTGGCTGAACACGGCGTCCTCCACCTCGATCGAGGACACGTTCTCCCCGCCGGTGATGATCACGTCCTTCTTGCGGTCGGAGATGGTGACGTAGCCGCCCTCGTCGACCGAACCGCCGTCACCGGTGTGGAACCAGCCGCCGTCCAGGGCCTCGGCGCTGGCCTCCGGGTTGTCCCAGTAGCCGGCCAGCACGGTGTTGCCCTGCGCCAGGACCTCCCCGGACTCGCTGACCCGGATCCGGGTGCCCAGCGCCGGGACCCCGGCGCGGGACAGGTTCTTCGCCCGGTCCAGCGGGTCCAGGTGGTCGTCCTCGGCCCGGGGCCGGTTCACCGTGAGCAGCGGCGAGGTCTCGGTCAGGCCGTAGATCTGGTTGAACTCCCACCCCAGGTCGGCCTCGACCCGGGCGATCGTGCGGGAGGGCGGCGGGGCGCCGGCGACGACGATGCGCATCCGGTCCCGGCCGGGCACCGGGCCGTCGAGGTCGGCGGCGGCGTCCAGGACAGCGTTCCAGACCGCGGGCGCACCCGCGGCGAAGGTGAGCCCGTGCTGGTCGACCCGGCGCAGGATCTCGGGGCCGTCGACCTTGCGCAGCGCGACCTGCTTCACCCCGAGGCCGGCGGCGGCGTAGAGCAGACCCCAGCCGTTGCAGTGGAACATCGGCAGGGTGTGCAGGTAGGCGTCGCGGTCGGACAGCTGCATGTGCATGCCGAAGGTGACGGCGTTGATCCAGATGTTGCGGTGGGTGATCTGCACGCCCTTGGGCCGGGCCGTCGTCCCCGAGGTGTAGTTGATGGTCGCGGTGGCGTCCTCGTCGGGCTGCGACCACTCGCGCGGCGCCGTGTCGAAGTCCAGCAGCTGCTCGTACTCCTCGCCCAGCACGAGCCGGTGCGGTGCGGAGACACCCGACAGCGCCTGGTCGACCTCGGGGTCGACCATCAGCACCGACGCACCGGAGTGCTCGACGATGTAGCGCACCTCCTCCGCGGAGAGCCGGAAGTTCACCGGCACGCAGATGCGGCCGTGCGAGGGCACCGAGAGCAGCATCTCGAGCAGGCGTGCGGAGTTGTGGCTGACCACGGCCACCCGCTCGCCCTCGCCGACCCCCAGGGCGTCCAGGCCGGCGGCCAGCGCCCGGCCGCGGCGGGCCAGCTCGCGGTAGGTGACCTCGCCCAGCGACGGTGCCGGCTGGGTCGGCTCGTCGACGACGCCGACGCGGTCGCCGTAGACCAGCTCGGCGCGGTCGATGAAGTCGCGGGTGGTCAGGGGCACGCGCATGCCGGCTCCGGGGGGGTCGGGGCCGACCGCTGGGTCAGCCGCGGAGGGTGGTCGGCGTCACGCTAGCGCCGCCCCCCGACAACCGCCGTTGCACCGTGCGCGCAACCTGCTCCAGCCGCGGCACCCCCCAGCACACCCCGGCCGCGTACAGCGCACCGAGCACGGTGTCGACGACGTAGTGCTCGCCGGAGAGGACCAGGACCAGCGGCATCGCCACCGCGTAGGCCACGAGCAGCACCTGCTGCCAGCGTCGGCGGACCAGCCGCAGCGCGAACAGGCACAGCAGCACCGCGAAGGCGGTGTGCAGCGACGGGACGGCGGCCACCGGGTTCACCTGGCCCTGGCCGGCGTGCAGCAGCGCCTGTGCGCGGGGCAGGCCGAGCACCGCCCAGCCGTCGCCGCTGGTGCGGTGCACCTCGCCGATCACCTCGTGCCGGGCGGCCAGCCACGGCGGGGCCGCCGGGTAGACCACGTAGGTGACCAGCCCGGCGACCGACAGCGCGACCACCAACCGGGCGTAGCGGCCCCACCGGGCGCGGTCGCGCACCCACAGCACGGCCAGCACCAGCGGGGTGACGACGAAGTGCGAGCTGTAGACCAGCGTGACCACGACCTGCAGCCAGCCCGGTGCGGTCAGGTGGGCCTGCAGCCACACCGACGGCACGGCGCCGAACACCGCGGTGTCGACGGCCGCGGGCCCGGTCACGTGCACCGGCGCCCCGAGGGTGCCCGCGATGCCGCGACTGGCGTCGTAGGCCAGCAGCACCGCGCCGAGGGGCACCCAGTCGGCCAGCAGCCGCACCCCGCGCCGCCACCCCCGGCCGGCGCACCGGCAGGCCAGCCCGGTGAGCACCCACAGCAGCAGGCTCAGCCGGTCGGTCGGCAGGCCCTCGGCGACGCACACCGCCAGGAAGGCGACCAGGTGCGCCGCGGACAGGACGGCCCGGACGGGACGGCCCCGGTCCGCGGCGGCGACGGCCGACGCGGCGGACGTCGTCGGGGGCACCGCCGTCGTCGTCACGGCGCAGACCGTAGGGCTTCGGAACCGTTCGGTGTGGTGTTCGCCGCACCGACACCCACCGGCGGTCAGGCAAGGGTGGCCTCACGCCGCACGACGGCGCGGGGGCTGGGATGATGGCCGGTGGCAACGAGAGCGGACCAAGAGGGTGGAGCACAGTGGCAGCCAGCAAGGACAGCTTCGGGGCACGGGCGACGCTCGACGTCGACGGCACCGAGTACGACATCTTCCGGCTCGACGCGGTGGAGGGCTCGGAGAAGCTCCCCTACAGCCTGAAGGTCCTCCTCGAGAACCTGCTGCGCACCGAGGACGGCGCGGACATCACCGCCGACCACATCCGGGCGGTCGCGAACTGGGACCCGTCGGCCGAGCCCGACCAGGAGATCCAGTTCACCCCGGCCCGTGTGGTCATGCAGGACTTCACCGGCGTGCCGTGCATCGTCGACCTGGCCACCATGCGCGAGGCCATGGCCGACCTGGGCGGCGACCCGTCCCGGATCAACCCGCTCGCGCCGGCCGAGCTTGTCATCGACCACTCGGTCATCTCCGACGTGTTCGGCACCCCGGAGTCCTTCGAGCGCAACGTCGAGATCGAGTACCAGCGCAACGGCGAGCGCTACCAGTTCCTGCGCTGGGGCCAGGGCGCGTTCGACGACTTCAAGGTCGTCCCCCCGGGCACCGGCATCGTGCACCAGGTCAACATCGAGCACCTGGCCCGCGTCGTCTTCTCCCGTGACGAGTCCGGGAAGACCCTGGCCTACCCCGACACCTGCGTCGGCACCGACTCGCACACCACCATGGTCAACGGCCTGGGCGTGCTGGGCTGGGGCGTCGGCGGCATCGAGGCCGAGGCCGCGATGCTCGGCCAGCCGGTCTCCATGCTCATCCCGCGCGTGGTCGGCTTCAAGCTCTCCGGGCAGCTGCCCGACGGCGCCACCGCCACCGACCTCGTGCTGACCATCACCGAGATGCTGCGCAAGCACGGCGTCGTCGGGAAGTTCGTCGAGTTCTACGGCGCCGGCGTCTCCGCCGTCCCGCTGGCCAACCGGGCCACCATCGGCAACATGAGCCCGGAGTTCGGCTCGACCGCCGCGATCTTCCCGATCGACGGCGAGACGATCCGCTACCTGGAGCTCACCGGCCGCTCGGCCGAGCAGGTCGCCCTGGTGGAGGCCTACGCCAAGACGCAGGGGCTGTGGCACGACGAGACCCGCGAGCCGGTGTTCTCCGAGTACCTCGAGCTCGACCTGGCCTCGGTCGTGCCCTCCATCGCCGGCCCGAAGCGGCCGCAGGACCGGGTGCAGCTCTCCGACGCCCAGGCCGCCTTCCGCGCCGCGCTGCCCGACTACGCCGGCGACGGCGACGCCGACCCCGACTCGGCAGCCGCCGAGGGGTCGAAGGTCGACGAGGCGGTCGAGGAGACCTTCCCGGCCTCCGACCCGGTCTCGCCGTCCGCGGGGGCCAACGGCGACGCCGGCAAGCCGCGCACCGTCGCCCCCGACCGCGTGCCGGGCCGGGCCTCGAAGCCGACCAGGGTCGTGCTGGAGGACGGCACCGAGACCTACGTCGACCACGGGCACGTCACGATCGCCTCGATCACCTCGTGCACCAACACGTCGAACCCGTCGGTGATGATCGGGGCGGCGCTGCTGGCCAAGAACGCCGTCGAGCGTGGGCTGACCAGCAAGCCGTGGGTGAAGACCACGCTGGCGCCGGGGTCCAAGGTCGTCATGGACTACTACGAGAAGGCCCAGCTCACCCCCTACCTGGAGAAGCTCGGCTTCTACCTGGTCGGCTACGGCTGCGTGACCTGCATCGGCAACTCCGGGCCGCTGCCCCCGGCGATCAGCGAGGCGGTCAACGAGGCCGACCTGGCCGTCGTCTCGGTCCTGTCGGGCAACCGCAACTTCGAGGGCCGGATCAACCCCGACATCAAGATGAACTACCTGGCGTCCCCGCCGCTGGTCATCGCCTACGCGCTGGCCGGCTCGATGGACGTCGACCTGAACAACGACCCGCTGGGCCAGGACACCGACGGCAACGACGTGTACCTGCGCGACATCTGGCCCTCGCCGATCGACGTGCAGCGCACGATCGACGAGTCGATCACCAAGGAGATGTTCGTCGACGACTACGCCGACGTCTTCGCCGGTGACGAGCAGTGGCGCTCGCTGCCCACCCCCGAGGGCAACACCTTCGACTGGGACACCGAGAGCACCTACGTGCGCAAGCCCCCGTACTTCGACGGCATGCCGGCCGAGCCGGCCCCGGTCGAGGACATCACCGGTGCCCGCACCCTCGCGGTGCTCGGCGACTCGGTGACCACCGACCACATCTCCCCGGCCGGTTCCATCAAGGCCGACTCCCCCGCCGGGAAGTACCTGTCCGAGCACGGCATCGAGCGCCGCGACTTCAACTCCTACGGCTCGCGCCGCGGGAACCACGAGGTCATGATCCGCGGCACCTTCGCCAACATCCGGCTGCGCAACCAGCTGGTGCCCGGCACCGAGGGCGGCGTGACCAAGAACCACCTGACCGGCGAGACCACGACGATCTACGACGCCTCGCGCGCCTACATCGACGCGGGCGTGCCGCTGGTCGTCCTGGCCGGCAAGGAGTACGGCTCGGGCTCCTCGCGCGACTGGGCGGCCAAGGGCACGGCGCTGCTGGGGGTCAAGGCCGTCATCGCCGAGAGCTACGAGCGCATCCACCGGTCGAACCTGATCGGCATGGGCGTGCTGCCGCTGCAGTACCCCGAGGGCCAGGACCGGGAGTCCCTCGGCCTGACCGGCGACGAGGAGTTCACCATCACCGGCGTCACCGCGCTCAACGACGGCACCACGCCGCGCACGGTGAAGGTGAAGGCCGGCGACGTCGAGTTCGACGCGCGCGTGCGGATCGACACCCCCGGTGAGGCGAACTACTACCGCAACGGCGGGATCATGCAGTACGTGCTGCGCTCCCTCCGCGGGTCCGCCTCGGTCTGACCGGTGGACCTGGGGCTGGGCGGTCGTCGCTACCTGCTCACCGGCGCGAGCCGGGGGCTGGGGGCCGCGACCGCCCGGGCCCTGGTCGACGACGGGGCGCGGGTGCTGATCAGCTCCCGCTCCCCGGGGTCCGTCGACGCCGCCGTCGCCGAGCTCGGCGGGGCCCCCGCGGCGCACGGGCTGGCCGCCGACCTGGCCGACCCCGACGCAGCACGGCGACTGGTCGGGGCCTGCCGCACCCACCTCGGCGGGCTCGACGGCGTCCTGGTGTCCGTGGGCGGCCCGACGCCGGGTTCCCTGCTGGACACCGACGAGTCGGCCTGGCGCGACGCGGTCGAGTCCGTCCTGCTCGGCACGGTCCGGCTGGTCAAGGCCGCGGTGCCCGAGCTCGGCGAGGGGGCGGCCATCGGCCTGGTGCTGTCCACCTCGGTGCGCCAGCCCATCGGTCACCTCGCGGTCTCCAACGGGCTGCGCCCGGGCCTGGCGATGACGGCGAAGGCGCTGGCCGACGAGCTGGGGCCCCGCGGTATCCGGGTGTTCGGCCTGCTGCCGGGCACGATCGCCACCGACCGGATCACCGACATCGAGGCCGCCTCGGGCGACGCCGAGGGCATGCGGGCGCGCACCGAGTCCGGGATCCCGCTGCGGCGGGTGGGCCGGCCCGAGGAGTTCGGCCGCGTCGCCGCGTTCGTCCTGTCCCCCGCGGCCTCCTACGTCACCGGCACCATGATCGCCGTGGACGGCGGCGTGACCCGCGCGCTGTGACCGGCCCTGTCCTGGTCGCCTGCGCGCACGGCACCCGCAACCCCACCGGACGTCGGCTGGTCGCCGAGCTGGCCCTGGCCGCCCGCCGGCTGCGCCCGGGCCTGACCACCACCGCGGCGTTCGTCGACGTGCAGCCACCGACCGTCGTCGACGTCGTCGCGGGCCTGGGCGGGCCGGCCGTGGTGGTGCCGGTGCTGCTGTCCGGCGGCTACCACGTGCACGTCGACATCGCCGGCGCGGTGGCCCAGCGCGAGGACGCCGTCGCCGCCCGCCCGCTGGGCCCGGACCCCCGGCTGGCGCAGGTGCTGCACTCTCGGCTGGTCGAGGCCGGCGCCGACCCCACCGACCCCGGCACGGCGGTGGTCGTGGCGGCCGCCGGCTCCAGCGACGCCCGCGCCACCGCCGACGTCGCGCAGACGGCCGCGATGCTGCAGACGTCGTGGGCCGGTCCGGTCAGCACCGGCTACGGCTCGGCGGCGCAGCCCCCCGTGCCCGAGGCCGTGGCCGCCGCCCGGGCCGCCGGCGCCACCCGGGTGGTGGTCGCGGCCTACCTGCTGGCGCCCGGCCACTTCCGCGACAAGCTGGACGCCGCCGGCGCCGACCTGGTCACCGCTCCCCTGCTGCCCGACGACCGCATCGCCCAGGTCCTGCTCGACCGCTACGACGCCGCCCTCGCCTGACCGCCCCTGACCCGGGGCGTGGATCAGCTCCGACGGGCAGAATGCATCCTCCGCCACCGGCGTCCGCGGCGGAGGATGCACGCTGGTCGTCCCACCTGATCCACGCCGGGCGGTCGAGGGTCGGTCAGGGGCGAAGGGGTGCCAGCCGGCCACCCGCGCGGGGGCCGGCCGCGCTCAGGGGCCGGTCGCCACCGGGCGGGACGGGTCCGCGACCCACTCCGACCACGAGCCGGGCCACAGCGCCGCGTGGACACCGGCCGAGGCCAGGGCTGCGACGGTGTGCGCAGCCGTCACCCCGGAGCCGCAGTAGACCCCCACGGCGGCTCCCGCGACGCCGCGGCCGGCGAGCACCGAGGCCAGGTCGGGGCGGAACCGGCCGTCGGCGAGCAGGTCGGTGGCCGGTAGGTTCACCGCGCCGGGGACGTGCCCGGCCACCGGGTCGACCGGCTCAACCTCGCCTCGGAACCGCTCGGGGGCGCGGGCGTCGAGCAGCAGGCCACCGGCGCCGGGCAGCGCGGCCGCCTCGTCCGCCGTCAGCACCGGCATCCCGCCCGGTGCCAGGACGACGTCCCCGGGCTCGGGCTCCACCTCGCCGGTCTCCAGGGACCCTGACCAGCCGGCCAGGCCGCCGTCCAGGATCGACACGTCGACATGTCGACCCCAGCGCAGCAGCCACCACGCCCGGGCCGCGGCGATCCCCGGCCCGTCGTCGTAGACGACCACCCGCGACCCGGCCGAGACGCCCCAGCGGCGGGCGGCGGCCTGCAGGTCCTCCACCGCGGGCAGCGGGTGCCGGCCGGCCGCGGACGGCGGGGCGGCCAGCTCGGTGTCCAGGTCCACGTACACCGCGCCCGGCAGGTGGCCGGCCAGGTAGCGCTCGTGGCCGTCGGTGCGCCCCAGCGCCCAGCGGACGTCGAGCAGCACCGCGCCCGCGACGTCGTCCGGCCCGGCGAGGACCCCGGTCACGACAGCTGCCCGGCCAGCACCTCGACGACGTCGAGGGTGGTCGTGCGCGAGGCGGGGGTGGCGGCGAAGACGGCGATCTTCCACCGCCGGCCGTCCTTGACCAGCACGACCGTGTGCACGGCCAACAGGTCGGGGTGCAGCGCACCGTCGGAACCGGGCATCCCGGCGGTGGCCACCAGCACCGCGGTGTCCTCCCCCATCGCGCGCACCGACCGGACGGCGGCGACGTAGGGCGGCGGCGAGTGGTCGGCGAAGATGCGGCGCAGGTCGGCGGCGAACTGCAGCCGGCCGTGGTGCTGGGTGCCGTCGAACCCGACCACGTCGGCGTCGTCGGTGAGGGTGGCCGCCTGGCGGGCGGCGCTGTGCGCGTTCCAGCCGTCCAGGTACTCGGCGTAGACGGCGCGGATCTCCGCGTCCTCGGGGTGGGCGACGGACAACGGGACTCCCGGGGTGGTGCGGGTGGGACCCCTGTGACGGTAGTGCTCAGGCCTGCCCGGGTGCCGCCGACACGGGGCGCTGGGCGAACTGGGTGCGGTACAGGTCGGCGTAGCGGCCACCGAGCGCCAGCAGCTCGTCGTGCGTGCCGCGCTCGACCACCCGGCCCTCGTCGAGCACCAGGATGAGGTCGGCGCTGCGGATGGTGGACAGCCGGTGCGCGATGACCAGTGAGGTCCGGCCGGTGAGCGCGGTGTCCAGCGCCTTCTGCACGGCCACCTCGCTCTCGCTGTCCAGGTGCGCGGTGGCCTCGTCGAGGATGACGATGCCCGGCGCCTTGAGCAGCACCCGGGCGATGGCCAGCCGCTGCTTCTCCCCGCCCGACATCCGGTACCCGCGGTCGCCGACGACGGTGTCCAGCCCGTCGGGCAGCGAGGCGACCAGGGCGGCGATGCGGGCGCCGGTCATCGCCGTCCAGAGCTCGTCGTCGGTGGCCTCGGGCCGGGCGTAGCGCAGGTTGGCCCGGATGGTGTCGTGGAACAGGTGGGCGTCCTGGCTGACCACGCCGATCGCGGCGCGCAGCGAGTCCGCCGTCGCCCGGCGGACGTCGACCCCGCCCACCCGCACCGCACCCTCGGTGACGTCGTAGAGCCGGGGCACCAGGTTGGCGATGGTCGACTTCCCGGCGCCGGAGTGACCGACCAGGGCGACCAGCTGGCCCGGCTCGGCCCGGAAGCTGACGTCGTGCAGCACGGTGGCGGGCTCGCCGTGCTCGGGCAGCGAGAGGTCCTCCAGCGAGGCCAGCGACACCTGCTCGGCGGTCGGGTAGCGGAAGGAGACGTGGTCGAACTCGACGGAGCGGTCACCGGCCGGCACCGGCCGCGCATCGGGTGCCTCGTCGATCATCGGCGACAGGTCGAGCACCTCGAACACGCGGTCGAAGCTGACCATCGCGCTCATGACGTCGACCCGGACGTTGGACAGCGCGGTCAGCGGGCCGTAGAGCCGCGACAGCAGCAGCGCCAGCGAGACGACCGCACCCGGGGTGAGCGACCCGTCGAAGGCCAGCGTCCCGCCCAGGCCGTAGACCAGGGCGGTGGCGAGTGCGGCGACCAGGGTGAGCGCGGTGAAGAACGTGCGGCCGTACATCGCCGACAGGACGCCGATGTCGCGCACCCGGGCAGCGCGGGAACGGAAGGACTCGACCTCGGCCTCGGGCCGGCCGAACAGCTTGACCAGCAGCGCGCCGGCCACGTTGAACCGCTCGGTCATGGTGGCGTTCATCGAGGCGTTGAGCCCGTAGGACTCCCGGGTGATCTCCTGCAGCTTCTTCCCGATGCGCTTGGCCGGCAGCACGAACAGCGGCACCAGCACCACCGACAGCAGCGTGATCTGCCAGGACAGGGTCAGCATCACCGCGCCGGTGAGCACCAGCCCGATGACGTTGGAGACCACCCCGGACAGCGTCGAGGTGAAGGCCTGCTGCGCGCCGATGACGTCGTTGTTGAGCCGGCTGACCAGCGCACCGGTCTGGGTGCGGGTGAAGAAGGCGACGGGCATCCGCTGCACGTGGGCGAAGACGCGGGCCCGCAGGTCGTAGATGACGCCCTCGCCGATGCGCGAGGAGTACCAGCGCTGGGCCAGCGAGCTGCCGGCGTCGACGAGGGCGAGCCCGGCGATGAGCAGCGCGATCCGCACGATGTCCCCGGCGGTGCCGGTCAGCCCGGCGATCCGGTTGACGATGTCCCCGGCCAGCAGCGGGGTGGCCACGCCGATGACCGCGGACAGCACGACGAGGGCGAGGAAGGACGCCAGGTCGCGCCGGTAGGGACCGGCGACGCCGAGGATCCGCCGGACGGTCCCCTTCGGGATCTCCCGGGCGGGCGTCGCCTCGCGGCGGAAGGACCGCATCGCGGCCATCGAGGTCATCGGTCCGTCCACGACGGGCTCAACCCCGGGCCGAGGAGGCCTGTTCCGCCAGTGCGTGCAGCCGCCGGTACTGCGCCGCCCGCTCGGCGGCGTCCTGCCCGTCCTCGTCGGCGGCCGCGGCGCGGCGCACCAGGGCGGCGGTCTCGCGGCTGGCGTCGACGTCCGGCCCGAGGACGGCGGCGACGAGCTGCTCGACCGCGCCGTCGAGCGCGGACGCCGGGACGACGACGTTCGCCAGGCCCGCGGTGTACGCCTCGGCGGCCCCCACCCGGCGCCCGGTCAGGCACATCTCCAGCGCCCGGCTGTAGCCGACCGCCTGCACCAGGGTGGAGGTGCCGGTCAGGTCGGGGACCAGGCCCAGCGTGGCCTCGGGCAGGGCGAAGGTGGCCTCCTCGGCGCAGACCCGCAGGTCGCAGGCGAGCGCGAGCTGGGCGCCGGCGCCGATGGCGTGGCCCTGCACGACGGCGACGGAGACGATGCCCGGCCGCCGGAGCCAGCGGAATCCGGCCTGGTAACCGCGGATGCGCTCCTGCGCGCCGTGGGCACCGAGCCCGGCGAGCTCGCCGAGCCCGCCGGGGGTGCCCGGGTCGGCGGCGAACAGCGACCGGTCCAGGCCCGCGGAGAACGCCCGCCCGGCGCCGCGGACCACCACGACCCGCACCTCGTCCGGCAGCGCGGCCCCGATCTCGGCGAGGGTGGTCCAGGTGGCGGGGACCTGGGCGTTCAGCTGGTCGGCCCGGTCCAGCAGGACGGTGAGGACCGGGCCGTCCAGCGAGGTGGTGACCCAGCCGCGCGCCGGGTCACCGCTCACTTCTTGTCCGCGGCCGGCCGGTTGGCCCCGCCCCGGCTGCGCAGGGTCGCCCCCGACTCGCTGAGCAGCCGGTGCACGAAGCCGTACGAGCGGCCGGTGTCGGCGGCGAGCACCCGGATGCTCTCCCCGGCGTCGTAGCGCTTGCGCAGGTTACCGGCCAGCGAGTTCCGGTCGTCACCGGTGATCCGCTTGCCCTTGGTCAGCCCGGCGGCGTCCCCGGTGCCCGAGGTGTCCGCTGCGTTCGAGTCGGCCATGACTCCCTCCCCGCCAGCGTCCCGGTCACGCCGGGTCCCCCACTGGTCGCCTGGCCGCCGTCCCTGTGACGCCGGTCCCGCTCGAATGATCACCCCCCGCACGGGTGGGCGCGCGCTGGAACTACGCGAGCTCGACGAGCTCGGCGAAGTCGGGCGACCAGGTGTCCTCGGTGCCGTCGGGCAGCAGGATGACCTTGTCCGGGTCGAGGGCGGTGACGGCGCCCTCGTCGTGGGTGACCAGCACGATCGCGCCCTGGTAGGTGCGCAGCGCCTCGAGCACCTGCTCGCGGCTGGCGGGGTCGAGGTTGTTGGTGGGCTCGTCCAGCAGCAGCACGTTCGCCGCCGAGCAGACCAGCGCGGCCATCGCCAGCCGGGTCTTCTCACCGCCGGACAGCGTGCCGGCCCGCTGGTCGACCGCGTCGCCGGAGAACAGGAACGCACCGAGGATGCGGCGCAGCTCCGTGTCGGTCTGCTCCGGGGCCGCGGCGCGCATGACCTCGAGCAGCGAACGGTCCATGTCGATGGTCTCGTGCTCCTGGGCGTAGTAGCCCAGCCGCAGGCCGTGGCCGGCCTTGACCTCGCCGGTGTCGGGGGTCTCGGTGCCGGCCAGCATCCGCAGCAGGGTGGTCTTGCCCGCACCGTTGAGGCCGAGGACGACGACCCGGGTGCCGCGGTCGACGGCCAGGTCGACGCCGGTGAAGATCTCCAGCGACCCGTAGCTCTTGCTCAACCGCTCGGCGGTCAGCGGGGTCTTGCCGCAGGGCGCAGGCGTCGGGAAGCGCAGCTTGGCGACCCGGTCCTGCACACGCACCTGCTCCAGACCGGCGGCCAGCCGGGCGGCGCGCTTGTCCATCGACTGCGCGGCCTTGGCCTTGGTGGCCTTGGCGCGCATCTTGTCGGCCTGCGCGGTGAGCGCGCCGATCTTCTTCTCGGCGTTGGCGCGCTCGCTGCGACGCCGGCGCTCGTCGGTCTCCCGGGCCTCCAGGTAGCGCTTCCAGCCCAGGTTGTAGACGTCGACGGTGGCCCGGTTGGCGTCCAGGTGCCACACCTTGTTGACGACGGCGGCCAGCAGCTCGACGTCGTGGCTGATGACCACCAGGCCGCTGCGGTGGCTGGCCAGGAACGTCTTCAGCCAGGCGATCGAGTCGGCGTCCAGGTGGTTGGTGGGCTCGTCGAGCAGCAGGGTGTCGGCGTCGGAGAACAGGATGCGGGCCAGCTCCACGCGGCGCCGCTGACCACCGGACAGCGTCGACAGCGGCTGGGCGAGCACCCGGTCGGGCAGGCCGAGGTTGGTGCAGATGCGGGCGGCGTCGGACTCCGCGGCGTACCCGCCCATGGCGGCGAACTGGTCCTCCAGGCGGCCGTACCGGCGGACGGCGCGGTCGCGCTCGGCGTCGTCGGCGGGCTCGGCCATGGCGATCTGGGCCTTGGTCAGCTTGGCCTTGAGCTCGTCGAGGCCGCGACCGGACAGCACCCGGTCGCTGGCGGTGATCGACAGGTCGCCGCTGCGGGGGTCCTGCGGCAGGTAGCCGAGCTCGCCGGTCTGCTCGACCTTCCCGGCGTGCGGCACCCGCTCGCCGGCGAGGGTGGTCAGCGTGGTGGTCTTGCCGGCACCGTTGCGCCCGACCAGTCCGATCCGGTCACCGGGCTGCACGCGCAGGTCGGCCTCGCTGATCAGGATGCGGGCGCCCGCGCGCAGCTCGAGCCCGGTGGTCGTGATCACTGGTCCCAGGGTACCGCCGGGACGGCCCGGTTCCGAGCGCACCGCCGGTGACCTGGGTAGCACTACCCAGGGAAGGTCAGGTGGTGCGGCGGAGGGCGAGGGCCCTGCGCGCGGCGAACCTCGACGACATGACTGCTCCGACCGCCCCGTGGGTGCTGCGCTGCCCGGTCTGCTCGACACCGGTCCCCGACCGGGCCCACCCGGGTACGGCGTGCGCCGGCTGCGGGTTGCCGGCCGCCGGGCACGCGGGTGTCGTGGTGGGCCGGATCGGCGCCACGCTCGCCGAGCTGCACCGCGACCGCGACGCCCTGCTGGCCACCCTCCGGGCGCACGCCACCGCGCCGGGCCGCTCCCCCGGCGTCGCCTCCACCC
>NZ_JAMXRZ010000120.1 GCF_024124375.1 Klenkia sp. PcliD-1-E
GCAGCGCCGCGGCCAGCGCGTGCGGCAGGGAGGCGACCCCCTCGGGGAGCGTGACGAACACCGGGCCGTCGGGGGCGCCGGCCGCTGCCTCCCGGCTGCGCGCGCCGGAGTCGCGGGCCGCCCCCGCGGCGGCGAGCACCGAGCTGTGCCGGGGCAGCTGCGCGGCCAGCGCCGGCATGGTGGCCCGCACCGACAGCCGGTCGGCCTGGCCGGCGTAGACCCCGCCCAGCAGCGGCTCCACGAGCCGGTCGACCACCTCGTCGCCCAGCCGCTCCCGCAGCAGGCCCCCGACGGTCCGGTCCTCGCCGAACTCCAGGGGAGGCAGCGCGGCCTCGGCGCGCACCCGGGCCACCCCGGCCGGCGACAGCACGCCGTCCAGCCCGTCGGCGGAGGTGGGCACGCCCAGCAGGGTGGCGGCCGGCAGCCGGTGCCGGCCGTCGGGCAGCTCCACCGACGCCGAGGTGGTGGCGGGGACGACGGTCGCCAGGCCCAGCTCGGCGATCAGCCCGACGGCGTCGGGGACCCGGGCGAGGACGGCCTCGGCGCCGGTGTCGTACCAGGTCCCGGCCAGCCGGACCCGGCCCAGCTTGCCGCCCACCCGGTTCCCGGCCTCGAGCACGACGACCTCGCCGTCCGGGTGCTCGCGGTGCCAGGCCCAGGCCGCCGTCAGCCCGGTGATGCCGGCCCCGACGACGACCAGCCGGCTCATGCGCGCGAGCTCAGCTCGTGCACCAGCTCGACCACGTGGGTGATGGCGCCCGGGTCGGTGTCGGGCAGCACGCCGTGGCCGAGGTTGAACACGTGCCCCCGCGCGGCCCGGCCCTGCTCCACGACCCGGCGCACCTCGGCGTCCAGGGTGGTCCGGCCGGCGAGCAGGACGGCAGGGTCGAGGTTGCCCTGCAGGGAGTAGCCGGGCCCGACCCGGCGCACGGCCTCGTCCAGCGGGACCCGCCAGTCCACACCGACGACGTCGGCGCCGGCGTTCCCGATCAGCGGCAGCAGCTCGCCGGTGCCGACACCGAAGTGGATCCGCGGCACGTCCCGCACCCCGGCGGCCCGGTCGCCCAGTCCGTCGAACGCGGCGCGGGAGTGCGGCAGCACCCGGGCGGCGTAGTCGGCCGCGGAGAGCACCCCGGCCCAGGAGTCGAACAGCTGGACGGCCGAGGCCCCGGCGTCGACCTGGGCGCGCAGGAACACCGACGCCGACACCGCGAGCTTGGCCAGCAGCCGCTGCCAGGCCTCGGGCTCGGCGTACATGAAGGCCTTGGTGCGCGCGTGCTCCTTCGAGGGCCCGCCCTCGATGAGGTAGGTGGCGAGGGTGAAGGGCGCCCCGGCGAACCCGATCAGCGGGGTGGCGCCGAGCTCGGCCACCAGCCGGCCGACGGCCGTGGTCAGGAAGCCCAGCCCCTCGGGCTCCAGGTCGGGCAGCGCGTCGACGTCGGCGACGCTGCGCACCGGCTGGGCCACGACCGGACCCACACCGGGCTTGATCTCGATGTCCACCCCGGCGACCACCAGCGGCAGCACGATGTCGGAGAACAGGATCGCGGCGTCCACCCCGTGCCGGCGGACCGGCTGCAGGGTGATCTCGGTGACCAGGTCGGGGTCCTGGCAGGCCTGCAGCATCGCGGTGCCCGCGCGCAACGCGCGGTACTCCGGCAGCGAGCGCCCGGCCTGCCGCATGAACCACACCGGCGTGCGGTCGACCGGGCGGCCCAGGGCGGCGCGGACGAGGTCGGAGTCGGCCGGGGACGGCGTGCTGGCGGTGCCCGGTCCTGCTGGTGTGCCCACGACCGGCCATCCTCCCAGACCCACGGCGACCCGGCCGCCGGGTCCTGTCCGGCGCCCCGACGACCCGCCGAGCTCGACACGCCGTCTCGCGTGACTCTCCGTGCAGGACCAGTGGGCGCGTCGCGCAGGCGTGCTGTCGGTACAGCGACCTACCCTTCGTGCGTGGACCCACAGCGCAGGGCGGGGCGCGCGCCGGACGGTGACGCCGAGCGCCTCCCGCCGCCGGCCGAGTTCCAGGCCGGCCTCGACGCCCTGGCCACCGTCCGTGCCCGCCGCGAGATCCAGCTCGAGCACATCCCGGCACCCCAGCGGCTGGCCCCCTGGTCGCACGCCATCGGCGCCCGCGTCGCCGAACCCGTCGGCGACGGGTCCGGCGAGGACGACCTGGAGATCGCCAGCGGTCGGTTCATCGTGCTCTTCGACCCCGCCGGCCACGAGGCCTGGGACGGCACCACCCGGTGCGTCGGCTACGTCTCCGCCGTCACCGACGAGACCATGGTCGACGACCAGATGTTCTCCGAGGTCGCCTGGAGCTGGCTGGTGGAGGCGCTGGTCGACCACGGCGCCGACCACCACTCCCTGGGCGGCACGGTCACCCGCACCGCCTCCACCCGCTTCGGCGACATCGCGGGCCCCGAGCACTCGGTGGACGTGGAGATCCGCGCGTCCTGGACCGCCGCGGACACCGACCTCGACCGCCACCTGGGCGCCTGGCTCGAGGTGCTGGGCAACGCCGCCGGCCTCCCCCCACCGGGGGTGCACCTGCTGGGGCAGGGGCGGGCACCGGGCGGCAGCACCTCCTAGAGTGGGCTGGTTGCTCCATCCGGCGCAACGACGATGAGCCGGCTGCGGCGACGCGCGGAGCGGCCGTGACGACGGAGCGACCGACCGGTGACCCTGGGACACACGCGTGCCGACGGCGCGCTGCTGCCACCGGACGCCACCGCGCTCGTCGTCGACCCCGCACCCCTCGTCCGCGAGGCCCTGGCCGCGCGCCTGCGGGCGATGGGCGCCCGTGACGTCGAGGAGGCGGCCGGCCTGGACGAGGCGCGTGTGCGTGCCCACGTGTCCGGCCCGCGCGCCCTGTGCGTGCTCGACGTCGACCTGCCCGACAGCACCGGCCCGGTGCCCGGCCCGCCCGGTCGCGGGCTGGAGCTGATGCCGGTGCTGCGCGCCGACGGGTGGCCGGTCGTGGTGGTGCTGACCGCGGTGACCGACCCGGGCGTCGTCCGGGCGGCGTTCCTGGCCGGGGTGCAGGCCTACCTGCTCAAGACCTCGCCGCTGGCCGTGCTGACCGAGGGCCTGCAGTCCGCGCTGTCCGGCGAGGTCTGGGCCGACCCGGGCATCGCCAGCAGCCTGGCCGTCGGCCTGACCCGCACCCCGGTCGACGACGGCCCGGGGCACCTCTCGGCCCGCGAGGTCGACATCCTCCGGCTCGTCGCCGAGGGGCACACGAACAAGGAGATCGGTGACTTGGTGGACCTGTCCGCCCTCACGGTGAAGAGCCACCTGGCCCGCATCGCGCGCAAGCTCGGCACCGGCGACCGCGCCCACATGGTGGCGCTCGGCATCCGCGGCGGGGTGATCTCGTGACCGAGCAGCCGCCGCCTGCGGAGGATTCCCCCGCCGTGCCCCTGTTGGCCCCCCGCGACGGGCTGCCGCCGGTCATCGAGACCTCCACCGCGCTGGTCGACTACGCCGCGGCGCTGGCGGCCGGCAGCGGCCCGGTCGCGGTCGACGCCGAGCGCGCCTCGGGCTACCGCTACGGCCAGAAGGCCTACCTGGTGCAGCTGCGCCGGGCCGGGTCGGGCACCGGCCTGGTCGACCCGGTGCCGCTGCCCGACCTCTCCCCCGTCCAGGCCGTCGTCGGCGACGTGGAGTGGGTGCTGCACGCCGCCAACCAGGACCTGCCGTGCCTGGCCGAGATCGGCCTGGTGCCCACGAAGCTGTTCGACACGGAGCTCGCCGCCCGGCTGGCCGGCCTGCCGCGGGTCGGGCTGGGCGCGGTCGTGGAGTCCCTGCTCGGCTACACCCTGCAGAAGGGCCACTCGGCCGCGGACTGGTCGACCCGGCCGCTGCCCACCGACTGGCTGGTCTACGCCGCCCTCGACGTCGAGGTGCTCGTCGAGCTGCGCGACGCGCTGGCCGCGATCCTCGAGGAGCAGGGCAAGACCGAGTGGGCGCGGCAGGAGTTCGCGGCCATCCTCGCCGCCGGCCCGCCCGCCCCCCGGGTCGACCCGTGGCGGCGCACCTCCGGGATGCACGCGCTGCGCAACCGGCGTCAGCTGGCCCTGCTGCGGGCACTCTGGGAGGCCCGGGACCTGCTCGCCCGCCGCCGCGACGTCGCCCCCGGCCGCGTGCTGCCGGACTCCGCGATGGTCGCCGCGGTCACCGCCGACCCGGCCACCGTCGAGGCGCTGGCCGACCTGCCGGTGTTCCGCGGCCGGTCGAACCGCAAGATCGCCGGCACCTGGTTCGGTGCGCTGCAGAAGGGCCGCGCCGTCCCCGAGGACCAGCTGCCGCCGCACAGCCTGCCCGGCGACGGACCGCCGCCGGTCAACCGCTGGGCCGACCGGGACCCCGACGCCGACAAGCGCCTCAAGGCCGCCCGCGCGGGGCTGGCGGCACTGGCCGAGCAGTGGTCGGTGCCGGTGGAGAACCTGCTCTCCCCCGACCTGGTCCGCCGGCTCATGTGGTCACCGCCGGCCGAGGTCACCCCGGACTCGGTCAGCGGGTTCCTGCGGGACGGCGGCGCGCGGGAGTGGCAGGTCGACCTCACCCGCGACCTGCTCACCGACGCCGCGTCCCTGGCCTGACCCCCGCCCGGCACCCGCCCCGGGTATCGGAAGCTCGACCCCCGCCGACGGCCCCATCCACCCGGGTGGAGCTTCCGACACCTCCCCTCCCGCCGGCATGGGAGCCCCTGCACCCGGTGATGGGCCCCGTGGGCGGGTGCAGGGGATCCCATGCCCGGGTGCGGTGCGGGTGGGCGATGGCGGAGGCGGGGTTACCGGCGGGTAACTTGTGGCCCGACGCGGCTCCCCGCCGCGTCCCGCTCCCCAACGGAGGTCCCGTGACCCGCTCCCTGCGCGAGGTCGTCTTCGTCGACGGCGTGCGCACCCCGTTCGGCAAGGCCGGCCCCGCGGGCATGTACGCCCAGACCCGCGCCGACGACCTCGTCGTCCGCTGCATCCGCGAGCTCATGCGGCGCAACCCGCAGCTCCCGGCCGACCGGGTGGACGAGGTGGCCATCGCCGCCACCACCCAGATCGGCGACCAGGGCCTGACCATCGGCCGCACCGCCGCGCTGCTGGCCGGCCTGCCGAACAGCGTCCCCGGCTTCGCGATCGACCGGATGTGCGCCGGTGCGATGACCGCGGTGACCACGACGGCGTCGGGCATCGCGTTCGGCGCCTACGACGTCGCCATCGCCGGCGGGGTCGAGCACATGGGCCACCACCCGATGGGCGAGGGCGTCGACCCGAACCCGCGGTTCGTCAGCGAGAAGATCGTCGACTCCTCCGCGCTCGTGATGGGGTCCACCGCGGAGAACCTGCACGACCGCTACCCGCACCTGACCAAGCAGCGGGCCGACGCCTTCGCCGTCGGCAGCCAGGACAAGTACGCCGCCGCGCTGGCCGCGGGCAAGATCGGCCCCGAGCTCGTCCCGGTCGCCACCCGCTCGGCCGAGCAGGGCTGGGGCCTGGCCACCGCCGACGAGCCGCCCCGACCGGGCACCACCGTCGAGGCGCTCGCCGACCTGAAGACCCCGTTCCGGCCGCACGGCCACGTCACCGCCGGCAACGCCGCGGGCCTCAACGACGGCGCCACCGCGTCGCTGCTCGCCGCCGAGGACGTCGCCGTCGAGCTCGGCCTGCCCATCGGCATGCGGCTGGTCGGCTTCGGCTTCGCCGGCGTGGAGCCCGAGGTGATGGGTGTCGGGCCGGTGCCGGCGACCGAGAAGGCGCTGGCCCGCACCGGACTCACCATCGACGACATCGGGCTGTTCGAGCTCAACGAGGCCTTCGCCGTCCAGGTGCTGGCCTTCCTGGACCACTTCGGCATCGCCGACGACGACCCGCGGGTCAACCCGTGGGGCGGGGCCATCGCGGTGGGCCACCCGCTGGCCTCCTCCGGCGTCCGGCTGATGACCCAGCTGTCGCGGCAGTTCGCCGAGCGGCCCGACGTCCGGTACGGGCTGACGGCGATGTGCATCGGCATCGGCATGGGCGGATCGGTCATCTGGGAGAACCCGGCCTGGGAGGGCGAGAAGTGAGCGAGCAGTTCCCCGACGAGGTCGTCACGCAGGCGCTGCTCCGACAGGTCCGCCTGCCCGGGGTCGACAAGCCGCTGGCGCTGATCACCGTGGACAACGGCCACGACCACACCCGGCCCTCCACCTTCGGCCCCGGCGGGCTGGCCTCGCTGGACGCCGCGCTGGACCAGGCGCTGGCCGCCGACGTCGCCGGCATCGCGGTTACCGGCAAGCCGTTCGTGTTCGCGGTCGGCGCCGACCTCTCCGGCGTGCCCCGCATCCGCACCCGCGACGAGGCGCTGGAGATCGCCCGGCAGGGCCACCGCGTGTTCGCCAAGCTGCGCGACGCCGCCGTCCCCACCTTCGCCTTCGTCAACGGCGCGGCGCTGGGCGGCGGGCTGGAGCTCGCCCTGCACGCGCAGTACCGGACCATCTCCGGCGGCGCCTTCGTCGCCTTCCCCGAGGTGTTCCTCGGCCTGGTGCCCGGCTGGGGCGGCACCCAGCTGCTGCCCCGGCTCGTCGGCATCGACGCCGCCGTCACGGTGGTCGTGGAGAACGCGCTGGCGCAGAACCAGATGACGTGCGGCCCGCGGGCAGCGAAGCTGGGCATCGCCGACGCGCTGTTCGAGCCGGCGGACTTCCTGGAGCGGTCACTGGAGTGGGCCGCCGGCGTGCTCACCGGTGCGGTGACCGTCTCCCGTCGCGAGGTCGACCGGGGCGCCTGGGACGACGCGATCGCGCGCGCCCGCCAGGTGGTGGCCGCACGGACCCGCAACGCCTCGCCGGCCGCCGTCCGGGTCGTGGACCTGCTCGAGCTGTCGCGGGACGCGGCGTTCGCCGACGGCACCGCCGCCGAGGACGAGGCGCTGGCCGACCTGATCATGACCCCGGAGCTGCGCAGCTCGCTCTACGCCTTCGACCTCACCCAGAAACGTGCCAAGCGCCCCGCCGGCGCCCCGGACCGGGCCCTGGCCAGGAAGGTCACCAAGGTCGGCGTCGTCGGCGCCGGGCTGATGGCCTCCCAGCTGGCGCTGCTGTTCCTGCGCAAGCTGCAGGTGCCGGTGGTGCTCACCGACGTCGATCAGGCGCGGGTGGACAAGGGCGTGGGCTGGGTACACGCCGAGTTGGAGAAGCTCGCGGCGAAGGGCCGGCTGTCCCCCGACGCGCTCAACCGGCTGACCGGCCTGGTCACCGGGTCGCTGGAGAAGGCCGCCTTCGCCGACGCCGACCTGGTCATCGAGGCGGTCTTCGAGGAGCTGTCGGTCAAGCAGCAGGTCTTCGCCGAGGTCGAGGCGGTCGTGTCGGCCGAGTGCGTGCTGGCCACCAACACCTCGGCGCTGTCGATCACCGACATGGCCGCGGGCCTGCAGCACCCCGAGCGGGTGGTGGGCATGCACTTCTTCAACCCGGTCGCCGTGCTGCCGCTGCTGGAGGTCGTGCGCGCCGCGCAGACCGACGACGCCACGCTGGCGACGGCCTTCGCGGTCGGCAAGCAGCTGAAGAAGTCGTGCGTGCTGGTCGCCGACGCCCCGGCGTTCGTGGTCAACCGGCTGCTCACCCGGTTCCTCGGGGAGGTGACGGCAGCCGTCGACGCCGGCACCCCGGTGGAGGTCGCCGAGCGGGCGCTGGACCCCTTGGGCCTGCCGATGACTCCGTTCGAGCTGCTGTCGCTGGTCGGCCCGCCGGTCGCGCTGCACGTCGCCGAGCGGATGCACGAGGCCTTCCCCGACCGGTTCGCCGTCGGCGACGGCCTGCGCCGGATGGTCGAGCTGGGCAAGCCGAGCGTGTTCAGCGAGCCCGGGGTGGTCGACCCCGACCTGGCCGACGCCTTCGTCGCCGGCGACGGCGGGCCGGACGCCGGGCAGCTGCGGGCGGACGCGGAGCGGGCGCTGGCCGAGGAGATCCGGCTGATGCTGGACGAGGGCGTCGTCCAGGCGGTCGAGGACATCGACCTGGCCATGCTGCTCGGCGCCGGCTGGCCGTTCTGGCTCGGTGGCATCAGCCCCTACCTGAGGCGCGCCGGCGCGCTGTAGAGCAGGGTGCGCCCCGTCGGCATCCCGCTCCCGGAACGCCGACGGGGTGCACCATGCTGGGCGGCGTGCACGTCGAGGTGAATGCGCTGGCCCTGAACGTGACGGTGCCTGCGCACCTGCGGTGGACCGACGTCCGGCGGGGTGAGGAGTTCACCCTGCAGACCCTCACCGTGCGGCTGCTGCCCGACGGCAGCACCGCGGCGAAGGCCTACGGCCGGCCCACGGCCGGCGGACGCGGTGCCTACACCTCGTTCGCGGTGCCCGACCGGCCCGAGCTCACCGAGCTGGTGGCCGCCGCAGCCGCCCGGGCGGCGCAGCTGTGGGCCGCCGCCGGGCGTTGACCTTGCAGTTCGGCAACGCCGCCACGCCGGTGGGCGGCGCGCCTCCGTTGCGGTTCTGCAAGATCAAGAATGGAGAGGGCAGCTAGCGGAAGCCGTCGGTGAGGGAGTCCATCGTGCGGTCGACCTCGGCGACCTTGATGTGGCTGATGCCCGCCCGCGCGCCCGCGGCGAGCATCGCCTCGTGCACCCCGCGCAGGGTGGCCCACACCTGGTCGGCCTCGCCCTCCAGCGTGGTGCCCAGCGCGCCCACCTCGTAGGTCAGCCCCGAGGCCTGGATGACCGCGATGGCGGCCTTCACGTGCGCGTAGGGCTCCTCGGCGGTCCCGGGCGGGCTGGGGGCGACCTGGATCTCAGCGATCAGCATGCTTGTCCTCCGCGGACGACGAGGGTGACGGGTCGGTGATCCGGGCGGCCCACTCGACCACCCGGCGGGCGACGTCCTGCTCGGTGAGGCCGTGCTCGGCGAGCACCTCGGCCCGGCTGCCGTGGTCGAGGAAGACCTGCGGCAGCGCGATGCAGCGCACCGGGACGTCGACCTCGGCGTCCCGCAGCGCGGCGGCGAGGGTCTCCCCCACCCCGCCGGAGCGTCCGCCGTCCTCCAGCGTCACGACCAGCCGGTGGTCGGCGCACATCGCCACCAGCTCGGGGGACGCCGGCAGCACCCACCGCGGGTCGACGACGGTGACCTCGATGCCCTGCTTGCCGGCCCGCTCCGCGGCGGCCAGCCCGGCCGGCACCATCGACCCGCAGGCGACCAGCAGCACCTCGGCCCCGGCCCCCCGGCGCAGCACGTCGACGGGCCCGACCCGCTCCAGCGCCGGCAGCGAGGGCAGCACCGACCCCTTCGGGAAGCGCAGCACGGTCGGCCCGTCGGACACCGCCAGCGCCTCGTCCAGCTCCTCGACCAGCGTGGCCTCGTCGCGGGGCATCGCCATCCGCAGGCCCGGGACGACCGAGCAGATCGAGGTGTCCCACATGCCGTTGTGCGAGGCGCCGTCGGTGCCGGTCACCCCGGCCCGGTCCAGGACGACGGTGACCGGCTGGCGGTGCAGCGCGACGTCCATGAGCAGCTGGTCGAAGGCGCGGTTGAGGAAGGTCGAGTAGACCGCGACGACCGGGTGCAGGCCGGCCATCGCCAGGCCCGCGGCCGAGGTCAGCGCGTGCTGCTCGGCGATGCCGACGTCGAAGGTGCGGTCGGGGAAGCGTGCGGCGAAGGGGGCCAGGCCGGTGGGGTGCAGCATCGCTGCGGTGATGGCCACGACGTCGGGCCGGGCCGCCCCCACCTCGACCAGCGCCTCGGAGAACGCCGTCGTCCAGTCGCGGCCCGCGGTGGCCGCGCTGACCCCGCTGTCGGGGTCGAACGCGCCGGTGGCGTGCCAGGCGTCGACCTCGTCCCGCTCGGCCGGCGCGTAGCCGAAGCCCTTCACGGTCAGCGCGTGCACGATGACCGGCCCGCCGAAGGCCCGGGCCCGGCGCAGCGCGGACTCCAGCTGCGCGACGTCGTGGCCGTCGACCGGGCCCACGTACTTCATGCCCAGGTCCTCGAACATGCCCTGCGGGGCCAGGACGTCCTTGAGCCCCTTCTTGATGCCGTGCAGCGCGTCGTACAGCGCGCTGCCGACCACGGGGGTGCGGGTCAGCGAGGCCCGGACGGCGTCCAGGGCCTGCTCGTAGCCCGGCCGCAGCCGCAGGCCCGCCAGCGCGTCGGCGACGCCGCCGATGGTCGGCGAGTAGGAGCGGCCGTTGTCGTTGACCACGATGACCACCGGCCGGTCCTGCGCGGCGGCGATGTTGTTCAGCGCCTCCCAGGCCATGCCGCCGGTCAGCGCGCCGTCGCCGATCACCGCCACGACCGGCCGGGTGTCGCCCCGGACGGCGAAGCCCTTGGCCAGCCCGTCGGTGTAGGACAGCGACGTCGAGGCATGGCTGTTCTCCACCCAGTCGTGCTCGCTCTCGGCGCGGGCCGGGTAACCCGACAACCCGCCGCGCTGGCGCAGCCCGGCGAACCCCTCGAGCCGGCCGGTGAGCAGCTTGTGCACGTAGGACTGGTGGCCGGTGTCGAAGACCACCGGCTCGTGCGGGGAGTCGAACACCCGGTGGATGGCGATGGTCAGCTCGACCGCGCCCAGGTTGGGGCCCAGGTGGCCGCCGGTGCGGGCGACGCCGGTGACCAGCGCGTCGCGGATCTCGGCCGCCAGCACGGGCAGCTGCTCGGGGGCCAGCGCCCGCAGGTCGGCCGGGCCGGTCAGGTCGCGGAGCAGGGACACCACCCGAGGGTAGCCGCGGCCGTGGATCACAGCTTCGGGTTCCACCGCTCCCCGCGCAGCGCCGCCCCCACCAGGGCCACCCCCTTCGCGGCGGCGGCCAGCCGGGTGCCCTCGCGCTCGTAGGCGGTCATCGCCGCCTCCATCGCCTCCGGCGGCAGCTCGCCGGCCAGCTCGACCCGCACCGTCCGCCAGCCGGCCCGGGCGGCCTCCAGCCCGGCGGTGACGTGGTCGCCGGCGAAGCGGGCCAGCAGCACCGGGTAGCGCCGCAGCACCTCGTGGCTGCGATACTCCGGCGGGACGAGGTCGTACAGCCAGGCCACGGCGGTGCGCTCCCAGTCCGGGACGCCGGGCGGTCGCACCTGCTCGGGCCAGCCGGGCGGCGCCGTGCCGTCCCGCCCGGTGGCGGGGCGGTCGGGCGGGGGCACTCAGCCAGTGTGCCCCGCGGCGTCGACCGACGACGGGTGCAGCAGGGCCTCGTGCAGCACCGCACCGATGTGCGCCGCGGCCTGCTCGGTGGGGTGCACGCCGTCCGGGCTGGTGCCCGGCCGGTAGCCGCCGTCGGCGTCCCGGCACCCGGTCATCGGGTCCACGTACTCCCAGCCGTGCTGGCGGGCGAGCTCGACGAGCCGGGCGTCCAGCGCCAGGGTCTCCTCGCCCCGCCCGTCCTCCGGCGCCACGGCCGAGAGCACCACCCGGGGCGCGTGCACCAGGGCCGCGACCTGCACCAGGTCGTCGAGCACGTCCTCGGTGGGGATGCCCCAGTCGATGTCGTTGTTGCCGCCCATGAGCACCAGGACGTCGGGGTGCGGGTGGCCCACCCCGACGTTCTGCACCCCCTCCAGCATGTCGTCGGTGGTGGCACCGGCGTGCGCCCAGCCGCCGAGCACCGCGACGCCGTCGCCGGTGGCCCACCACGCCCACGACGCGCGGCCGATCCGGCCGGCGTCGAAGTCGGGGCTGTCCATCTCGGTGATGGAGTCCCCGACCGCGACCACCGCCAGCGGCGGGTCGGCCGAGGCCTGCGACACCCTCGCCGCGGTCGGGGGCGCGACCTGCGCGGTGCACCCGGCGACGGCGACCAGCACCACCCCGGCCAGGACGGCCCGCCGCATCACCGCTGACCCGACCCGACCAGCTCCCGGG
>NZ_JAMXRZ010000121.1 GCF_024124375.1 Klenkia sp. PcliD-1-E
CGGTCGCCGGGGAGCTGCGCAGGGACCTCGCGGGCGGCGCCGGCACCGGCGGCGGCTGCACCCGGGACACCGCGTCCGCCGGCGCGGGCCGGTCGGCCCGGTCCGCCAGCCCGTCGATCATGCGCGGCGGCTCGAGCTCGGCCCGCTCGGCCGGCATCCGGATCGACTGGGTGCGCATCACGATCCGCTCGACCAGCATCTCGCCGTTGAGCTGCTCGGTCAGCTCGTGGCGCAGCCGGCCCACGTCCGACCGCAGCTCGCCGAGCTCGACCAGCTTCTCCCGGATGCCGGCCAGCGACGCCAGGTCCGCGCGCAGCCCGTCCAGCTCGGCCCGCATGGCCTCCTGGGCCTCGCGGCGCAGCTGGTTCTCCAGCTTGAGCTCGTACTCGCGGCGCGCGGCGACCTCGCGTTCCAGCTCCAGCGCGTAGGCCTGCTTCAGCTCGGCCTCGCGCCCCGCGGCCAGTGCCTGGTCGGTCTTGCGTCGGCCCGCGGAGAAGGCCGCGATGACGAAGGCCCAGGCGACGGCGATGACCGCCAGCCGCAGGTAGAGCGCGTTCTCGGTGAGGAAGACGGCCAGGGTCGCCGCGATCGCCAGCGCGAACCCCAGCACCAGCCCCGTGATGCGCAGCGCGGGCGACACCCGCGCGGGCGTCGTCCGGGCACGGGGCACGGCCCCGCCCTGCTCAGCAGCCCCGTCCGTCACGGGGGGAAGGGTAGTGGGCGACCGGACGGCGACGGTGCGGTCGTCGCGCCGGGGACCGCCACGGCTGGCAGGCTGGCGCCGGTGACCCTCTCCCTGCTGGGCTGGCGCCGCCGGGTGCACGCCCTCTACGCCACCGCCCGTGCCGCCGAGGACCCCGAGGCCGGGTGGACCGCCTGGCGGGCCGGCCGCGACGAGCTCTTCGCCGGCCACCCGGACTCCCCGCTCGCCCCGGCGGCCCGCGCGTCGTTCACCGGCCTGCCCATGGCCCCCTACGACCCGGCCCTGCGGTTCCGCGCCCGGCTCGAGGACGCCCCGCCGCAGCGGCTGGAGCTGCCCACCGCCGACGACGGGGTCGTGGCGCTGGACCGGCTCGGCCGGGTCACCCTCGGCGACGTGGGCCGGCTGGACGTCTGGTGGCTCGGCGGGTACGGCGGTGGCGTGTTCCTGCCCCTGCGCGACGGGTCGGCCGGGCAGGGCACCTACGGCGGCGGCCGCTACCTGCTGGACACCGTCAAGGGCGCCGACCTCGGCTCGGACGACGGGCACCTGGTGGTCGACCTCAACTTCGCCTACCACCCCAGCTGCACCTACGACCCGCGCTGGTCCTGCCCGCTGCCCCAGGAGGGCAACCGGGTGGACACCGTGGTCACCGCGGGCGAGCAGCTGCCCGAGGGCGGCTGGTACTGAGACGACGACGGCCCTCCCCGCCGGGTGGGCGGGGAGGGCCGTCGAGCGGGCGGGTCAGCCCTGGGCGAGGGAGCCGTCGGAGCTGAAGACCAGCCCGATGGAGACGTCACCGTTGAGGATGGCCTGCTTGGTCAGCGGCCCCCCGGCGTCGTAGGCGGAGAAGCCCGCGAACTTCAGGCCGTAGGTGTCCTCCAGGCCCAGCTGGCAGGCCGGGCGGGTCGGGCACTCGGTCGGGCCGCCGAGGGTCAGCGAGCCGTCGCCGCAGGCCTCGGCCAGCTCGGACAGCGTGGTGACGCCGAGCTGGTCGGCGAAGGCGGTGGTCACCGCGAACGCGTTCTGGTCCTGGGCCTCGGACGGGTCGCCGTAGGTGACGCCGAACTGCTCGGCCAGCGGCTGGACCGCGCTGAGGGTCTCCTGCACGTCACCGGAGGCGATGAGCTCGCCCGAGCCGTTGATGTTCTCGCTGATGAAGTTGGCCGAGGTGGCCAGGTACTCCGGGAAGACCTGGATCTGGCCCTGGGCCAGCGCCGGCAGGTAGACCTCGCGGTTGCCGGTCTCCTGCACGGTGGCCTGGAAGCCCGCCGCGGTCAGCGCGTCGGCGTAGACGTTGGCCAGGATCGTCGACTCGCTGAAGTTGCCGGCACCGACCACGACCGGGCCGCTGCCGCCGGTGACGTCGCTGCCCAGCGAGTTGTCGTCGACGTAGGCCTGGGCCACCTCGGTGGCGTCCTGGCGCTGCACGTCGACCTGGTTGTTGAGCTCGATGAGGTCGTCGGTGGTGAGCACCGCGGAGACCGCGTTCAGCGCCTCCAACGCCGCGGGGTTGGCGCCGGCGTAGGCGGCGTTGAGCACCGGCACGACGTTGTCGGCGTTCTGCAGCTCCCGGTCGTCCTGGAGGACGACGAGCTGGTCGCCGGCGACCGGGGCGCAGGCGTCACCGGACGCCTCGCCGCCGCCGGCGGCCGAGCCGCCGGTCCCGGAGGAGCCGGACTCACCGCACGCGGCGGTGGCCAGCACCGCGGCCAGGGCCACGGTGGTGAGCAGGGGTGTACGCAGGCGCATGGCAACCCGCCTTCTGTGTCCCGGACGCTCGACGCGTCCGCGTGTCGGGCGGGAGGATTCCCGCGACGCGCAACTCAACAGTGCTGCACGGGTTCGCGCCACCTGGCGTTGCGCAGTCGTTATGCGACCTTCGGCCGCATCCGCCGCCACGGCAGGGTGCGCTGACCCGGCGTCAGGGCCCAGGACAGCGCCACGAACACCAGTTCGGTGAGGATGGCGAGGGCGGCGACCACGATCGCGCCGGCCACCACCTGGCCGTAGTCCTGCTGGCCGAAGCCCAGGTTGATGATCCGGCCGAGACCGCCACCGGCCACCAGCGCGGCCAGCGTGGCGGTGGCGACGACCTGCACGGCCGCCGTCCGCACCCCGGTCATCAGCAGCGGCACCGCCAGCGGCAGCTCGGCGCGGAAGGTCACCTGCCGACCGGTCATGCCCATCGCGCGCGCGGCCTCGACGACGTCCTGGTCGACCTGCCGGAACCCGACGTAGGTGTTGGTGAGCACCGGCGGGATCGCGAACAGCGCCAGCGCCAGGGTGGTCGCCGTCGGGCCGAACCCGATGGGGGTGACCGCGAAGATGGTCAGGATCGCCAGCGTGGGCACGGCGCGGCCCACGTTGGACAGCGCGACGGTGAACGCCCCGCCGCGGCCGGTGTGCCCCAGCCAGATGCCCAGCGGCAGCGCGACCAGCAGCGCCAGGGCCACCGCGGCCCCGGAGATGCGCAGGTGCTGGGCGAGCAGGTCGAGGATGCCGCTGCCCGGCCGGGTCCAGCTGAACGGGTCGTTGAGGTAGACGAGGGCGTCGCCGAAGACGTTCACGCGCGCACCGTCCGGGTCCAGGGGGTCACCCAGCGGCCCACGAGGGCGATGAGCGCGTCGGCCAGCAGGGCCAGGAGCACGCAGCCGACCGCGCCGGTGACGATGGGGGCGCGGTAGAAGTTGGCGTTGAAGCCCCCGGTGATCAGCTGGCCCAGCCCGCCCTGCCCGACGATCACGCCCACCGTGACCAGGGCGACGGTGGACACCGTGGCGATCCGGATGCCGGCGACGAACGAGGGCAGCGCCAACGGCAGCTCCACCCGCCACAGCAGCCGGCCGGCGCCGTAGCCCATCCCCCGGGCGGCCTCGACGACCTCGGCGGGCACCGACTGCAGGCCGGCGAGGAAGTTCCGCACCAGGACGACCAGCGAGTAGAGCACCAGCCCGACGAGCACGGTGGTCTCCGACAGCCCGGTGAACGGGGCGACGAAGGCGAACATCGCCAGCGACGGGATCGCGTAGACCAGGGTGGACACGCCCAGCACCGGTCCGGCCAGCCACCTGCTGCGCCGCGCGACCAGCGCCATCGGCAGCGCGATCAGCGACCCGATGACCACGGCCAGGACCGTCAGCCTGACGTGCTGGACGGTGTAGGCGAGGATGGTGTCCCAGTTGTCGACCACGTACGACGGGTCGACCCAGGGGTTCGGCGCCGCATCGGCCGCCGACACCGACCACGAGGAGTCCACCCGGTGCAAGCTACTGCCGCGGAGCCCATCCGGCTCGAAGGGGTCAGCAAGGTCTACCCCGACGGCACCACGGGGGTGGCCGAGCTCGACCTCACCTTCGCCGCCGGCGAGCTCACGGTGCTGGTCGGCCCGTCCGGCTGCGGGAAGACCACCACCATGAAGATGATCAACCGGATCATCGAGCCCAGCACCGGCCGCATCCTGATCGGCGACGACGACGTCACCAAGCTGCGCCCGCAGAAGCTGCGCCGGCGGATCGGCTACGTCATCCAGAACGTCGGGCTCTTCCCGCACCAGTCCATCCGCACCAACGTGGGCACCGTGCCCCGGCTGCTGGGCTGGGACAAGCAGCGCACCGCCGCCCGGGTCGAGGAGCTGATGAGCCTGGTCGGGCTGGACCCGGCCGTCCACGGCGACCGCTACCCCCACCAGCTCTCCGGCGGCCAGCGGCAGCGCGCGGGCGTGGCCCGGGCGCTGGCGGCCGACCCGCCGGTGCTGCTGATGGACGAGCCGTTCTCCGCCGTCGACCCCGTGGTCCGGGGCCGGCTGCAGGACGAGTTCGTGCGGCTGCAGGAGGCCGTGCGCAAGACCATCGTCTTCGTCACCCACGACATCGAGGAGGCCGTGCGGCTGGGCGACCGCATCGCGGTGATGAGCGAGGGCGGCAAGGTCGAGCAGTTCGCCACCCCGGCGGACCTGCTCGGCGACCCGTCGAACGACTTCGTGGCCGACTTCGTGGGTGCCGACCGCGGCCTCAAGCGCCTGGCGGTCACCGGGATCGCGCTCGAGGACCTCGAGCACCCGCCGGTCGTCGCCCTCGACGACGGCCTGGGCACCGCGCGCGCGGTGATCGCCCGCTCCGGCGCGCACTGGGCGGTGGTGGTCGACGCAGCCGGCGTGACCGGTGGGGCCGGCAGCGGCCGGCACCAGGGCACCGGTCTGCCGCTGGGCTGGGTGTCGGCCGACCACGCGGCCGAGGCGGCGGCGGGCGGGGCGCGGGTGGTCGGCGACGTGTGGCGGCCGATGGACGCCTGGGTGCCCCTGGGCTCCTCGCTGCGGGCGGCCTACGCCCGGCTGCTGCAGGTCGACGCCGGCTGGGTGGGCGTGATGGACGGCGACAAGCTGGTCGGCGTCCTCACCCCGGCCTCGGTGCACGCGGCGTTGCGGCGCAGCGTGGCCGGCGCCGCCCCGGAGACCGCCGGGGCGCTGTAGACCCCTACTCGTCGGGCTCGACCCGGCAGGCGTCCTCCAGGCGCAGCGCACCCACGACCAGGGCCAGCGAGCAGGCCACCCCGACCCCGGCGGCGACGGCGTCCCCGGTGGCCGCGGTCAGCCGGCCCAGCTCGGTGAGCGCGTGCACCAGCGCGCCGGCCCACAGCCCGGCGAACGCCGCGCCGGCCCAGGCACTGGCCTGCGCGAGGACGGCGAGCCGGGCCACCAGCATGGGCTCGACGGGCTCGACCGACCGCTGCCCGGGCTGCAGCGCCGCGGCCTCGCCGGACCGGGCCGCGCGCCGGCGGTCCCGGTCGGTGGTCAGCCGGGCGCGCAGGGACCGGGCGCCGAGGACCTCGGCGACGGCGAGCAGCGCCAGGGGCACCGGCTGCCACCAGTGGAAGGCCGGCAGCGAGCCGTAGAAGGCGCGCACCACCAGCCAGCCGGCCACGGCCAGCCCGACCCCGACGACCGCGAGGTCCCGGCGGGCGACGGGCCTCACGCTGCGGCCCTCACGCTGCGGCACTCATGCCAGGTGCTCCCACCGCTGCACGGCGGCGACGTCCTCGGCCGGCAGCGCGGCGAGCAGGTCGGCGACCGCGCCGTGGCCGGGCAGCTGCGCGGCCGGGTCCAGGTCGGCCCAGGGCACCAGCACGAAGGCGCGCTCGTGCGCCCGGGGGTGCGGCAGGGTGAGCACCGGGTCGTCGGACACCACGGGGGTGCCGTCGTCGGCGGTCACGGTGACCACGTCGACGTCCAGGCTGCGCGGGCCCCAGCGCACCTCGCGGGTGCGCCCGGCGGCCTGCTCCAGCTGGTGGGCCAGCGCCAGCCAGCCCGCGGCGTCGCGGTCGCCGCGCAGCACCGCGACGGCGTTGAGGTACGGCGGCTGCTCGACCGGCCCCCACGGCGGGGTCTCGTAGAGCACCGAGCGGGCGACGAGGCCCTCGCCGGACAGGGCACGCAACGCCGTCCGCAGGGTGCCCGCCCGGTCGCCCAGGTTGCCCCCCAGCGAGAGGACGGCGCGGCTCACGACCGGGCGCGGCGGATCGAGACGGTGACGTCGTCGAAGGGGACGCCGAGGTCGGCCTCGGGCTTGTGCACCACGATCTGCACCGCGTCGACCAGGCGGTTGGCCAGGCACACGTCGGCCAGCCGCTGCGCGAGGGTCTCCAGCAGGTCGACCGGCTCACCGGTCAGCACCGCGTGCAGCTGCTGGGCGAGCTCGGCGTAGTTGACCGTCCCCTCCAGGTCGTCCGTCGCCGCCGCGGGGGCGGTGTCGACGTCGAGGACGGCGTCCACGGAGAACGTCTGGCCCTTCTCCCGCTCGAAGGCGTAGACGCCGTGGTGGGCGTGGGCGGTGAGACCGCGGACGGCGATCTGGTCAGGCACGGGACCTCCTGGCTCGGGCGGCGTGCACGGCGGCCACGGTAGCGACCGCGTCGACCGAGGCCGCGGCGTCGTGCACGCGCACGCCCCACGCACCGGCCTCGGCGGCCAGCACGGTGGTCGCGAGGGTGGCGGCGTCGCGCTCGTCGGCCGGGCGGGGGGTGCCGTCGGCGTCGGCGAGCAGCCGGCCGAGGAAGGACTTGCGCGAGGCGCCGACCAGCAGCGGCAGCCCGAGGGCGACCAGCCGGTCCAGGCCCGCCAGCAGCGCCCAGTTGTGCCCGGCGTCCTTGGCGAACCCGAGGCCGGGGTCGAGCACCAGCTGCGCGGGGTCGACGCCGGCGGCGACGACGTCCTCGACGCGGGCGGTCAGCTCGGCGCAGACCTCGGTGACCACGTCGCCGTAGCGGGCCGCGGCCTGCATCTCGCGGCTGTGGCCGCGCCAGTGCATGAGCACCCAGGGCACCCCGCGCTCGGCGACCAGCGGGGCCATGCCGGCGTCGGCGAGGCCCCCGCTGACGTCGTTGACCAGCCGGGCGCCGGCGTCCAGCGCGGCGGCGGCGACCTCGGCCCGGGTGGTGTCGATGCTGACCGCCACCCCGGCGGCGGCGAGCTCGGCGACGACCGGCCGCACCCGGGCCAGCTCCTCGGCGGCGTCCACCCGGTCGGCGCCGGGCCGGGTGGACTCCCCGCCCACGTCGACCCAGTCGGCGCCGGCGGCGTGCATGGCCAGCCCGTGCGCCACCGCCGACGGAGTGTCGGCGAAGCAGCCACCGTCGGAGAAGGAGTCCGGGGTGACGTTGAGGACGCCCATGACCAGGCAGCGCCCGGCGGGGTTCACCTGCCCAGGACCAGGCTCAGCGCCTCGGCCCGGGTGGACGCGGACTCCTTGAACAGCCCGCGCACGGCCGAGGTCATCGTCCGGGAGCCGGGCTTGCGGACCCCGCGCATGGCCATGCACAGGTGCTCGGCCTCGATGACCACGACGACACCGCGGGGGTGCAGGGACTCGACCATCGCGTCGGCGATCTGCTTGGTCATCCGCTCCTGCACCTGCGGGCGCCGGGCGTAGACCTCGACCAGGCGGGCCAGCTTGCTCAGCCCGGTGACCCGGCCGTCCTGGCCGGGGATGTAGCCGATGTGCGCCACCCCGTGGAAGGGCACCAGGTGGTGCTCGCAGGTGGAGTACATCGGGATGTCCTTGACCAGCACCAGCTCGTCGTGGTCCTCGTCGAAGGTGGTCGACAGGATCGTCGCCGGGTCCTGCCCCAACCCGGCGAAGATCTCCGCGTAGGCGCGGGCCACCCGGGCCGGGGTCTCCCGCAGGCCCGGGCGGTCGGGGTCCTCGCCGACCGCGAGCAGCAGCTCGCGGACGGCCGCCTCGGCACGGGCGTGGTCCACCCCGTCCTCGGCGTGCGGCACCGGCCGCGGGTCGACGGTGTGGTCGATCACCGCGGGGCGCCGGCGTCCCCCACCGGCATCGGCTTCTCGGCGTCGTAGCCGTCCGCGGCACCGTTGCCCTGCGCCCGCTCGGCGGGGGTGAGCACCGGCGGCTGCTCCGAGGGCGTCCGCTTGCCGAACCCGTTGTAGGGCGCCAGCGCCGGCCGCTTGGTGACCCCGGCGCAGATGCGCGCCATGTCCTCCTTGGACAGGGTCTCCTTCTCCATCAGCTCCAGCACCAACCGATCCAGGACGTCGCGGTGCTCGACCAGGATCTCCCAGGCCTCGTCGTGGGCGGCCTCGATGAGCGCGCGCACCTCGCCGTCGATGTCGGCGGCCACGGCCTCGGAGTAGTCCGGGCGCGAACCCATGTCCCGGCCCATGAAGGGCTCGGAGTCGCCGCTGCCGTACTTGACCGCGCCCAGCTTGGCGCTCATGCCGTACTGGGTGACCATCGCCTTGGCCATGGACGTGGCCTTCTCGATGTCGTTGCCGGCGCCGGTGGTCGGCTCGTGGAAGACCAGCTCCTCGGCCGCCCGGCCGCCCAGGGCGTAGGCCAGGGTGTCGATCATCTCCGAGCGGGTCTGGGTGTACTTGTCCTCGGTCGGCAGCACGAGGGTGTGCCCCAGCGAGCGGCCTCGCGGCAGGATCGTCACCTTGTGCACGGGGTCCAGGTTGGGCAGCGCGTGCGCCACCAGGGCGTGCCCGCCCTCGTGGTAGGCGGTGACCTTCTTCTCCTTCTCGCTCATCGCCCGCGTCTTGCGCTCGGGGCCGGCGAGCACGCGGTCGATGGCCTCCTCGAGCGCGGCGTCGGTGATGACGGTGCCGCCGTGCCGGGCGGTGAGCAGCGCGGCCTCGTTGAGCACGTTGGCCAGGTCCGCGCCGGTGAAGCCGGGGGTGCGGCGGGCCAGGGTCTCCAGGTCCACGTCGTCGGCCAGCGGCTTGCCGGTGGCGTGCACCTTGAGGACGGCGACGCGGCCGGCCAGGTCCGGGCGGTCGACGGCGATCTGCCGGTCGAAGCGACCCGGGCGCAGCAGCGCGGGGTCGAGGATGTCCGGCCGGTTGGTGGCGGCGATCATGATGACCCCGCCCTTGACGTCGAAGCCGTCCATCTCGACCAGCATCTGGTTGAGGGTCTGCTCGCGCTCGTCGTGCCCGCCGCCCATGCCGGCGCCGCGGTGCCGGCCGACGGCGTCGATCTCGTCGATGAAGATGATCGCCGGGGCGTTGGTCTTGGCCTGCTCGAACAGGTCGCGCACCCGGCTGGCCCCGACGCCGACGAACATCTCGACGAAGTCCGAGCCGGAGATCGAGTAGAACGGCACGCCGGCCTCGCCGGCGACCGCGCGGGCCAGCAGGGTCTTGCCGGTGCCGGGCGGGCCGAACAGCAGCACGCCCTTGGGGATCTTCGCGCCGATGGCCTGGTACTTGACCGGGTTCTGCAGGAAGTCCTTGATCTCGTGCAGCTCCTCGATGGCCTCGTCCGCGCCGGCGACGTCGGAGAACGTGGTCTTCGGGGTGTCCTTGCTGACCGCCTTGGCCTTGCTCTTGCCGAAGGCCATCACGCCGCGGCCGCCGCCCTGCATGGAGCTGAACAGCCAGAACAGCAGGCCGAGGATGATCAGGAAGGGAAGGAAGCTGATCAGGATCGACGTCAGGACGTTGTCCTGGGTGACGTTGGTGTCGAAGTCCACGGCGCTGTCGGAGGTGCCCGCACCGTTCGCGTCGGCGCCGGTCACCAGGTCGTAGATCTGCGAGGCGGCGCCCGAGGGGTAGGACGCGGTGATCTGGCGCTCGCCGTCGACCGCGCTCCTGAGGTCCAGGTCGATCGTCTGCTCGCGGTCGTTGATCGTGACGCTGCTGACGTTGTCGTCGGCGAACTGGGCGAGCGCGGTGGAGGTGGGGACCTCCTTGTACGCGCTGCCGCCGCTGAAGGACTGCACGCCGACCGCCACGACCAGCACGACGACGGCGACCCAGAACCAGACCGACCGGAAGATCTTCTTGCGCTCCATACCGATGCCGGGCGACCGGGTGACCCCGGGGTACCCGTCGACCCTCCTGCTCGTCCGGGGACGCCGCGCGACGTGAGTCCTCCTGCGCCGCGACGGGCGACGTCGTCTGACCGAAGGTACACCGGGGACGCTGTGCGCCCCCTGCTCGTCAGCTGGAGATCAACTCGTCAGGAGGAGTACACCTCGGGCTTGAGGGTGGCGATGTAGGGCAGGTCCCGGTACCGCTCGGCGTAGTCCAGGCCGTAGCCGACGACGAACTCGTTGGGGATGTCGAAACCGACGTACTCGACCGGGACGTCGACCTTGACCGCGTCGGGCTTGCGCAGCAGCGCGCACACCTCGAGGCTGGCCGGCCCGCGCGAGCCGAGGTTCTTCAGCAGCCAGGACAGCGTGAGCCCGGAGTCGATGATGTCCTCGAGCACCAGCACGTGCTTGCCGGTGATGTCGCGGTCGAGGTCCTTGAGGATCCGCACGATGCCCGAGGAGCTGGTGGCCGAGCCGTAGGAGGAGACGGCCATGAACTCCATCTGGGTGGGCAGCTGCAGCGCCCGGGCGAAGTCGCTCATGAACAGCACCGCGCCCTTGAGCACCCCGACCAGCAGGACCTCCCGGCCGGCGTAGTCGACGGCGATCCGGTCGGCCAGCTCGCGGATCTTGTCGTCGATCTGCTCGGTGGTCAGCAGCACGTGGTCGATGTCGGGGCCGTAGCCGTGGTCCGGGCCGAGGGGGCCGCGGGGCGTCTCGCTCACGGGTGGGGCTCCTCGCTGGGGGGTGCGCTGGGGTCTGCTCGGGGGCCTTGCAGCGCAAGCCTGCCAGACGCCCGGACGACGCCCCCACCGCCGGGGAGGTCCACCCGGCCCTGCCCGCGCCAGGCGGTGACGAGGGCGTCGACGGCGTGCAGGTGGACGGCGGCGAGGTCGCCGACGCCGGCGCCCCGCAACCAGCGGCGCAGCACCCGGCGGCGCACCGCGGCCGGCAGCTGCGCGAGGACGGCGCAGTCGGTGGGGTCCCCGACGGCTGCGGCGAGGGCGTCCAGCGCCGCGGTGTCCTCCCGCAGCAGGTCCGCGGTGCGGGCCAGCGCCGCGGCCACGCCGCCGCCGAGCACGTCCTCCAGCAGCGGCAGCACCTCGGTGCGCAGCCGCACCCGGGTGAAGGCGGGGTCGTCGTTGTGCGGGTCCTCCCACACCGGCAGGCCCTGCGCGGCGCAGGCGGCGCGGGTGGCCGAGCGCGGCAGTTGCAGCAGGGGCCGCCACCACGGGGGCCGCAGCTCCGCCATGCCGGCGATCGACCGGGGCCCGCTCCCCCGGCCCAGGCCCAGCAGCACGGTCTCGGCCTGGTCGTCGCGCGTGTGGCCCAGCGCCACCCGGGTGCCCGGCGCGGACGCGGCGGCCGACAGCGCGGCGTACCTCGCCTCCCGCGCCGCCGCCTCCGGGCCGCCCGCCGTCCCCACCTCGACCCGGCGGACGAGCACCGGGTCCAGCCCCAGGTCGCGCAGCAGCCCGGCCGTGGTCGCCGCGCGCGCGGCCGAGCCGGGCTGCAGGCCGTGGTCGACGGTCACCGCCCCGGCGGGCACCCCGGCGCGGGGCGCCTCGAAGGCGACCGCGG
>NZ_JAMXRZ010000122.1 GCF_024124375.1 Klenkia sp. PcliD-1-E
CCGCGTCGCCGGCGTCGCCCTCGCCGGCCGCGGTCGACAGGGCGGCCAGGGCGAGCAGCCCGGCCGGCTCGGCGACCGGGTCGGGGAGGACGGCCCCGGTGGGGGCTCCGGGGACGTCGGCCCAGCTCGGCGCGGTACCGGTCCAGCCCTGGGCCTCCGCGACGGCCCGGCTGGTGGCCAGCACGACCGGGGTGCGGGCCAGCTGGGCACCGGTGGGGGTGACGCCGCTGCCGGCCCGGGTGGCCCAGGTGCCGTCGTCGGGCACCCAGACCTGCGGCTGCCGGGCGAGGTCGGTCCCGGTCAGCACGCCGAGGGTCTGCAGCGGCTCCTCCGTGCGCACCTCGGCGATGGTGCAGTCACCGCCCCCGACCGGGATGGGGCCGGCCAGCACGCCGCGCACCAGGGCGCCCAGCCCCGGGGCGACCGTCACCCGCACGGTGTCCTCGACCCGGCAGCCGCCGTCCCCGGCGGCCGCGGTGTCCTCGGCGGACGGGCGGGTGACCACCCAGACCGCGGCGACCAGGGCCAGCACGGTCGCGAGCACCACCCCCAGGACCGCCGGTCCCGGCCGCCGACGGTGGCCGCGGGCCCGGTGGCCGGGCGCTGGGCCCTGGGCGCGGTGGCCGTGTGCGTGGCGGCCCATCGAGGTCTCCCGGGGGTCGGGGCGGTGATCCGCCCGGCCCGCCGACCGTAGTCGGCGGCAGGGGTGCCGGGAAGCCGTCGCGGGTCAGCCCTCAGGCGGAGGCGCGGCGCACCAGGTGGGTCGGGCAGGTGCGGGTCTCCGCGGGGGCGGCGACCCCGTCGATCTGCCGGCGCAGCAGCTCCACGAGCTCGCCGGTCATCAGGTCCAGCGGCTGCGCGACGGTGGTCAGCGGGGGGTCGCAGGTGGTGGCCACCGCGGCGTCGTCGAAGCCCACCACGGCGACGTCCTCGGGCACCCGGCGGCCGGCCGCCCGCAGGGTGCGCAGCGCACCGACCGCCATCGGGTCGGAGGCGACGAAGACGGCGTCCAGGTCGGGGGCCTGGGCCAGCAGCCGGGCCATCGCGGCCTCGCCGCCGGCCTCGGTGAAGTCGCCGTGGGCGACGAGCGCGGGGTCGGCGCTCCGGCCGGCGTCCTCGGTGGCCAGCCGCCAGCCGGTGAGCCGGTCGACCCCGGCGATCATGTCGGTGGGGCCGGTGAGCGTGGCCACCCGGCGGCCCAGGCCGAGCAGGTGCTCGGTGGCCACCCGGGCGCCGCCGACGTTGTCCGCGTCGACGTAGGCCACGGACCGGCCGTCGTAGGGGCGCCCGCACAGCACGAGGGGGACGCCGGCGCCGCTGAGCACGTCGGGCAGCAGGTCCTCGCTGTGCAGCGACATGAGGACGACGCCGTCGACGTGGCCCTGCCGGGCGAACCGGGCGATCTTCTGCTGCTCCCGGGCGTCGCGGGCGGTGAGCAGCACCAGGGTGAGCTCGGTGTCGGCCAGGGCCGCGGAGACCCCGTGCACGATGCTGGCGAAGAACGGGTCGCTGAACACCTGGGTGTTGGGCTCGCTGAGCACCAGGGCGACGGTGTCGGTGCGGCGGGTGACCAGGCTGCGGGCCATCCGGTTGGGCACGTAGCGCAGCTGCGCGATGGCCGCCTGCACCGCCTCCCGGGCCTCCGGGCTGACCTTGGGCGACTCGTTGACCACCCGCGAGACCGTCGCCCGCGAGACGCCGGCGAGCACGGCCACCTCGTCGAGGGTGGGCGTGCCCGACCGCGCGCCGCTGGTCAGCTCGGTGGTCACCGGGCCATCGTGCGGCATCCGGGCCTGCGACGGAAGGGGTTCGTGGAAGCGCTCCCACAATTTCCGCCCAGATCCTTGACAGCCTCCTGTGACCGCCGCCACGCTTCCGAACAACACCCGTGAGAGCGTTCTCACGGGCTCCGTCGGCGGGCACTGGCGCACCGACCCGACGGCTACCTGGGAGGTCCGATGACGGTACGACGACGGGCGCGCGCAGCTGCCGGAGCCACGCTCGCCCTTGCCCTGCTCACCACCGGCTGCGGAGGCTCGGACTCCGGCGACGACGGGGACCAGATCACCCTGACCCTCGGCCTGTACGGCACCTTCGGCTACGAGGAGGCCGGTCTCTACGACGAGTACATGGAGCTGCACCCGGAGATCACCATCGAGCAGTCGGTCGTCGCGCAGTCCGGCCCGTACTACCAGGCCCTGCAGACCCGGCTGGCCGCCGGGTCGGGCATGGCCGACATCCAGGGCATCGAGATCGGGTTCGTCTCCGACGTCGCCGAGAACCACGCCGACGCCTTCGTCGACTTCGCCGCCGAGGAGAACGCCGACGAGCTGGAGAGCCAGTACTTCGACTGGAAGTGGGACCAGGCCAGCACCGGCGACGGCCGGGTGATCGGCCTCGGCACGGACGCCGGCCCGCAGGCCATGTGCTACCGCCAGGACCTGTTCGCCCAGGCCGGCCTGCCCACCGACCCGGCCGCGGTCAGCGCGCTGTGGCCCACGTGGGAGGACTACCTCGCCACCGGCCAGCAGTACCGGGACTCCCCCACCCGGCAGGAGGGCAGCGCCTTCGTCGACAGCCCCAACTCGGTGTTCGCCCCCGCCGTCCGGCAGGGCGACACCACCTACGCCGACGAGGACGGCAACCCCGTCGTGGAGGACAGCGACGGCGTGCAGTCGGCCTGGGCCCTGGCCAGCCAGGCCGCAGGCAGCGGGCTGACCGCCCGGCTGGCCCAGTTCGGCGACGAGTGGAACGCCGCCTTCTCCAACGGCGCGTTCGCGACCATCGCCTGCCCGTCCTGGATGCTCAGCTACATCACCTCGCAGCTGGGCGACGAGGGCGCCGGGCTGTGGAACATCGCCACCCTGCCCGGGCAGTCGGAGTCGGGCAGCACCTGGGGCGGTTCGTGGCTCGGCGTCCCGAGCAGCGGTGAGCACGTCGCCGAGGCGACGGCGCTGGCCGAGTGGCTGACCGCGCCGGAGCAGCAGGTCCGGATGTTCACCAGCCAGGGCTTCTTCCCGTCCAGCTCCGTGGCGGCGCAGAGCCCCGAGGTGGCCGACGCGACCAGCGAGTACTTCAGCGGTGCGCCCATCGGGCAGATCTTCGGCGACGCGGCGGACGCCGTCCGGCGCACCCCGATCAGCCCGTACGACACCCAGATCCAGGACGCGTTCTCCGCGGCCCTGACCACGGTGGCCGACGGCAGCCGGGACCCCGACCAGGCCTACGCCGACGCGCTGGCCGCGATCGAGCAGGTCACCGGCTGACCGGTGCGGCGCCCCGGGTCCCGCACCCGGGGCGCCGTCCCCCGTCCACCCCCGGCCCAGGAGAGCCCGTGACCCTCGCCGACGACAGCCCGCGGACCGCGACCGCGCCGGCCGTCCCCGTCCCGCCCGACCTGCCCCCGCCACCCGCCGCGCGCCGCCGCGGCCCGTCGCTGTCGCGCAACCGGTGGGGCTACGCCTACGTCGCGCCGTTCTTCGTGGTCTTCGGCGCCTTCAGCCTGTTCCCGTTCCTGTTCACCGCCTGGGTCTCGCTGCACGACGCGCGCCTGTCCGACATCGGTGGGGGCACCTTCGTCGGGCTGGACAACTACGCCGCGCTGCTGGGCAACGACTTCTTCTGGAACGCGCTGCGCAACACGATCACCATCGGGATCCTCTCCACGGTGCCGCAGCTGTGCCTGGCCCTGGGCCTGGCGCACCTGCTGCACTACAAGCTGCGCGGCCGCACCTTCTTCCGGACGCTCGTGCTGGTCCCCTACGCCACGAGCATCGCCGCGGCGACCCTGGTCTTCGCCACCCTGTTCGGCCGCGACTACGGGATCATCAACACCGCGTTGGAGGCCGTCGGGCTGGACCGCGTCGACTGGGAGTCGGGCACCCTGTCCAGCCAGGTCGCCATCGCCGTCATCGTCACCTGGCGGTGGACCGGCTACAACGCGCTGATCTACCTCGCCGCCATGCAGTCGATCCCCGGCGAGCTGTACGAGGCCGCCGAGATGGACGGCGCCAGCAAGTGGCGGCAGTTCCTGCACGTCACGATCCCGTCGCTGCGGCCCACGATCCTGTTCACCGTCGTGGTCTCCACGATCGGCGCGGTGCAGCTGTTCGGCGAGCCGCTGCTGTTCGGCGGCAACGGGGCGACCACCGGCGGGGCACGCAACCAGTACCAGACGCTGGGTCTGCTCATGTACCAGCAGGGCTGGACCAACTTCAACATCGGCCAGGCCGCCACCACGGCGTGGGCGATGTTCCTGATCATCCTGGCCGTCGTCGGCACCGCGGCCCTGGTCGGCCGGTACCGCGCGCGCCGCGAGGGAGCCCGCCGATGACCGCCGTCCTCACCCCGCCGTCCACGTCGCCCCCGACTCCCGGCCGCCGGCGCAGCACCCGGGCCGGCCGCGCCGGGCCGGTCGCCTACACCCTGCTGGTGCTGGCCGGGCTGCTGTCGGTGTTCCCGCTGTACTGGAGCCTGGTCGCCGGGTCGCACACCAACGCCGAGATCGCGGCCACCCCGCCGCCGTTCCTGCCGAACGCGACGTTCTTCGAGAACGTCTCGGCGGCGTTGGAGCAGGCACCGCTCGGGTTGGCGATCGTCAACTCGGTGGTCGTGGCCGGGTCGATCACCGCGGGCACGGTGCTGTTCTGCACGCTGGCCGGCTTCGCCTTCGCCAAGCTGCGCTTCCGGGGCAGCGGGCCGCTGCTGGCCCTGGTGGTCGGCACGATGATGGTGCCCACCCAGCTCGCGGTGATCCCGCTGTTCATGATGATCGCCGAGCTGAAGTGGGTGGACTCCCTGCAGGCGGTCGTCCTGCCCACGCTGGTCAGCGCGTTCGGCGTGTTCTTCATGCGCCAGTACCTGGTCACCGCGCTGCCCGACGAACTGCTGGAGGCCGGCCGGGTGGACGGCGCCTCGACGCACCGGATCTTCTTCTCCATCGTGGTGCCGGTCGCGCGCCCCGCGATGGCGGTGCTGGCGATGCTGACCTTCCTGACCGCCTGGAACGAGTTCTTCTGGCCGATCATCGCGCTCACCGCGGCCAACCCGACCGTGCAGGTCGCCATCGCCAACCTCGGCTCGGGCTACGTGCCCCAGCGCGCGGTGATCATGGCCGGCACCCTGCTCGGCACCCTCCCCGTCCTGCTCGTCTTCGCCCTCCTGGGCAAGCAGATCGTCGGCGGCATCATGGCCGGCGCCGTGAAAGGTTGACCATGACCACCCTGCAGACCACGTCGGCCCCCTCCCCGCAGGCCACCGCACTCCGGTTCCCACCGGGGTTCACCTTCGGCGCGGCCACCGCGGCCTACCAGATCGAGGGCGCGGTGCACGCCGACGGCCGCGGCCCCTCGATCTGGGACACCTTCAGCCACACCCCCGGCGCGACCTTCCAGGGCCACACCGGCGACGTGGCCGTCGAGCACTTCACCCGCTACCCGGCCGACGTCGCCCTGATGGCCGAGCTGGGGCTGACCGCCTACCGGTTCTCCACGTCGTGGTCGCGGGTGCTGCCCGAGGGCGCCGGCCGGGTCGAGCAGCGCGGCCTGGACTTCTACTCCCGGCTGGTCGACGAGCTGCTCGGCGCCGGTGTCGAGCCCTGGCTGACCCTCTACCACTGGGACCTGCCGCAGGCGCTGCAGGACCGCGGCGGCTGGACCGCCCGCGACACCGCGCACCGGTTCGCCGACTACGCGCAGGTGCTGCACGGCGCACTGGGCGACCGGGTTCCCCACTGGTCCACGCTCAACGAGCCGATGTGCAGTGCGCTGCTGGGCCACATGTCCGGCCAGCACGCACCCGGGGTGCGCGACGCCGTCGCGGCCTCCCGGGCGATCCACCACCTGCTGCTCGCGCACGGCCTGGGCACCCGGGCCCTGCGCGAGGCCGGCGCGACGTCGCTGGGGCTGACGCTGAACTTCACGCCGATGACCCCGGCCACCGACTCCCCCGCCGACGTCGACGCCGCCCGCCGCTGCGACGGCCAGCAGAACCGGATGTTCGTGACCCCGGTGGTCACCGGCGCCTACCCCGCGGACGTCGTCGAGGACCTGGCCGCGGCGGGCGCCCCGCTGCCGGTCCAGGACGGCGACCTCGAGGTCGTCGCCGCACCGCTGGACTGGCTGGGCGTGAACTACTACTTCAGCTCCGTCGTCCGCGACACCGGCGCCCCGACGGGACAGCACTCGTCGTTCATCGGCGCCGAACGGATCGAGGACCTGGACCCCGAGGGTCCGACGACCACGATGGGCTGGGGCATCGACGCGCCCGCGTTCACTGGGCTGCTGGCCTGGCTGGGCTCGCTGGCGCCGGATCTGCCGCTGGTGGTCACCGAGAACGGGTCGGCCTGGCCCGACGAGGTCTCCTCCGACGGCCGGGTGCACGACCCGGAGCGGGTGGCCTACCTGCTCGACCACCTGGCCGCGGTGGCCGACGCGGTCGAGGCCGGGGTCGACGTCCGGGGGTACTTCGCCTGGTCGCTGCTGGACAACTACGAGTGGGCCCGCGGGTACGCGCAGCGCTTCGGCCTGGTGCACGTCGACTACGGCACCCAGCTGCGGACGCCGAAGGACAGCGCCCTGGCCTACGCCGAGCTGCTCCGGGAACACCGGGCGGCGTCCATGCCTTAGGGTGTCCGACAGGTAGTTGAGCACTCAACTCAGGAGGTCGGGATGCCCGCCGTCACCGTCGAGGACACCACCACCCTGGCCCGGGTCCCCGTGCCCGCGCCCCGGACCGTGCGCCGCCGCGTCCGCTCGGTCACCACCGCGCCGCGCGGCTTCGAGGGCGAGGGCTTCCCGGTCCGCCGGGCCTTCGCCGGGGTCGACCTGCGCGACCTCGACCCCTTCATCCACATGGACCAGATGGGCGAGGTCGAGTACGCACCGGGCGAGCCCAAGGGCACGTCATGGCATCCGCACCGGGGCTTCGAGACCGTCACCTACATCATCGACGGCACCTTCGAGCACGCCGACAGCCACGGCGGCGGCGGGTCGATCACCAACGGCGACACGCAGTGGATGACCGCCGGCGGCGGTGTGCTGCACATCGAGCGGCCGCCGGAGTCGCTGGTGGTCAGCGGCGGGCTGTTCCACGGCCTGCAGCTGTGGGTGAACCTGCCGAAGGCGCAGAAGTGGGTCGAGCCCCGCTACCAGGACCTGCGCGCCGACCAGGCCGTGCTGCTGGCCAGCCCGGACGCCGGTGCGTTCCTGCGGGTGATCGCCGGCGACGTCGGCGGGCACGCCGGGCCGGGGACGACGTACACCGCGATGGCGATGGTGCACGCGACCATCGCGCCGGGGGCCACCCTCGACCTGCCGTGGGACCCCTCGTTCAACGCGCTGGTCTACGTCCTGTCCGGCAACGGCAAGGTCGGCATCGACGACCACCCGGTCACCGGCGGGCAGCTGGCGGTGTTCGGGCCCGGCGACACGATCACCGTCAAGGGCGCCGAGCACCAGGACAGCCGCACCCCCTCACTGGAGGTCGTGATCCTGGGCGGCCGGCCGATCCGCGAGCCCATCGCCATGTACGGGCCGTTCGTGATGAACACCCGGCAGGAGGTCATGGACGCCTTCACCGACTTCCAGGCCGGCCGGCTGGGCAGCATCCCCGCCGCGCACGTCCCGCACACGGGGGTGCGCGACACCGTCGACGTCAGCTCCGGCAGCGACGAGGATTCCTGACGTGAGCGACCTCGAGCCCCGCCCGGAACCGCACGTGCTGGGCGGGCTCGGGGGCGTCGCACCCCGGCCCGCGCTGGACCTGCTGCCCGGCAAGACCGTCACCCTGGGCGAGCGGATGCAGGTCCGCCGGCTGCTGCCCACGTTGGGCCGCCGGATGGTGGGCCCGTGGGCCTTCGTCGACCACTACGGCCCCGACGACGTCGCGGGCACCGACGGCATGCAGGTCATCCCGCACCCGCACACCGGGCTGCAGACGGTGTCCTGGCTGATCGAGGGCCGGGTGCACCACAAGGACTCCCTCGGCAGCGACGTCTCCTTCGGCCCCGGTGAGCTCGCGCTCATGACGGCCGGCCACGGCATCAGCCACTCCGAGCAGTCCCCGGTGCCCCACCCCCGGCTGCTGCAGGGCGCGCAGCTGTGGGTGGCGCTGCCCGACGCCTCGCGCGACACCGCGCCGGCCTTCGAGCACCACGCCGCACTGCCCGGCTTCACCGCCGACGGCCTGACCGCGACCGTGCTCATGGGGTCCCTCGGCGGGGCCACCTCGCCGGGCACCGCCTGGTCCCCGATGGTCGGCGTCGACCTGGCCCTGGACGCCGGGGCGGACGTCGAGGTGCCGCTGGAGCCCGGCTTCGAGCACGCCGTGCTCGCGTCGTCGGGGTCCTCCGTCGTCGAGGGCGCCCCGGTCGAGCACGGCTCGATGCTCTACCTCGGCACCGGACGGCGGACGCTGCGCGTCTCGGCCTCGGCCCCCTCGCGGCTGCTGCTGCTGGGCGGCGAGCCGTTCGAGGAGCAGATCGTCATGTGGTGGAACTTCGTCGGTCGCGAGGGCGAGGAGGTGGCCGGGTTCCGCGAGCAGTGGGGGGCCGGGGAGCGCTTCGGCCACGTCGAGGGCTTCGAGGACGGCGAGCGCACACCCGCCCCGCCGATGCCCCCGGTGCCGCTCAAGCCCCGCGGCCGGGAGCGCTGACCCCGCCGGTCAGAAGCCTCCTCCGTCGCCGAAGCCGCCGAAGTCACCCCCGCCGCCCCCGAACCCACCGCCGTCGCCACCGCCGAACCCGCCGCCGAACCCGCCACCCGAGCCGCCGAAGAGGATGTTGCCCAGCGCGACCCCGGCGATGCCGCCGGCCAGCCCGCCGCCGAACCCGCTGCCCCCGCGCCGGCCGTAGCCGCCGTACTGACCGCCGTACCGAGCCGGGGCCTCGTAGTAGTCCTGCACGTCCTGCTGGGCCAGCGACATCGCCTCCTGCGCCATCCGCTGGGCCTGCTGGGCCTCGCGCAGCGCGGACACCGGGTCCTTGGCCGCGGCCAGCCGGTTGGCCTCGTCGAGGTGGCGGTCGGCCTCGGCGAGCCGGGTCCGGGCGGAGGCCCGGACGGCACCGCGCCGGGTCGCGATGAAGTCGCTGGTCGCGTCGACCGCACCGGCCGCCGACCGCAGGGCCTGGCCCAGGTGCGCCAGCGCGCGCTCCTGCTGCTGCCGCGCGTCCCGGGCAGGCTCCAGCGCCGCCTCGAGTGCCTGGTCGGCGTCGTCCAGCGCCCGCGTGACCGCCAGCGGGTCGGGCAGCTGCCCGTCGGCCGGAGGGCGGTCGGCGGTGACCAGCGCGGCCTCCGCGCGGGCCAGCTGCTCCCGCAGGCCCGGGGTGTCGACCCCGCGGTCGAGCAGCACCTTGGCCTCGGCGATGTCCCGCTCGGTCTCGTCCCGCACGGCGGTGAACCGCTCGGGCGCGGCCGCCAGCTCCTCCCGCAGCTTGTCGACCGCGGCCAGCAACCGCTGCGCCTGGGCGAGGGCGTCCTCGGCGGCCCGGACGGCGGGCACCGCGCCGGCCGGCCGGGCGGCGTCGAGCTCCGTGCGGCCGTGCTCCAGGGCCTGCCGGGCCAGCTCGACCCGCTCACCGGCCTCCCGCGTGTTGTCCGCGACAGCAGCCCAGGTCGACCGGGCGTAGCTGCCCTCGAACTCGCCGAGGAGCTGGGTGGCCGGCGCGATCCCGGCCTGCACCCGGTCCGCCTCCGTGGTGAGCCGGGCGAGCGCGGCCGGGGCGTCGTCCTCCAGGTGCCGCAGCTCGCGGTGCGCGGCGGCCTGCTCGTCCAGGCGCGCACGGGCGGAACCGGTGAGCGCCAGCAGGTCGGCCAGCATGCGCCGCTGGGTGGGCTCGTCCTCGGGGACGTCGTCGTCGAGCTCCTGCCTGATCTGGAAGGCCCGTGCGAGCTCGCTGCGCGACTCCTGCAGGGCCGCTGCGGACCCGGTGACCATGTCCGGGCCGTACTGGGCCCGGGCGTAGTCCACGTCGAGCTGACTGGTGTGGACCGCCTCGTCCAGGGCGAGCAGCTCGGCGCTCGCCCGGTAGTGCAGGTCCTGGGTGGAGGTGCCGTGGTGCGGGTCCCGCGCGGCCTCCTCGGCGGCGGCGATCTCCGCGGCCCGGGCGCGGGATGCCTCCTGCACCTTCCTCCGCCGGCGGCTGCGCACCAGGGCGTACCCGCCGGCGCCCAGCACGGCGACACCGACCAGGCCACCGAGCGCGTAGGTCCCGGTGTCGCTGGGCTGCAGCTCGTCGGCCAGCGTGGTGGCGGCCGTGGCCCACTCGCCGTCGGAGAGCAGGGGCTCGACGTCGGAGGACAGGATGCCGTCGAGCCGAGTCTCCGACGTCCCGGTCTGGGAGCCGGAGTAGGTGCCGTAGGACCGGTCCTCGACGGCGACGGCGAACAGGACGTCGTTGCTGCCCAGGCCCCGCAGCTGGTAGGCCTCCTCGGCCCACTGCGGGCCGGGGTCGCCGTCGAAGGAGTCGACGTAGACCACGTAGAGCGACGTGCCGTCCTCCTGCAGGGTCTGGATGGCGTCGGCGACCTGCTGCTCCTGCCCGCTGCTCAGGACGTCGGCGTTGTCGGTGACCCGGTCGACCGGGGCGAACGGCTCCTCGGCCAGGGCGGGACCGGCGCCGGTGAGGGCGACGACGAGTCCGAGGGCGGAACCGGCCACGAGGCGGAGCGGGAGGCGCATGCCCCCATCGTCCCCGCCCCGGCCGCGCGGCGCCGCAGGCCCTGCGGACGGGTGCCTCCGCGCGACGTCGTGCCCTGCCCACCCGGTGTGGGCAGGGCACGAGCTCCGGCCGGAGGACCCAGGCGACGGGGCAGGTTCAGAAACGGCCGCCGCGGCTGCGGCGCCCGCTCGACCGGCTGCCGCTGGACCGCCGGCTCGACGAGGACCGGGACGACGACGACCGGGACGACGACCGGGAACGGCTCGAGGACCGGTAGGACCGGCCCCCACCCCAGGACCCACCGGAGCTCCAGCCGCCCCCGGACCCGCCCCATCCGGTGTCGCGGGACTGCGCGGCCCGGCGGGCGGCGTCGAGGTCGGCCTGCAGCTGACGCCGCGCCGTGCCCGCGGAGTCCTGCGCGGCGACGGCGGCGGCCAGCGCCCCGACCGGGTCGCCCCCCGCCGTGCTCTCGGCCGTGGTCAGCTGCTGCTCGGCGGCGGCCAGCCGGGTGCGGGCGGCGCTGCCGACGCCGGCGCCGCCCAGCGAGAGCCGTCCGCGGACGTCGCCCACCGCGGCCCGCGCCGACGCCAGCGCAGCGGGCAGCTGCTCGGTGGCCTTCGCGGTGCGCTCCCGGGCCTGGTCCACCGACAGCAGTGCGGCGTCGAGCACCCTGTCGGCCTCGGTCAGCCGGGCCAGGGCCGTCAGCGGGTCGCGCGGTGTCGCCCGGAAGGCCTGCTCCCCGGCGGTGCGACCGGTCCCGGCGGCGGCGAGCACACCGGCGGCGTCGCCACCGCCCGCCGCGGCGAGCTCCGCGGGCGGCACGGTCCGCAGCCGGGCCAGCTCGGCGTCGACCTCGGCCAGCAGCCGCGGCACCTCGGTGTCGGCGGCGGCCAGCCGCTGCTCGTGCCGCCCGACGCCGTCGA
>NZ_JAMXRZ010000123.1 GCF_024124375.1 Klenkia sp. PcliD-1-E
CCCGGTCGAGCAGCAGCGGCCGGCCCAGCCCCGTCCGGCGGAGCAGCCCCGTCCGGCGGAGCAGCCGCCGGCGCGACCGGCCGAGCAGCCCCGGGCGGCGGCCGAGTCCGACCCCGCTCCCCGCGGCGGCGAGCCCACGCCGATGGTGTCGGCCAACCCGCCCGACCAGCAGCCCGGCGACGGCGAGCTGACCACCACCGACGTGCGGCGGATCTGGCCCGAGCTGATGGGCGTGGTCAAGCGGCACAAGCGCACCACCGAGGCGCTGCTGAAGAACGCCCAGGTGCACGACCTCAGCGGCGGTGTCCTCACGCTGTCGACGACCTCGCCGGCGTTGTCCCGCCGGCTCGGCGACGACCTGAACAAGGACGTCATCCGCGAGGCGCTCAACGAGCTGTTGGGGGTGCGCTGGCGGGTGGCGACCGTCGTCGACGGCGGGGGCGCTCCGCCGTCCGGCCCGGCTGGTCGCAGCGGGCCGCCGCCGTCGGCGCAGGAGACCCAGCAGGCCCAGCACGCCGCGCAGAGCGCGGAGGCCGACGAGCTGATGGCCGAGCGGTCGGCCGAGCCCGCCGACGGCCGGGACGCCCCGCCGCCGGTCGACCCGGAGCAGGCCGCGCTGCAGCTGCTGCGCACCCAGCTCGGGGCGCACCCGATCGACGGCTGACCGGCGCGCCCGGCGTCAGTGACCCACGACGGGCGTGGCGTCCGGGTCGGCGGCGAGCGCGTCGGAGGCGGCGGTAACGGCCAGCGCCGACAGCACCGCGGTGGCGATCGAGCCGCCGATCTGCTGGAAGGTGTTCACCGCCGCCGAGCGACCCCGGCGTCGGGGGCCTGCACGCCCAGGGTGGCTGCGCTGGACGCCGGTGCGATGACCAGCCCGCGTCCCGATCCACCGACGACGACCTGGCCTCCGTGGTCGGGCCGGCGCTCCGTCCCCGCTGACCGCCGTCCTCCTGCACGGACGTCCGTCCTCCTGCGCGAGCTCTGGTGCAGGAGGACGGAGTTCGATCAACCTCCCTGATCACCGCTGAGCGGCCGGGCGGGTCAGCGGCCGAGGAAGGCGAGCACCCCGGCGGCCAGCTGCGCGGCCAGGGCCTGGCGGCCGGCGTCGGAGCTCATCAGCGCGGCGTCGGCGGCGTTGCGCATGTTGCCGCACTCCACGTAGACCGCCGGCACCGTGTTCAGGTTCAGCCCGGCGAGGTCGCCGCGGCTGTCCAGCCCGTCGCTGCCCAGGTAGTCGCTGACCGGCTCCACAGCGGTGAGGGCGTCCCGCAGGTCGACCGCGAGCTGCTGGGTGGCCGCGGCGACCGGGGCGCCCCCGGGGTCCAGCGAGGAGGTGATGACGTGGAACCCGCGCCCGCCGGCGGCCGCCCCGTCGCCGTGGATGCCGACGAACGCAGCCGCCCCGACCTGCGCGCCCAGCTGCCCGCGCACGTCGACGCAGGGCCCCACGCCGGCGTCGTCCTGCCGGGTCAGCACGACCTGCACGCCCGCGGCGGTGAGCAGGTCGCGCACCCGCAGGGCGGTGTCCCAGGTGAAGGCGTGCTCGGGGTAGCCGGCGTCGGTGGACGTGCCGGTGGTGTTGCAGGGCTTGGTGCCGCCGGTGCCGTCGGGGACCGGGGCGTTCACCACCCCGGGGTTCGCCGCGTTGCCGCCGTTGTGGCCGGGGTCCAGCACGACGACCGGTGCCGGCGTCGTGGGCGCCGGGGTGGTGGGTGCCGGGGTCGTCGTGGGCGGCGCGCTGGTCGTCGGCGGGGTCGTCGCCCGGTCGGTGGTGGTGGCGGTGGTGGTGGTGGCCGGTGCCGCGGTCTGCGGGGCGGGGTCGGCGGCGCCGCACCCGGTGAGCGCCAGCACCGCCGCACAGAGGACCGCCGCTGCCCGCACGCCCCGCAGCGTGCCACGGGAGTTGTCGGACCCACGGCATACCCTCGTCCGCATGCGACCCGGTGGACAGCCCGACATGGCCCAGCTGATGAAGCAGGCGCAGAAGATGCAGCAGCAGCTGGCCGCAGCCCAGGAGCAGCTGGCCGCGGCCGAGGTCACCGGCACCGCGGGCGGCGGGATGGTCACCGCCCGGATGACCGGCAGCGGTGAGCTCACCGCCATCGAGATCTCGCCCCAGGCCGTCGACCCCGACGACGTGGAGACCCTGCAGGACCTCGTGGTCGCCGCCGTCCGCGACGCCAACCGGGCCGCCGGCGAGCTGACCCAGCAGACCATGGGCCCGCTGGCCGGTGCCGCGGGCGGGCTGGGCCTGCCCGGCCTCTGATGTACGAGGGTGCCGTCCAGGACCTGATCGACGAGCTCGGCCGGCTACCCGGCGTCGGTCCCAAGAGCGCGCAGCGCATCGCCTTCCACCTGCTGGCCGCCGACGCCGCCGACGTCGGCCGGCTGGTGGCATCCCTGCAGCGGGTGCAGGCCGAGGTCCGCTTCTGCAGCATCTGCTTCAACGTGGCCGAGGCCGAGCAGTGCCGCATCTGCCGCGACCCCCGGCGGTCGCTGGACACCATCTGCGTCGTCGAGGAGCCCAAGGACGTCGTGGCCATCGAGCGGACCCGGGAGTTCAAGGGCCGCTACCACGTGCTGGGCGGCGCCATCAGCCCGATCGAGGGCATCGGCCCCGACGACCTCAAGGTCAAGGAGCTGATGAGCCGGCTGATGGACGGCACCGTCACCGAGCTGATCATCGCCACCGACCCCAACCTCGAGGGCGAGGCCACCGCGGCCTACCTGGCGCGGCTGGTCTCCCCGATGGGGCTGGAGGTCTCGCGGCTGGCCAGCGGTCTGCCGGTGGGCGGCGACCTGGAGTACGCCGACGAGGTCACCCTCGGCCGCGCCTTCGAGGGCCGCCGCCGCATCTGAGTCCCCGCCGTCCCACCTCGGGGTGCGGCGCACGTCCGGCCGGCCCCCCACGGCGTGGATCAGGTGGGACGGGCAGCGTGCATCCTCCGCCGCCGACGTCCGTGGCGGAGGATGCACATCCCTCGTCGCACCTGATCCACGCCGGTGGTGGTCAGGCCCAGGGGAGGGACGAGCGGGTGGCCCAGTAGGCCTCGGGCTCCTCGGCCAGGTCGGGGAGGTCGGGCAGGACGACGTCCCGGGCGGCGGCGTTGGAGCGCAGCTGTGCGGGCGTGACCGCGCCCGACAGCACCACCGACGCCCACGGCTGGGCCATCGCGGCGGCCAGGGCGACGGCGTCCGGGCCCACCCCGGCGGCGTCGGCGGCCGCGCGCAGCGGCGAGCCGGCGGGCAGGCCGCGGTCGGTGAGCCGGCCGTTGGCCACGCCCTCCTTGACCAGCACCCGCCAGCCCGCGGCGGCGGCCTCGGCCAGCGCCGGCCCGACCGAGGGCTCGAGCAGGTTCCAGGTGCTCTGCACCGCGGAGAACAGCGGCCCGCCGTCCACCTGCAGCTCCACCCCGCGCCGGACGGCGTCCGCCTGCCGGGGCCCGGACGTGGAGAAGCCCAGCGGGGTGCCCGCGTCGCGGACCTCGGCCAGCCGGTGCAGCAGTGCGTCGTCGTCCCACAGCGGGCTCTCGACGGTCAGCGAGTGCACCGCGTAGAGCGCGAGCCGGTCGCCGAGCAGGGCCCGGGTCTCCGCCCACTGCCGCTGGAAGGTCGGCAGGTCGTGCGTCTTGACCTCGTCGGCGTCCACCGTGGGGTCCTCGGCGGTGTAGGTGTAGCCCCACTTGCTCGACACCGTGCCCGGCCCGGACCAGGTGGACAGGAACTGCTCGGCCCGGCCGTAGGAGCGGGCCGCGTCGAACCAGCCGATGCCCACGCCCACCGCGGTGTCCAGCAGCTCGTGCGCCCGGGCCTCCAGCGCGGCGGGGGAGCGGTCGCCGGGCAGGTCGGCGTCGCGGCCGAGGGTGATGTAGGCGGGGCGGCCGATCGCGGCCAGGCCGAGTCCCAGGTCAGCGCTCACGGGAGTCCATCCTGCCCCGGGGGCGTGGAGGTCTCGATCCGGTGACGATCGCCGCCCCGCCGCACAGGTCGCGCCGGGGGACGACCTAGTGTTCGGCCAGCCGCCGCCCGGACGTCGTCCGGCCGCGGCCTGCCCAGCACACAGCTCGTCCGGCCCGAACCAGCCGAGGAAGCAGGTCCTCCAGCATGCAGCGCCGAACCACCCGGGTGCTCGCGGCCTCCGCCGCCGGCCTCACCGCCCTGTCCGTGGCCGCCTGCGGCGGTGACTCCGGCGGGGGCGGCGGCAGCGGCTCCGGCGACGGCGACTCGCTGCTCATCGGCACCAGCGACAAGATCACCACCATCGACCCGGCCGGCTCGTACGACAACGGCTCGTTCGCGGTGATGAACCAGGTCTACCCGTTCCTGATGAACACCCCGCTGGGCAGCCCCGACGTCGAGCCCGACATCGCGGAGTCCGCGGAGTTCACCTCGCCCACCGAGTACACGGTGACGCTCAAGGAAGGCCTGACCTTCGCCAACGGCAACGAGCTGACCAGCTCCGACGTCGTCTTCTCCTTCGAGCGCATGGTCGCCATCAACGACCCGAACGGGCCGGCCTCGCTGCTGTACAACCTGGACTCGGTCGAGGCCACCGACGACACCACCGTCGTGTTCACCCTCAAGACCGCCGACGACCAGATCTTCCCGCAGATCCTGTCGAGCCCCGCGGGCCCGATCGTGGACGAGGACGTCTTCGACGCCGAGGCGCTGACCCCCGACGACGACATCGTGTCCGGCAACGCCTTCGCCGGCCCCTACGTCATCACCGACTACGAGATCAACAGCCTGGTCTCCTACACCGCCAACCCGGACTACCGGGGTCTGCTCGGCGCGCCGAAGACCGAGAACGTCGACGTCACCTACTACGCCGACGCCTCGAACCTGAAGCTGGACATCGAGCAGGGCAACATCGACGTGGCCTTCCGCAGCCTGTCGGCCACCGACATCGACGACCTGCGCGGCAACGACGACGTCGAGGTCGTGGACGGCCCCGGCGGCGAGATCCGCTACATCGTCTTCAACTTCGACACCCAGCCCTACGGCGCGACGACGTCCGAGGCCGACCCGGCCAAGGCCCTCGCCGTCCGGCAGGCCGTCGCGGACCTGATCGACCGCAGCGAGATCGCCGACCAGGTCTACCGCGGCACCTACACCCCGCTGTACTCCTACGTGCCCGACGGCCTGACCGGTGCGGCCACCCCGCTGGAGAGCCTGTACGGCGACGGCCAGGGCGGCCCGGACGCCGACAAGGCGGCGCAGACCCTGCAGGCCGCCGGCGTGCAGACCCCGGTCCAGCTGTCCCTGCAGTACTCCAACGACCACTACGGGCCCAGCTCCGGTGACGAGTACGCGCTGATCAAGAACCAGCTGGAGTCCACCGGCCTGTTCCAGGTCGACCTGCAGACCACGGAGTGGACGCAGTACTCCCAGGACCGCACCGCCGACGTCTACCCGGCCTACCAGCTCGGCTGGTTCCCGGACTACTCCGACGCCGACAACTACCTGACGCCGTTCTTCCTCACGGACAACTTCCTCGGCAACCACTACGAGAACCAGCAGGTCAACGACCTGATCCTGCAGCAGGCCAGCACCCCGGACGCCGACGAGCGGACGGCGCTGATCGAGCAGATCCAGCAGCTGGTTGCCCAGGACCTGTCCACGGTGCCCTACCTGCAGGGTGCCCAGGTCGCCGTCGTCCGGTCCGGTGTCACGGGTGCCTCGGACACCCTCGACGCCTCCTTCAAGTTCCGGTACGGCGCCCTGTCCGCCGGCTGATCCACCCACCGCACCCGGCCCCGGGTCGCCCCTCGCGGGGTGGCCCGGGGCCGGACGTGCGTCATCCGCCGCACACCACGATGGAGCACCCCGTGAGGACCCGATGACCACCGCGACCCAGGACCCGGCCCCGCCGGCGCCCGCGGACGCACCCGCCGGACGACGCCGCCGCGGCAGCGGGCTGGGCAGCTACCTGCTGGTCCGCGCGCTGCTGATCATCCCCACCGTCTTCATCCTGGTGACCACGGTCTTCTTCCTCATGCGCACGACCGGTGACCCGATCACCGCGGCGCTGGGCGGGCGGCTGCCGGCCGACCAGCTGGCCGAGCGGGTGCGGGCGGCCGGCTACGACCGCCCGCTGCTGGTGCAGTACCTCGACTACCTCGGCAGCCTGCTGCGGGGGGACTTCGGGACGACGCTGAGCGACCGCCGTCCGGTGACCGAGGTGCTCACCACCTACGGCGCGGCCACCCTCGAGCTGGCGGTCTACGCCCTCGTCGTCGCGCTGCTCGTCGGCATCCCGCTGGGCATGGTCGCCGCCCGGCTGCGCGACCGGTACCCCGACGCCGTCCTGCGGTTCTTCGCGATCTTCTGCTACGCCACCCCGGTCTTCTTCGCCGGGCTGCTGCTCAAGCTGGTCTTCGCGGTGTGGCTGGGCTGGCTGCCGGTCGCCGGGCGCATCTCCACCCGCGGGCAGATCCAGCTCAACCGGAGCGGGTCGGGCACCGGCATCTACCTGGTCGACGCGATCAGCTCCGGCAACGGCGACCTCGTCCTCGAGGTGCTGCGCTACGCCGTCCTGCCCTCGCTCGCCCTGGGCCTGCTCACCGCCGGGGTCTTCCTCCGGCTGGTGCGCACCAACATGATCGGCACGCTGGGCTCGGGCTACGTCGAGGCCGCCCGCTCCCGCGGGGTGAGCGAGTCCCGGCTGGTGCGCAAGCACGCCTACCGGCCGGCGCTGGTCCCGATCATCACCGTCATCGGCCTGCAGGTCGCCCTGCTGCTGTCGGGCGCGGTGCTCACCGAGACCACCTTCGAGTGGCGGGGCCTGGGCTTCCAGCTGTCGCAGTACCTGCAGGCGCGGGACTTCGTCGCCGTGCAGGGCATCGTGGCGCTGCTGGCCGTCATCGTCGCGCTCACCAACTTCGTGGTCGACGTCGTCGCCGCGCTGATCGACCCCCGGGTGAGGTACTCGTGAGCCGCCGACGCACCTGGCGGCAGCTGCCCGTCGTCCACCAGCTGCGGCAGAGCGTCGGCCTGCAGCGCGGCATGCTCGTCACCGGGCTGGTGCTGACCGGCATCCTGCTGCTCACCGCGGCCTTCGCCCCGCTGCTCGCGCCCTACGGCTACGGCCAGCTCCGCGACGCCGACGGCACCTTCGGCGCCCAGCAGCCGCCCTCGGGCGAGCACCTGCTCGGGACGACGGTCGGCGGCTACGACGTGCTGTCCCGGGTCGTCTACGGCTCCCGGACGGCGGTGTTCGTCATCGTGGTGGCGATCGTGCTGTCCATCGTGGCCGGCGTGCTGCTCGGGCTGGTCTCGGGCTACCTCGGCGGCTGGCTGGACCGCGTGCTGGTGGTCATCGCCGACGCGGTCTACGCCTTCCCGTCCCTGCTGCTGGCCATCGTGGCGGCCATCGTGATCAGCGGTGGCCAGTCCAGCCTGGTCGGCGGGGTGCTCGCCGCGGCGATCTCGATCACGGTGGTCTTCATCCCGCAGTACTTCCGGGTGGTCCGCGCCGAGACCGTGCGGATCAAGAGCGAGGCGTTCGTGGAGTCCGCGCGGGTCGTGGGCACCGGCACGTGGCGGATCATGACCCGGCACGTGCTGCGCAACGCCACCCGCTCGCTGCCGCTGATCGTCACGCTCAACGCCTCCGAGGCGATCCTGACGCTGGCCGGGCTGGGCTTCCTGGGCTTCGGCATCCAGCCCACCGCGGCGGCCGAGTGGGGCTTCGACCTCAACCGGTCGATCTCCGACGTCACCAGCGGCATCTGGTGGACCTCGATCTTCCCCGGCGCGGCGATCGTGCTGACCGTGCTCGGGCTGACCCTGGTCGGGGAGAGCCTCAACGACCTGGCCGACCCCCGGCTGCGCAGCCGCCGCCGGGCCGCCGACGCCTCCCCGCCCGCCGACGTCGCCGTGGAGCCCGGGGGCGGCGTCGCCGCCGGCACCGAGGGGAGGACCCGATGAGCGAGCCCGTGGTCGACATCCAGGACCTGCGGGTCACCTTCGCCACCGACGGCGGGGACGTCGCCGCCGTCAAGGGCGTCTCGCTGCAGCTGCAGCCCGGCGAGGTGCTGGCCATCGTGGGGGAGTCCGGCAGCGGGAAGACCGTCACGGCCCGCACCGTGCTCGGGCTGCTGCCCGAGACCGCGCTGACCCGCGGCGCGGTCGTGCTGCGCAGCCGGGACGGCGGCACGACCGCCGACGTGGCCACCCTGGCCGGCCGTGACCTGCGCGCCGTGCGCGGCCGGGACGCCGCGATGGTCTTCCAGGAGCCGGGCAGCGTGCTCAACCCGGTCTACCCGGTGGGCTGGCAGATCGCCGAGGGCCTGCGGGCGCACGGGGACGTCTCGAAGAAGGAGGCCCGCGAGGTCGCGGTCGACGTGCTCCGCCGGGTCGGCATCCCCGACCCCGAGGAGCGGGTGGACCACTACCCGCACCAGTTCTCCGGCGGGCAGAAGCAGCGGATCGTCATCGCGCAGGCGCTCGCGCTGAACGCCGGCGTCATCATCGCCGACGAGCCGACCACCGCCCTCGACGTCACCGTGCAGGCCGAGATCCTGGACCTGCTGCGCCGCTGCCGCGACGAGTTCGGCGCCTCGATCGTGCTCATCACGCACAACATGGGCGTCGTCGCCGACCTCGCCGACCGGGTCGCCGTGATGTACCAGGGCGAGCTAGTGGAGACCGCGGACGTCGCGACGCTGTTCGCCGACCCGCAGCAGGAGTACACGAAGACGCTGCTGGGGTCGGTGCCCAAGCTCGGCCAGGGCGCCGCGCGGGCCCGCGACCGGGCCGCCCGCCGTCCCGAGGGCTGGGCCGACCAGCCGCCGGTGGTCGCTGCCCGCGACCTGCGGATCGTCTACCCCGGCCGGTTCCGCAAGCCCGACTTCACCGCCGTGGACGGCGTCTCCTTCACCATCGCGCCGGGTGAGGTGCTGGGCCTGGTGGGGGAGTCCGGCAGCGGCAAGTCCACGATCGGGCGGGCCATCGCCGGGCTCACCCCGGTGTCGGGCGGGTCGCTGACCGTGCTGGGCACCGAGGTCGCCGGCATCAAGGAGAAGGCGTTCCGCCCGGTGCGCCGCCGGATCGGGTTCGTCTTCCAGGACCCGGCGACCAGCTTCAACCCGCTGCTGACCATCGCCGACGCGGTCGCCGAGCCGCTGGTCGTGCACGGGCAGGCCGGGGACACCGACGAGGCCCGCGGCCGGGTCGACGAGCTGCTGGAGGCCGTCCAGCTGCCGAAGGCGTTCGGTGACCGGTTCCCGCACGAGCTCTCCGGCGGTCAGCGGCAGCGCGCCTCGCTGGCCCGGGCGCTGGCGCTGCAACCCGAGCTGCTCATCGCCGACGAGCCCACCTCGGCGCTGGACGTCTCGGTGCAGGCCCGGGTGCTGGAGCTGTTCGACCAGCTGCAGCGGGACTTCGGGTTCGCCGCGCTGTTCATCAGCCACGACCTGGCCGTGGTCGACCTGCTGGCCGACCGGATCGCGGTGCTGCACCACGGCCGGCTGGTCGAGGAGGGCACTGGCGAGCAGGTGCTCGGCGACCCGCAGGACCCCTACACCCAGCGGCTGCTGGCCTCCCTGCCGGTGCCCGACCCGGCCGAGCAGGCCCAGCGCCGCGCCCGGTGGGCCGCCCTGCGCTGATCGGCTGACAGCGTGGTACCACGGCGCTACCGTGATCGGGTGGCGATGAACCTGCGGTTGACCGACGACGAGGCCGAGGCTCTGCGGGCCAGGGCCGAGCGCGACGGCACCTCGATGCAGGACGTCGCTCGCGCAGCGATCCGTGAGTACGTCAGCGACCGACCGGCGCGGCTGCGTGCCGCCATCGGTCGTGTGCGGGACGAGGACGCCGAGCTGCTGCGCCGTCTCGCGCAGTGACGTCCGGCGAGGAGGTCGTCGACCGCCTCTCCGTGGACGACCTCCTCGAGGTCGCGGCTGGGGTCGTCGACGGGGTCCGGGTCCGGGACCTGGGCATGCTCGCATCGGCAGCCGCCCGGCCGTGGACGACGGTCTTCGGCGCGGACGCCTACCCGACGTTCCCGGACAAGGTCGCCGCGCTGATGCACTCCCTGGCGCGCAACCACCCGCTCGTCGACGGCAACAAGAGGCTTGCCTGGGCCGCCGGCCGGGTGTTCTGCCTGCTCAACGGGTTCGACCTGGTCTTCGACGTCGACCGCGCCGAGCGACTGGTGGTCGCGATCGCCGCAGGCGAGGTGGACGTCGCCGACATCGCTGCGGTCGTCGTCGATGGGCTGAAGTAGCCGGCTGGCTCTGGTGCCCGCCCGGGGCGGGCTTCTCCCTGATGCAGACCTCCGGCGAGACGAGCTGACCCGGGGCTGGGCCAGGATGGCGCGCATGCCCCGCCCCCGTGCCGTGCTGCTGTCCCGCCTGGTGGTCGCCGTCGGGTTGGCGGTGGGGCCGGTGCTGCTGGCCGGGCCGGCCGCCGCGGAGGCCCCGTCGCGGTTGGTCACCGAGGTCACCGACGACGCCGGGGTGCTGTCGGATGCCGACCGGACGGCGGTCCAGCAGGCCGTCGACGGGCTGCGCGACGACCAGGGAACCCAGGTCTTCGTCGCCTTCGTCGACTCCTTCGACGGGATCCCGGCCGACACCTGGTCCGACGAGACGGCGCGGCTGTCCGACCTCGGTCCCGACGACGTCCTGCTCGCCGTGGCCGTGCAGGACCGGTCGTACTCGGTGTCGGCGTCCTACGAGCTGGTCGACGACGCGCAGTTCGCCGACCTCACCGCCGCCGTCGAGGACCGCATCCGGGACGAGGACTGGGTGGGCGGGGTGCAGGCGCTCACCGACGAGCTGCGCCCCGACCGCACTGGCTGGTGGGTGGCCGGTGGGGTGCTGGCCGCCGGCGCGGTCGGGGGCGGCGGGTACGCGCTGGTCCGCCGGCGGCGCCGGGCCGCGGAGGAGGCGGACGCCATCCGCCGCAACGGGCCGTTCCCCGACGAGAGCACCGAGCAGCTGCGCAACCGGGTCGGCAGCGGGCTGCTCGAGGTCGACGAGGCCGTGCGCGCCAGCCAGCTGGACCTGGACTACGGCCGGTTGCAGTTCGGCGAGCAGACCGTCGCCGAGCACGCCGCCACGCTGGCCACCGCCCGCGGCGAGCTGGACCGGGCGTTCGCGATCCAGCAGGAGCTCGACCTCCTCGAGACCCCCGACACCCCGATGGAGGACCGGGCGGTGCGGGAGCAGCTGGCGGAGCAGCTCGAGCTGCTGCACGACGCCGACACCCGGCTGGACGCCGCGGCCGCCGACTTCGCCGCGCTGCGCGACCTGCAGAACACCGCCCCGCAGGTGCTGGCCGGCCTGGCCGGGCGGGTGACCGCGCTGCGCGGGCGGCTGCCCGGTGAGGCGACCCGGGTCGCCGGCCTGCAGCAGCGCTACGCCGCGGCGTCCACGGCCGAGGTGGCCGACGTGCTGCCCCGCGCCGAGCAGGCGGTCGGCGCGGCCG
>NZ_JAMXRZ010000124.1 GCF_024124375.1 Klenkia sp. PcliD-1-E
ACGTCCCCGCGGTGGCCCCGCAGGCCGGCGGCCGGCGCGGGGTCCGGCGCCGGGCCGCCCCGGCCCTGGCCGTGCTGGGGGCGCTGGCCGCGGCCGGGGCGTTCGTGGAGGACTCCGCGGCGTCCTGGAGCGCCATCCGGTTGCGCGACGACCTGGGCGCGACCGTCGTCGTCGCCGGGCTGGGGTTCGTGGCGTTCCAGGTCGCGATGACGGCCGGCCGGCTCACCGGGGACCGGGTGGTCGACCGGTTCGGCCAGCGGGTGGTGGCCCGGGTCGGCGGGGCGGTGATCGCCGCGGGGTTCGCGCTGGCGCTGGGGTTCCCGTCGGTGCCCACCACGCTGCTCGGGTTCGTGCTGGCCGGCGTCGGCGTGGCCACCCTGGTGCCGGCGGTCTACGCCGCCGCCGACGCGCTGCCGGGTCTGTCGCCCGGGGTGGGGCTGACCGCGGTGAACCTGCTGCTGCGGCTCGGCTTCCTGGTCTCCCCGCCGCTGATCGGCCTGCTCGCCGACGCCGCCGGCCTGCGGGTGGGTCTGCTCACCGTGGTGGTGGCCGGCGTGGTGGTCGTCGTCCTCGGCCGCGCGCTGCGGGCACGGGTGGCCTGACCTGCCGCCCGTCGTGTCGGTCGACCCTCCTCACCGCCCCTCCCTCCGCGTCACGGCACGGCTCGGGGGGCGCCGGGGCGGGTCGAGCCGGACCAGCTCCGCTCAGGGTCAGCGCTCCGGGGCGGGGTCGGCCAGGGCGGCGACGACGCCGAGCAGCACCAGGCCGGCGACCGGGGCGGCGACCACCCACGGCGCCCGCTCCAGGTAGCCGGTGGTCTCGGCCAGCGCCCGGCCCCACTCCGGGGACTCGGCGCCCGCCCCCAGGCCGAGGAAGGACAGCCCGGCCAGCGCGAGCGAGGCGTGCGGCACCCGGACCAGCGCGTGCCGCACCACCGGCGGCCCGACGACGGGCAGCAGGTGCCGGCGCAGCACGTGCCACCGCCCCGCGCCGCCCGCGACGGCAGCGACGTGGAAGCCCGACGCCCGCGCCTCGGCAGCGAGCGTGCGGGTGTGCACCGCCAGCGGGATCCAGCCCACCAGCGACACCGCGACGCACGCGGCGAGCAGGCCCGGCCCGGCCACCGCGGCGACCACGATCCCGACCACGACGGCGGGCAGGGCGTTGAGCACGTCGGCCGGGCCGGAGCGCGCCCCGTGCCCGAGCAGGCCCACGGCCAGGCCGACCGCCAGCGCCACGGCGGCGAGGGCGACCGCCAGCCCCACCGAGACCAGGGCGCCGTGGCCGAACCGGGCCAGCACGTCGCGGCCCAGCGGGTCGGCCCCGAACGGCAGCGACCAGGACGGCGCCGCCAGCCGACGGCCGACGTCCTGGGCGGCGGGGTCGCGCAGCAGCCCGGCGAGCACGGCGACGGCCAGCACGGCGGTCACGGCGAGGGCGAGGCGGCGCGGGCGGCGTCCGGCGGTGGTGGTCTCGGGGGTGAACCCGGCGGTGGTCAGCGCGGGTCCGAGCAGCAGCCGGTGGACCAGCACACCGCCACCGCCGACCAGCAGGCCGATGCCCACCAGCAGCACTACGGCGGCCTGCACGACGGGCACGTCCTGGACCAGCGCAGCGCCCAGCGCGACACCGCCCAGCCCCGGGATGTCGAACACGGCCTCCACCACCGCGGCGGCGCCCAGCGTGCCGACCAGCAGCAGCAGGACCTGCGGGACGACGACGCTCACCGCCCGGCGGCCCAGCGCACCGGCGGTCGTGGTCCGCCGGATCCCCGCGGACCGCCAGGTGCGCACCCACGACTCCCCCGCCGTCACCGCCCCCGCGCCCGCCAGCAACCGGGCCAGGACCCCGGCCGCGGGGACGCCGAGGGCCAGGACGGGCAGCACGAGGTTGGCGGGCCCGGTGAACCCGCTCGTCGGCAGCAGGCCCCACCCGACCGCCACCACGGCCACCAGCAGCACCGCCAGGACGAACTCCGGCAGCGCCGAGAGTGCTCCGCCGACCGCGGCACCGGCGCCGCCCCCGCGCAGCCGGCCATCGGCTGCCCGCAGCAGGGCCGGGACGGTGAGCAGTCCGGCGAGCAGCAGCGCGACCACGCTGGCCGTGCCGGCGAGGGTCAGCGAGACGCCCAGGGCGGGCAGCACGCCGTCCGCGACCGGGGTGCGCGAGACCCACGACGTCCCCAGGTCACCGGTCAGCACCCGGCCGAGGAACCCCAGCGTGCCGGTGACCGGGTCGGCGGGCAGGTCCAGCTGGGTGCGCACCGCCTCCAGCGCGGCCGCGTCGGGGGCGCCCTCCACGTCACGGGCGCGCAGCACCGACCGCGCCGGGTCCGCCCCGGACAACCAGGGCAGCGCCCCCACCAGCAACGCCGTGCCCACCAGCGCGCCGACGACCCCGGCTGCCCCGCCGGCCGCCCGGGGCAGCCGCCGGAGCACGGCGGGGACGGTGAGCGCAGCCGTCACCGACCCGTGGTCGTGGCGACCGTGACGACCTGCCGCTCGAACGGGTCGTCGCCGACGCCCTGGACACCGGCGCCGACACCGGTGCGGCTCTGCTCGTGCAGCACCGGGACGACGGCCGCGGTGGAGAGCACCTGGGCCTCGATGTCGGCGGCGGCCTGCCGGCGTTCGCGGGGGTCGGTGAGCGCCGCGGCCGAGGCGACCGCGGCGTCGACGGCGGGGTCGCACAGCCGGGCCAGGTTGTAACCGCCGTCGCAGGTGTAGTCGGTGCTCAGGTAGCCGACCGGGTCACCGGTGTCCAGCAGGGTCAGCCGGCTGCCCAGGAAGGCGTCGAAGGCCCCGGCCAGCAGGTCGGGCTCGATGGTGGCGTAGGTCTGCACCACGACCTCGACGGTGAACCCGGCCGCGCGCAGCTGCTCGGCGATGGCCGCCGCGGCCTCGGGCAGCTCGGGGCGATCGTCGTAGGTGGCCAGCCGGATGCTCGCCCCGGCCGGGTCACCGGCCGTCGGCAGGGTGGGCTCGGTGCGCGCGGCGGCGCCGAGGGTGTCGTCGGTGAGCAGGCCGGGCGCGGCGTCGGCCTGGCCCTCGAAGACGCCCTCCACGACCGGCTCGGCATCGACCGCCGCGACGGCGGCCGCGCGCAGCGCCGGGTCGGCGAACACCCCGCCGGCCGTGTTGAGCTGCAGCGAGGTCAGCCGCGGCAGCGACGTCGTCACCACCCGCTGCTCGTCGGTGAGGGTGGGCAGCGCACCGATCGGCACCGCCTGGGCCACGTCGAGCTCCCCGGCGCGCAGGGACGACGTCCGCGCGTCGGCGTCGTCGACGAACCGGACGTCGACGCCGTCGGCGGCCGGGCTGCCGCCCCAGTAGTCGGCCGCCGCGGCGAGGGTGGCCGACTGCGTGCCCTCCACGGCGGTGATCTCGTAGGGCCCGGTCCCGTGCCCGACGGGGTCGGGTGCGCTGGGGTCTGCGTAGGCGTCCGGGGCGAGGATGACCAGCGACGGGGCGCCCATCCGCTGGACCAGCAGCGGGTCGGCCTGCGCGGCCTGCAGCTGGACGGTGTCGGCGTCGACGGCGGTGGCCACCAGGCCCACGTCGCCGAGCACACGAACCCCGGGGTCGGCGGCCGCCGCGGCGTTCAGCGACCCGGCGACGGCCTGCGCGTCCATCGGGCTGCCGTCGTGGAAGACGACGTCCGCGCGGAGCTCGAGCAGCGCCGTCCGGTCGTCGATGAACTCCCAGGACTCGGCCAGCTGCGGCTGCGCGGCACCGGAGTCGTCGAAGGTGACCAGGGTCTCGGCTGCGCCCATCCGGGTGAGCAGCAGCGCGTCGTCGGTGTACGGCGACAGGGCAGCGACCGGCGGGAAGTTGAGCGCGACCCGCAGGCGGTCGGTGCCGGGCCCGTCGTCGGGGTCGCCCCCTCCCCCGGCGAAGCACCCGCTGAGGAAGAGGGCGGGGACGGCGAGCAGGGCGGTGCGGCGGTTCACGGGACTCCTGTGGTCTGGAGGGCGGGGACGGTGCGGCGGGTGAGCACCCAGAGCCCGATCGCGGAGGCGGCGGGCAGGGCGGCGAGGACGAGCCAGGGGATGCTGGCGGCCGGTTGCGGCACGACGGCGAGGTCGAGCAGGGCACCCACTCCGGTGCTGCCGACCAGGACGGCGAGCCCGCCGGCGGAGGCGAGGACGCCGAAGTGGGCGCCCAGCCGCCGCTCCCCGGCCAGATGCGGGACCAGGTCCTGCGCGACGGGGACGGCGACCATCTGGCCGAGGTAGAGCAGCAGGGCGAACCCGACCGCGGGCGCCAGCGCCCAGACCCCGGACGGCGGGGCGGCCGGGGCGGCGACGGCGACCACCAGGAACGAGGCGCACATCAGGGCGAAACCCAGCGGGAGCGCCCGGGCGGGGCCCAGGCGGCGGGCCTGCACGGTGATCGGCAGCTGGAGGAGCAGCACGCTCACCGCGGCGGCGACGAACAGCCAGCCCAGCGCGCCCTGCGACCCCGTGGCCCGGTCGAGCTCCACCGGCAGCGCCAGGTAGAGCTGGTTGTAGGACAGCAGGTAGGTGCAGTAGCAGGCGGTGAAGGCCAGGAACCGCCGGTTGCGCAGCACCTGCCCCCACCCGGCCGTCACCGGCTCGACCTCGCCCACGCCGTTGCGCAGGTCGCGCGGCAGCAGGACCAGGTGCGCGACCAGGACGACGACGAACACCCCGGCGGCGACCAGGCAGGTGACACCGAACGGGACGCCGAGCAGCAGCGCACCCAGCACCGGGCCGGTGACCGAACCCAGCTTGGAGGCGATGGCGTCCAGGCCGAACACCTCGGCGCGGGTGGCCACCCCGGCCTCCTCGAGCCGGCGGCCCTGGTCGGCCAGCGCCGACTCCACCGCCGGGGAGAACAGCGCGGCGGCGAACCCGACGAGCACGACGCCCACCAGGACCCCGGCCAGGCTCTCCACCACGGCCAGCACGAGGAAACCGGCGATCCGGATGCCGCAGCCGACCACCACGACCGGCTTGACACCGAACCGGTCGGTCAGCCCGCCGCCGAGGAAGAACAGGCCCTGCTGGCTGAACGTGCGGATGCCCAGCACCAGCCCGATGACCCCGCCGGCCAGCGCGAGGTCCTGCGACAGGTGCACGGCCAGGAACGGCACGACCAGGTAGAAGCCGACGTTGAAGGCGAGCTGGCTGGCCAGCAACAGCCGCGGGACGGCCGGCAGCCGGCGGACCAGCACCCAGGGTGCCCAGCTCACGGCGCCACCGCCGCCAGCGTCGGGACCGCGTCCAGCAACCGGGCGGTCACCTCGGAGGCGGGGGCGGTGAACACCTGCCCGACCGGGCCCTGCTCGACCACCCGGCCGGCGTCGAGCACCAGCACCCGCTCGCACAGTCGCTGCACGACGCCGAGGTCGTGCGAGACCACCAGCAGCGCCAGTCCCTCGGCGGCGGACAGCCGGGCGAGCAGGTCGACGACCTGCAGCCGGACGACGCCGTCCAGGGCGCTGACCGGCTCGTCGGCGACCAGCACGTCGGGCCGGGGGGCCAGGGCCCGGGCGATCGCCAGCCGCTGCCGCTGTCCGCCGGAGAACTCGTGCGGCCACCGACGGGCGGCGTCGGGCTCCAGGCCCACGGCGACCATCAGCTCGCCGACCCGGGCCGAGTGGTCCCCGTGCACCTGCAGGCAGGCCAGCGGTTCGGCGACGGCCTCGCCCACCCGCATCCGGGGGTTGAACGATCGACCCGGGTCCTGGGGCACGGTCTGCACCCGGCGGCGGAACCAGCGCAGCGACCGGGGGCTGCCGGGTCGCACAGCGCGGCCGTCGAGGTCCACCGTGCCGGCGTCGGGGGTGTCCAGGGCCAGCAGCAGCCGGGCCAGCGTGGACTTGCCCGACCCGGACTCCCCGACCACGGCCAGCCGTTCGCCGGCCCGCAGCTGCAGGGAGACGTCGTCCAGCGCGGTGGTCCCGCGGTACCGGCGGACCAGGCCGTGGGCTGCCAAGAGCGTCACCGGGTCACCGCCAGGGCGCGGGCGGCGGCGGCGACGTCGGCCAGGCGGGGATCAGCGAGGACCTCGGCGGTCGGTCCGTCGGCGACCAGACGGCCGGCCTCGAGCACCAGCAGGCGGGAGCACAGCCGCGCGGCGACCGCGAGGTCGTGGGTGACCAGCAGGAGGGCGGCCTGCCCGGGGCCGGTCACCCGGTCCAGCAGGTCGAGCACCCCGGCCTGCACGGTGGGGTCCAGGGCCGAGGTGGGCTCATCGGCCACCAGCAACCGGGGTGCGCCGACCAGTGTCATGGCCAGTGCCACCCGCTGGCGCTGGCCGCCGGAGAGCTGGCTGGGAAAGCGCCGGGCGGTCCCGGGCAGGCCCACCTCACCGAGCAGGGCGTCGGCCCGACGGGCGGCCTCGGCACGGCCGACCCCGCGGGCGCGCAGCGGCAGGGCGACCTGGCGGCCGACCCGGCTCAGCGGGTCCAGGGCGGTGCCGGGGTCCTGCGCGACGAGCGCGGTGGCCCGCCCGCGCAACGGCCGCCAGGTGGCCGGGTCCGCCCCGACCACCTCGGTCCCCTCGACGAGCACGCTGCCGGTCACCGCCAGGCCGGGCGGGGTCAGCCCGAGGAGGGCGGCGACCAGCTGGGACTTGCCGGCCCCGGAGGACCCGACGACGCCGACCCGCTCACCGGGGGCGAGGTCGAAGGACAGGCCTTCCAGCAGCCGTCGGTCGGGCAGGGCGACGGACAGGTCGTGCACGCGCAGCACTCAGCAGCCTCTCGGACGGGGGTTGGCCCGACCCTAACTGCAAGCAGTTCGCATCAACGACTGCGCATGCGGTCACCTACTGGGATGCGTAGAGACAGATCCCGGCCGCGACCGCGAGGTTGAGCGACTCGGCCCGGCCGCGCATCGGCACCCGCACCCGGTGGTCGGCCAGCGCCGCCAGCGCGGGGTCGAGCCCGCGGGCCTCGTTGCCGAACAGCCACAGCACCGGCCCGGCCAGCAGCCCGGACTCCCCGGCCTGCGGCAGGGTGACCTCGCCGTCCCCGGCCGCGGCCAGCACGGTCACCCCGGCGGCCCGGACCTCGGCCAGCAACGGCGCCAACGGGGCGCTGCGCACCACGTCGAGGTGGAAGAGGCTGCCGGCGCTGGAGCGCACCGTCTTGCCCTGGAACGGGTCGGCCGACCCGGCGCCGAACACCACGGCCCCGGCCCCGCAGGCGTCGGCGGTGCGCAGCACGGTGCCGGCGTTGCCCGGGTCGTTCAGCTCGGCCAGCGCCACGGCCAGCTGCGGCGGCGTGGTGGCCAGGGTCGATGCCGGCACGTCGCGCAGCGGGCAGACCGCGACCAGGCCCTGGGGGCTGGCGGTCTCGCTCAGCCCGGCAGCGGCCTTCTCGGTGACCAGCCGGACGGGTGCCCCGGCGAGCAGGTCCGCGTGCGCGGCGGCGGCCGCCTCCGTGGCGAACAGCTCGGTGACCGCGTCCGCGGCCAGCGCCTCGGACACCGCCTGGCGTCCCTCGGCGAGGAAGAGCCCGGCGGCGTCGCGGCCGGCGCGGCGGGTGAGCTTGCGGGCGGCGGCCACCCGGCCGCTGCGCTCGGTCAGCAGCTCGGTCATGCATCCCTCCCGACGTGCGACGACGCCGCCACCCCGGGCTGGGGTGACGGCGTCGTCGGGGTACGAGCTCAGGCGGCGGCGACGCCGGTCTGGTTCGGCGCGGCGGCCACGGCGGCGCGGGCGGTCTCCACCAGCGCGGTGAACGCGGCCGGCTCGTTGACCGCCAGCTCGGCGAGGACCTTGCGGTCCAGCTCGATGCCGGCGAGCTTGAGGCCCTGCATGAACCGGTTGTAGGTCATGTCGTTCTGCCGGGCCGCGGCGTTGATCCGGGTGATCCACAGCTTGCGGAAGTCGCCCTTGCGGACCTTGCGGTCGCGGTAGGCGTAGGTCGCCGAGTGGAGCACCTGCTCCTTGGCCTTGCGGTACAGCCGGGACCGCTGGCCCCGGTAGCCGCTGGCGGCCTCCAGGGTCGTCCGGCGCTTCTTCTGGGCGTTGACCGCCCGCTTCACGCGTGCCACGTGAGAACTCCTCTAGTTGGTCAGGGGGTGGGTGCGGTCTACAGACCGAGCAGCTTCTTCATCCGCGGCGCGTCGGCCGGCGACAGCACCTCGGAACCCTTCACCCGGCGCTTGCGCGAGGAGGACTTCACCTCGAACTTGTGCTGGTTGTTCGTGTGCTCGCGGACGAGCTTCCCGGAGCCGGTCACGCGGATGCGCTTGGCCGTGCCCTTGTGGGTCTTGTTCTTCGGCATGTCCTCGGTCCTTCGTCGGTGTCTGGGTCGGGCCGGGCCGCTCAGGCCTGGTCGGCCTCGACCGGGTCCATCGGTGCCGGCTTCGGCGGGGCCTGGGGCGCCAGCGGGGGCGCGTCCTCGGCGGCCTTGGCCTTCTTGGCCTCCACGGTCTTGGCCTGCTGCGCCGCCTGGTTCCGGTGCGGCGCGATGACCATGACCATGTTGCGGCCGTCCTGCTTGGGGTTGGACTCCACGACGCCGAGCTCGGAGACGTCACCGGCCAGGCGCTGCAGCAGCCGGTAGCCCATCTCGGGGCGGGACTGCTCGCGACCGCGGAACATCACCGTGATCTTGACCTTGTCGCCACCCTTGAGGAAGCGGACGACGTGGCCCTTCTTGGTCTCGTAGTCGTGCGGGTCGATCTTCAACCGCAGGCGCATCTCCTTGATGACGGTCTGCGACTGGTTGCGACGGGCCTCGCGCTCCTTCTGCGCGGCCTCGTACTTGAACTTGCCGTAGTCCATCAGCTTGACGACGGGCGGCCGGGCCATGGGAGCGACCTCGACGAGGTCGAGCTCGGAGTCCTGGGCCAGGCGCAGTGCCTCGCCGATCGGGACGATGCCGACCTGCTCGCCCTCGGGTCCGACCAGGCGGACCTCGGGGACGCGGATGCGGTCGTTGATGCGGGGCTCGGTGATGGCCTCTCCTCTTCGTTCTGCGACGAGGAGTCAGCGTCCCGACCCGAAGAAGGGCCCTCGACCCGCGCGAGCGGGGAGGGCCGAGGGGCCGGCGGACCGGCCCCGCACTTCAGGTGACCTGGTCGCCCGGGGGGCGTCAGGTGGGAGCGGGCTCCTCTTGGACGACGACCCGGGGCGGGGTCGTCGTGGTGGTGCGCCTCATGTAGCGGGGTGAGACTCCGTCGAGACTACCCCGTCGGACCGGCTCGCGGCCAGCAGGGTGCGCAGACCCTCCACCGCCCGGACGGCGCGCTCGCCGTCGGCGGCCTGGACCGCCAGCACCGAGAGCTCGTCGTCGTCGACCAGCAGCAAGGAGGCCCAGGGCGAGTCCTCGTCGAAGCGGACCGCCCGGACCGCCGACCACGGCAGCGTGTGCGTGCCGACGATGTTGCGCACCCGCACGCCGGAGGCGTCGGCGTCCACCCGGGCGCGGGAGAGGTACACGGTGGCCGCGGCCATCGCGATGCCGAGGCCTGTGGTGGCCACCTGGTCGGAGGTGCGGAAGGCGATCACGCCGGTGGTGTGCGTCTTGAGCAGGATCGACACCACGAGCATCACCCCGAAGATGACCGCGGCCATGATCCCGCACATGATCCGCTGGCGGCGTGGGGTCGCGGACACCGTCGTGGACGTGGGGGTGCTCACGGGGCCAGTCTCCCACTGGCAGAGTCGCGGGGGTGACCAGCAGCGAGATCACCGGAACCGCCCAGCACGCAGCCTGGCAGGCCCGCGAGCTGCCGCCGGTCGAGGAGGTCCGGCCAGGGCTGTGGTCGGTGCCGGTGCCCATCCCGCACAACCCGCTCCGCTACGTCTCGGTCTACGCCTTCGCCCTCGACGGCGGCGGGCTCGGCCTGGTCGACTGCGGGTGGGAGCACGAGGCCGGCTGGAGCGCGCTGACCGACGGGCTGGCCGGCATCGGCGCCGAGGTGGCCGACGTCCGGGGGGTGCTGGTCACCCACCTGCACTACGACCACCTGGGCCTGGCCGCGCGGGTGCGGGAGGCCAGCGGCGCCTGGGTCGCGATGCACCCGGCCGACGGTGACGCGGTGGCCGCGTTCACCACCCAGGACGCCGCGACCGCGGTGGAGACCCAGGTGGCCTTCCTCGTCGGGCTGGGCGCCGACCGCGACACCGCCGCCAGCGACGTCGGCGACCCGGAGCGCTGGCACCGGTTCCACCAGATGGCCGTGCCCGACCGGCACCTGCTGCACGGCGAGGTCGCCGACTTCCCGGGCTGGTCGCTGCGGGCGGTGCACACCCCGGGCCACACCCCCGGGCACCTGTGCTTCGACGAGGAGCGCACCGGGGTCTTCCTGTCCGGGGACCACGTGCTGCCCCGGATCAGCCCGAACATCTCCACGAACGCGGGCGGGGCGGAGTCCCCGCTGCGCGACTACCTCGCCGCGCTGGCCGAGGTCGGCCGACGGCCGGAGCCGGCCGAGGTGCTCCCCGCGCACGAGTGGCGCTTCACCGGGCTGTCCGCCAGGACCGCGGAGCTGCGCGAGCACCACGAGCGGCGGCTGGCCGAGCTGCTCGACGCCGTCCGCGAGCACCCGGGGAGCACCCCGTGGGACCTGGCCGCGCACCTGACCTGGTCGCGGCCCTGGTCGTCCTACGAGCGGGGCATGCGGGTGTTCGCGGTGACCGAGACCGACGCGCACCTGCGGGTGCTGGCCGGCCGGGGCGCCGTCGTCGGCACGCCCGGGCCGGTGCCCAGCTACGCCGCGGCGTGAGGCTGGCCGACCTCGCCGGGCAGGTGCGGGACGCACCGGCCCGGCTGGGCGGCACCCGGCTGGTGCTCGTCGACGGCCCGGCCGGGTCGGGCAAGACCACCCTGGCCGGCCGGCTGGCGGCCGAGCTGGACGCCCCGGTGGTGCACCTCGACGACCTCTACGCCGGCTGGACGCTGGACGGCGTGGTGGACCGGCTGACCGGCTGGGTGCTGGACCCGGTCGCCGCCGGCCGGGACGCCGTCTTCGACGCCTACGACTGGCACGCGGGGGCGTTCCGGGTGCCGACGACGGTGCCGGCCGGCCCGGTGCTGGTCGTGGAGGGCTGCGGGGCCGGGGCGCACAGGGTGGCCGACCGGGCGTCGCTGCTGGTGTGGGTGCAGGCCCCGCCCGAGGTCTGCGCGCGGCGGTGGGCCGACCGGGGCGGTGCGGCGATGACGGCCTTCCAGCCGGGGTGGGCGCGGGCGGAGGCCGAGGTGTTCGCCCGCGAGGGCACCCGGGTCCGCGCCGACGTCCGCGTCGACGGCGCGCCCGCCCAGGACCCGGGACCGGACCGCGTCGCCGTCCTCCCCTGAGCTCAGGCGGCCAGGACCGAGGCGACCAGCTCGGCCCGCCGGGCGGCGGGGACCGGCCGGCCGCGGCCGGTGATCCGGTCCCAGACCACGCCGCCGAGGACGGCGGTGACCCACTGCTGGCGGGCGCCGGTGAGCGACTCGCCGCG
>NZ_JAMXRZ010000125.1 GCF_024124375.1 Klenkia sp. PcliD-1-E
CGCGGGGTGCGGCGGCGCGGACCTCGGCCGCCAGCGCCTCGGCCAGCGACTCGTCGCTGAGCCAGTCCGGGTCGGCGGGCAGCGCGGCGAAGCGGGCCGGCTCGACCGGCTCGACCACCCGGCCGGCGCCGCGGTGGCCGGGGCCGTGGTGGGCGGTCTTCTTCCAGTCGCGGCGGCCGCGCAGCAGGCGGAGGAAGGCCCACCACACCGCCGCCTGCAGCAGGTAGGCGTAGAGCACGTTGACCAGGCCGAGCACGAACGCGCGGCGCCGGGTGACCGCTCCCCCGCTGCGCGAGCGGTACACCGGCCCCCACACCACGTGCGGCAGGACCCCGAACAGCGCGGCCAGCGGGACCAGGCCCCAGGCGCCCTGGGTCCACCAGTCGGTGACGCCGTCGCCGGTGTGCGTCATGAACCAGACCTGCACGGCGACGGCGGCCGGGAAGACCACCGAGCCCAGCAGCTGGGACCACGGCACCCACAGGTAGTAGGCGATCTCCAGGGCCCCGGGCAGGCTGACCTGCGGGGAGCAGATGATCGACCAGAGGTAGCGCATGCACTGCATGCCGCCCTGCGCCCACCGGCTGCGCTGGCGCAGCAGCGGCTTGATCCGCGGCAGACCGGTCTGGGCCACGAACGTCTCGTCGCAGTACTCGGTGCGGCCGCCGGTGAGCAGCACGTGCAGCCCGAGCTCGAAGTCCTCCAGCAGGGCGCCGTGCCACGGCGTGCCGAACTCGTCGGCGATCCGGTCGAGGGCGGCCATCCGGGTGAACTGGCCGTTCCCGCCCATGCCCACGCTGCCGGTGCGGCGGCGCAGGCTCTGCATGGCCGCGATCGGACCGGTGAACTCCATGTCCTGCAGCTGGACCAGCAGCGAGTCCTTCCGGGCGGGCAGCCGGTCGTCGGGGTCGACCAGGGAGTCCAGGTCGGCGGCGGCCAGGCCGTCGATGTCGTCGGTGACGCGCACCTGGACCTGCACCGCGGCCACGCGCGGATCCACCAGGTAGCCGCAGATGACGTCGGGGGCCAGCCGCTCCAGCCGGGCGTCGGCGTCCAGGACGCCGACGACGACGCGGTGCCGGTCGGCGTCCTCGGGCAGGGACGCCGAGATGGCGCGCCAGGCGTGGTTGAGCGCGGCACCCTTGCCCCGGCGCGCGTCGGGCATGTGCCGGGTGAGCACCTGCAGCTGGGGGAACTGCTGCTGCAGGTCGGCCAGGATGTCCGGGGTGAGGTCGGTGGAGCCGTCGTCGACGACCCAGACGGTGGCCTCGGGGAAGGTGCCCAGCAGGTGGCGCACCGTGCCGCCGACCACGAGCTCCTCGTCCAGGCAGGGCACGACGAAGTGGAAGGCGTGGCCCTCGCGGCTGCCCGGCACCCCGTCGGTGCGGCGCAGGAACGGTCGCATTATGAACACGACGTAGAGCAGGAAGCCGACGCAGAGCATGAAGGCCGTGGTGTTCAGCGTGGCCAGGGCCAGGTTGTCGGCGTTCACCGGTGCGCCTCCTCGACGTCCCACGGGTCCAGGGCCGGGCTCTGGTAGGTGCCGCGCAGCAGCACCAGCAGGTAGCAGGTGCCGGCCAGCACGAGACCCACGGTGCTGACCGCCGTGCCCACCAGCACGTGGGTGCGGGCGTAGCCGACCTCCGGGCCCCAGTGCGCCATGCCGGCCGTGATCGCCAGCATCCGGGCCTGGTTCACCGCGAGGATCAGCACGACCGCGGTGATCAGCGAGGCGAAGGCGCGCACCGCGGGGATCCGGCGGACGGCCAGCAGCACCGTGGTGGCAGCCACGAAGGGCAGCAGCAGGAAGGCTGCGGTGCAGCCGACGGTGATGTCGATGCCGGTGGCCTGGCCGTCGACGGTGAACAGCACCGACCGGCCGATCTGGTAGGCGTCGCTCACCCCGATCAGGCGGGCGCACCACGCGGTGACGGCGGCCTCCAGCGCCTGCAGGAAGGGGGCGTGCCAGAGCATCAGCACGACGGTGACGACGCCGCCGGCCACCATGCCGGGACGCACCAGGCCGACGTCGGCCGTGCGGTCGGTGTCGCCCCGCATCGCCCAGGGCTCGACCGCCCCGACGGTCACCGGCGCCGGTCCAGCGCCTGCTCGCGGCGGGCCTGCACCAGCGCGTTCTCCGCCCGGGCCCAGGTGGTGGCCAACGGCTCGACCCCGGCGCGCATGGTGTGCGCGGTGGCGGTGCGGTAGCCCGCGCCCTCGAGACGGGCCTGGACCAGGTTGGCCACCCGGGAGGTCTGCGAGGTCTGCAGCCCGCCGCCGAGCAGCCCGAGCTGGCGGGGTCCGACCCGGGCCAGCTGCACCTCGCCGGCGGCCTCGCGGACCACCGACACCGCGCGGCGCAGCGAGCGGACGGTGCGGATGACGCCCAGGTCGACCAGCACCATGCCCACCGGGTCGCCGACCGGGGTGGCCAGCCGCTCCTCGGTGGCCAGCAACGACGCCCAGCCGCGGCGGTTGGGCAGCCGGGTGACGTCGTCGTGGCTCTCCAGGCTGCGCTCGAAGGCGTCCTGCCGCTGGTCGTGCAGCGCGGCGATGTCGGCGGACAGCGAGGCCTGCAGCGCCCCGGCCTGGACCGCGAGCAGCTCGGTCCAGTTGCGCTCGTCGGCGCGCAGCGGGGTGGCGCTCAGGCCGGCCAGGGACCCGAGCTGGCGCCCGTCGCGGCCCATCAGGGCGATGCCCAGGTAGCCGTGCAGGCCCCAGCCCTCCGAGATGCGGCGCAGGTCGGGGGCCGCGCTGCGGCTCAGGTCGGTCACCACGGCCGGCTGCGGACCGGTGAGCAGGTGGTGGCACAGGGACCGGTCCCGGGAGACGGGGGTGCCGGCCTCGTACCGCGCCGCGCGGCTGCGGGACCACGCGGCGTCGGGCTCCTGGGTGCGGGCGGTGGTCTGCACGGCCAGCCCGGTCCAGGTGTCCTCGGTGATCCGGGTGACCGCCCAGGCGTCGACACCACCCAGGCTGCCGAGCAGGGAGAGCGCGGCCTGCGCCCCCGGGAGGGTGCCCCGCGACCACACGGACGCCGGCGCCGGGGCGGCGGGGGCCGCCGTCCGGGTGTCCAGCACCTGCACGGTCGGGGGCGGGGTCAGCTCGTCGTCCCAGGTTCCCGACGCCGGGGAGAGCGACTGCACCTGCCTCGCCACGGTGGGCTCCTCACTCAGTGATCAGATGACGTTCCGGATCTGCACGTCCGTTATCGGCAGGACCCAGCCGGACCGGGACCTGTCGTGCTCAACCGGGCAGCGCGGCCCGGAACCGCACCAGGGCGTCCTCGGCCCGCCACCAGGTGCGCGCCAGACCCTCCTGCGGCTCGCGCACCGCCGAGCCGGCGGTGGCGGCGAAGCCGGCGGCGGTCAGCGCCGTCCGGACGGTCAGCGCGAGATCGGCCGGGGCGTCCAGGCCGCCGGCCAGCACGCCGAAGCGCCGCCCGGAGACCCGGGCCGACGGCCGGTGGCCGGTCGCCTCGGCCAGCACCTCGGCCGCGCGGCGCAGGCCGCGGGCGGTGCGCACCGTGCCGACGTCGACCAGCACGACCGACACCGGACCGGCGAGCTGCAGCGCCCGGTCCTCCTCGTCCTGCAGCAGTTGCCCCCAGCCGCGCCGGTCGGCCAGCCCGGTCACCGGGTCGGCGGCGCGCAGGGCCCGCTCGTGGTCGGCCCGCCGGTCCTCGGCCACCGCGTCGAGGGCGGCGGTGAACCGCGCCCCCAGGTGCTCGGCGGCGGCCTCCAGCCGGCGCAGCACCCCGGCCGGGTCGGCGGCGACCCCGGGCCGGGCCGACCAGCCGCAGAGGCTGCCCAGCAGCTCGCCGTCCGGTCGCCGGAGCGGGGCGGTCACGTACTCGCCCAGCCCGTGGCGGCGGCCCAGGGCCCGCAGGGCGGGCAGCCCGTGCAGCCGCAGGTCGGGCACGTGGGCGGCGCTCCCGCCGACGAGCAGGTGGTGGCAGACGGTCTGGGTGACCGGCAGCGGACGGTCCAGCACGTCCGGCCGGCTGGTCGCGTCGGCAGCCACCCCGGTCCACCACCGGTCGGTCATCCGCGACACCGCGAAGCCGTCCAGGCCCTCGGTGGCCGCGAAGGCGTCCACCGCCGAGGAGGCGGACGCGGCGAACACCGACGCCAGGTGCCCCCGGACCGCAGCGGGGCCGGGCGGGTCCGGGAGCGCTCGTTCGGACCTGGCGAACACGGCCCACCTCCCGTCTCTTCCGGACGGACTTGTTCCGTACGGACGAGTTCCCCTATCGGCGGGAGGGGACCGAGGATTGACCGGACCCACCCGTCCGGGTGGGTCCGGTCGCCGGGTCAGGCGATGAGGCCGGCCTGCCGCACCGAGCGCAGCGACGGCTCGACCCGGTGGGTCGGGCCGACGACGGGGGCCAGCGGGTCCAGGGTCTTCAGGCCCTCGCCGGTGTTGAGGACGACGGTCTCGGCCGCCGGGTCCAGCAACCCCTTCGCCACGAGCTGGCGCAGCACGGCGGTGGTGACCCCGCCGGCGGTCTCGGCGAAGATCCCCGTGGTCCGGGCCAGGTCGCGGATGCCGGCCACGATCTCCTCGTCGCCCACCCGCCCCACCGACCCGCCGGTGCGGCGGACGGCGTCCAGGGCGTAGGGGCCGTCGGCGGGGTTGCCGATGTTGAGCGACTTGGCGATGCCGGTGGGCTTGACCGGCTTGACGACGTCCCAGCCGTTGTCGAACGCGGTGGCGATCGGGTCGCAGCCGGCCGACTGCGCGCCGAAGACCTTCCACGGGGTGTCGGCCACGATGCCGGCGGCGACGAGCTCCTTCCAGGCCTTGTCGACCTTCGTCAGCAGCGAGCCCGACGCCATCGGGATGACCACCTGGGCCGGGATGCGCCACCCGAGCTGCTCGGCGATCTCGTAGCCGACGGTCTTGGACCCCTCGGCGTAGTAGGGCCGCACGTTCTGGTTCACGAAGGCGGCGTCGGCGAACTCGTCGGTCTCGGCCAGCTCGCTGGTCAGCCGGTTGACCTCGTCGTAGGAGCCGTCGACGGCGACGAGCGCCTGCCCGTAGACCGCCGACTGCACGATCTTGCCCGGCTCCAGGTCGCTGGGCACGAACACGAAGGAGGGCAGGCCGTTGCGCGCGGCGTGGGCGGCGACGGAGTTGGCCAGGTTGCCGGTCGAGGCGCAGGCGATCGTGGTGTAGCCGAAGCCCTTGGCCGCGGTGGCCGCCAGGCTGACCACCCGGTCCTTGAAGGAGTGCGTGGGGTTGGCCGAGTCGTCCTTGACCCACAGCGGCGCGGTGAAGCCCAGCTCGTCGCCCAGCCGCTGGGCGCGCACCAGCGGGGTCATGCCCGGGTCCAGGCTCACCCGCTGCGCGGGGTCCTGGCCGGTGGGCAGCAGCGGGGCGTACCGCCAGATGTTGTGCGGACCGGCCTCGATCTGCTCCCGGGTGACCGAGCGCATCAGCTCGGGGTCGTAGTCGACCTCCAGCGGTCCGAAGCACTCGGCGCAGGCGTGCTCGGCGATCAGGCCGAAGGTGGCGCCGCAGTTGCGGCACACCAGGCCGCGGGCGGGGTTGGCCGGGATCGCCGTGGGGGCGGGTGCGGTCAGGGTCATGCGACGACTACCTCCTCATCTTCCCTGCGACGGGTCGTCGACCGCGCAGGACGGATGGGGCACCTGCTGCTCGCGCAGTGGTTGCCGGGGCTTCGTCGGGCCGTGTCCCTCTGCCCCTCTGGATGAGTGGAACGCGCCGAGACTACTGCAGGATGGGTGCGTGCCCGCCTCGATCGTCTACACCGACCTCGACGGCACGATGGTCGGCCCGCGCGGGTCGTTCGTGCACACCGCCGACGGGGAGGTGACCGCCGAGCCCGCCGCCGCCCTGCTCGAGCTGCACCGGGCCGGCGTCCCGCTGGTCCTGGTGTCCGGCCGCACGCACGCGCAGCTGCAGGAGGCCGGCCGCGTGTTCGCCGCCGACGGCTGGATCGGCGAGCTCGGGTCGACGGTCAGCTGGGCGGGCGGCCGGGAGACCCACCTGCTGACCGGCGAGCTGCCCGCGGAGTTCGCCGGCCGCGCCCCGGTGGAGGTGATGGCCGAGCTCGGCGTCGTCGACGCGCTGGCCGCCGCCTGGCCCGGCCGGCTCGAGTGGCACGCGCCCTGGTCGGCCACGCACACCGGCGACGCGATGCTGCGCGGGCGGGTGGACACCGCCGAGGTCGACGCCTGGCTGGCCGACCGCGGCTGGGGCTGGCTGACGCTCAAGGACAACGGCCGGGTGCCGCGCACGCCGCGGGTCACCCTCGCCGTCGAGGGCGACCCGCACGTCTACCACCTCATGCCGCGCGGCATCGGCAAGGGCCTGGCCATCACCTGGGACCTGGCCCGCCGGGGCATCGACCCCGCCGACGCGGTCGCCGTGGGCGACTCGGTCAGCGACCTGGAGATGGCCCCCGCCGTCGGTCGGCTGTTCGTCACGGCCAACGGCGCCGCCGTCCCGGGGATGGCCGAGGCGATGGCCGCGCTGCCCGCCGTGACCGCCACCGCCGGGGCGATGGGCCTGGGCTGGGCCGAGGCGGTGCGGGCCTCCCTCTAGGAGGTGACGTCGCGGCGCGCGAAGTGCCGGAACGCGAGCGCCGTGAACACCACCGCGTAGACCAGGGACTGGATGACCCCGCGGTAGAGGTCGCCGCTGTCGACCGGGGTCTGCAGCAGGTCGGTCCAGGCGAACTCCTCCGCGGTGGGGAAGTAGTCGCGGATGCTGCCCAGCTGCTCGACCTGGTCGAGGATGGCGAAGACGAACATGGTGAACACCGCGCCGCCGACCGCGGCCAGCGGCGCGTCGGTGACCGTGGACAGCCAGAACGCCAGGGTGCCCACGACCAGCAGGTGGACGGCGAGGTAGCCGACCATCCCGGCCAGCCGCAGCAGACCGCTGCCCTGGTCGATGCTGATGCCGATCGGTGTGGTGATGTCGGCGAACCCGAACGCGATCCCGCCGGCGACCAGGGCGACCACGGTCACGGTGAGCAGTGCGGAGACGCTGAGCACCAGCGCCGCGGCCCACTTCTGCCGCAGCAGGCGCATCCGGGGCACCGGGGTGGCCAGCGCGTAGCGCAACGACCCCCACTGCGCCTCGCTGGCGACGGTGTCGCCGAAGAACAGCGCGTAGACCACGACCAGGAAGAACGACGTCGTCGCGAACAGCACGAACAGGGTGAAGTTCAGCCCCGACGCCGTGGCCACGTCGACGAGGTTGAGCCGGTTGTTGGCCTGCGCGTCGTCCGAGGCCCCCAGCTGCAGCGCGGCGATGAGGACCAGCGGCAGCGCCACCATGAGCGCGAACACGCCGATGGTGCGCCGCCGCTTGAACTGCCGGCGCAGCTCCACCGACAGCCGCAGCGTGCGCTCGGGCCGGTAGCCGGCGACGGCGCCGGTGCTCTGCACGGTGCTCATGACTCCCCCACCAGCGACAGGAACGCGTCCTCCAGGCGACGACGCGGGGTGACCTGGTCGACGCCCACGCCGGCCTCCACCAGCGCGGACACCGCCTGCGCCCGGGTCAGGTCGCCGAGCTCCACGACCAGCCCCTCGTCGGAGCGCTCGACGGAGGCACCCAGACCGGTGAGCACCTGCTCGGCGCGGGCCGGGTCGCCCTGCACGACCAGCAGCACCGCTCCCCCGGTGCCGATGATCTCCTCCACGGTGCCCTCGGCGACCTTCTGGCCCTTGGCCATCACGACCACGTGCGAGCAGGTCTGCTCGATCTCGGCCAGCAGGTGGCTGGAGACGATGACCGTGCGGCCGGTGGCCGCGTAGTCCTGCAGCACCTGACGCATGGCGTGGATCTGCGGCGGGTCCAGCCCGTTGGTCGGCTCGTCGAGCACCAGCAGGTCGGGCAGCCCGAGCATCGCCTGGGCGATGGCCACCCGCTGCCGCATGCCCTGCGAGTAGGACCGCACCCGCTTGTCCAGCGCCTTCCCCAGCCCGGCGATCGCGACCGCCTCCTCCAGGTGGGCGTCGGCGAGCGGCCGGCCGGTGGCGGCCCAGTACAGCTCGAGGTTGTCCCGGCCCGACAGGTGCGGCTGCAGGCCGGTGCCCTCGACGAAGGAGCCCAGCCGCGACAGCACCGGCGCACCGGGGGTGGCCGGGTGGCCGAAGACCGAGATGGTGCCCTCGGTCGGCAGGATCAGCCCCATCAGCATCCGCAGCGACGTCGTCTTGCCGGCGCCGTTGGGGCCCAGCAGACCCAGCACCTGCCCGCGCCGCACCTCGAAGGACAGGTCCCGGACGGCGGTGAACCCGTCCTTGTAGCTCTTGGTGACGCCGCTGAACCGCAGCGGCACGTCCTCGCCGTCCGGCTCGACCTGCGACAGCTGCCGCCGCCGGCGGGCACCCCAGAGCTTGGCGCCGACGACACCGGCCACGCCGAGGGCGGCCAGCACGGCCAGCAGCACCCACCAGCGGGTCGCGCCGGACTTCCCCTGCACCGTGCCGCTCACCGAGGGCGCCGACAGCGCGGCGCCGTCGGCGAGGCCGACCGCGTAGACCCCGGCCTCGGCCGGGGCGGCGTAGGCCTGGTCGGTGGAGGACACCAGCACCTGCATCGTGTGGCCGGCCTCGAACCGGTGCACGATCCCCGGCAGGGTGACCTCGACCTCGGTGGGCGCGGTCGGGTCGGTGGACAGCCCGGTCAACGACAGCGGCGCGACCAGGCCGGAGGGCAGGGTCCGGGCGCCGTCGGGCGAGACGTCGTACAGCTTGGCGAACAGCGTCGCCGTCCCGGTCGGCGAGGACACCGTGAGGGTCACCGTCGAGGCACCGACGACGTCGACGGCGGAGTCCAGCGGCTGGGACCCGAAGACGGCGAACTGGCCGGGGATCTCCACCGTGGTCCCGCCGAGGGCGGCGGTCACCGCGCCCAGCCCGGGGACGGTCGTGATCGCCGCGGGGTTGCCCCCGGGCGGGGTGACCACGGGGAACGTGGTGCCCGACAGCGGGACGTCGGTGCGCTGCACGGCGTCGCCGGTCAGCCCGGGGTAGTCGGTCGCGGTCTCGCTCTGGTTCCCGCCCTGCACGCTGCCGACGGCGGCGCCGACGCCGGTGGGCACCGGGAAGGTGAACCCGGTGCCGGGGTCGGCACCCTGGCCCCGGAGGTGGAAGTCGAACCAGCTGGCGACCAGCCCGCGCAGGTCCTCGGTGTCCCGCTCGGAGGCGCTGGCGTCGTGCCCGCCGTCGTACCAGACGACCTTCACCGGGGTGCCGTTCGCGGCGATGCCGCGGGCGTTGGCGTCGGCCTGGCCGAGGCCGAAGAGGGAGTCCTGGGTGCCCTGCACCAGCAGGGTGGGGGCGGTGATCCGGTCGAGCACGCCGGCCGGCGAGGAGCGGTCGAGGACCGCGGCGATGTCCGGCGTCAACGTCCCGGTGCTCGCCGCCTGCTGGTAGGCGGCGCACACGTCGGCGCGGAACCGGCCGCAGGTGAGCGCCTGCTCGACGGCGGTGGAGTCCAGCGAACCGGGGTCGATCTGCGGCAGCCCGTCGCCGGCCGGGGCGCCACCACCGGTCAGCGAGGCCAGCAGCCCGTCCCCGGTGGGCACCGAGCCCGCGCCGAAGAACAGCCCCGACCACAGCCGCTTGAACACCCCGCTGTCGCCGGTGTCGGGCGTGGCGGCGGGGGTGGCGTCCTCGACCGGACCGGCCTGCGAGGGGAACAGGGCGGTGGTCAGCGAGTTCCAGGTGATCTGCGGGGCGATGGCATCGACCCGGGGGTCGTAGGCCGCACCCAGCAGGGCCAGCGCGCCGCCGTAGCTGGCCCCGGCCACACCGACCCGGGGGTCGCCGGGCGCGTCCAGCTGCACGTCACCGCGCGCGGCGAGCACGTCCAGCAGGGTGGACAGGTCGGCGACCTCGTAGCGGGGGTCGTCCAGGCCGATCTGGCCGGTGCTGTCGCCGAAGCCCCGCGCGGAGTAGGTGAGCACCACGTAGCCGCGCCCGGCCAGGTCGCGGGCGTCGCCGGCCACCGACTGCTTGCTCCCGCCGAACCCGTGCGCCAGGACGACGGCCGGTGCGGGGTCGGCGCTGGTGGCCGACGCCGGGACGTAGGTGGTGGTGTCCAGCTCGACGGCATCGGCCCCGCTGCCCGAGGGGACCGTGGCGTCCTCGGTGGTGACGTCCTCGGCGGCCTGCGCCCGGGCGGTGGGGGCGCCCACGACGGGGACGGCGAGCAGGAGGGCGGCGGTCAGGGCGGTGGCGAGGGCTGCGGCACCACGGCGTGCGCGGGGGCGCGGGCGGTGGTGCACGAGCCCGGCGGGGGGACGCACGTGGGCAGAACGGACGACGACGGGCCGGTGTTCCGGCTGTGACCTCCCGGTGACCTGCCGCTGCCCGGTCAGGGCTGCCAGCTGCCGGTGGCGACGACGACGATGCCGGGGTCGGGCTCACCGGCGACCTCGAAGAACCGCTCGGAGGGACCGCCGACGACGTCGGGGAACTGCTCCTGCAGCGTGGCCGCCGCGGCCTGCTGGGTGGCGTCGCCGGCGGTGTAGAAGACCGTGGTGACGGCGATGTCCTGGTCCGGGTAGGCGGCCTCGCCCCGGACGTCCCAGCCGCCGGCGGTCAGCACGGAGCCGATGGCGCCGGCCAGACCGTTGACGTCGGTGGCGTTGAGGACGGTGACCGGTGCGTAGACCGGCCCGGCCGGGACGGGGGGTGTGGCCGTGGTGGGTGCGGCCGTGGTCGCCCCGGCGGAGGGGCTGGTCACCGGGGCGCTGCTCGGGGTGGGTGCGGGCGTGCCGGCGGCGGACTCCGCGGCGCCGGGCCGCTGGAAGGCCCAGGTGCCGAGCAGGACCAGGGCGACGACGACGAGCGACACCAGCGCGGCCACCAGGACCCGGGACCCCCGGCGACCCTCGTCGGGCAGCTGCGGGATGGGCGTGATGCCCTGCCTGCGCTCCTCGCGGCGTCGGACCTCGTCGACGGCACGTCGCTCGGCCCGGCTGGCGGCCCGGCCGCCGATGACCCCGGTCTCCCCGCTGCCGGGTTCGGCGCGGCGGCCCTCCGGACCGGTGCCGGGGCCGGTGGCGGCTGCCGGGCGGGCCTCGGGGCCCGTGGTGGGTCCGGTGGTGGGTCCGGCAGAGGAGCCGGCGGTGGGCCCGGCGGTGGCCGCCGGGCGGGAGGCGGTGGTCGACGCGTTCTCGGTCATCGTGCCGCCCGAGCAGATGCGGGCCACGCTCGACGGCGACCTGGACACGATCATCGGCGACATCGACCGACGGACCCGAGGAGCCTGACCATGGCCACGACGAACAGCGGCAAC
>NZ_JAMXRZ010000126.1 GCF_024124375.1 Klenkia sp. PcliD-1-E
CGCGGCCTCGCACCGGCCGGAGTTCGGGCTGGGGTGGGCCGCGCCGTCCCGCCGCCACGCGGCCCGCGCCCCGGACGCCGACCCGCCCACCAGCGGCGCCACCACCGCCGTCAGCGCGGCGGTCAGCCGCGCGGGCACCCAGTTGGCGACGTCGTCCGCCCGCGCCGACGCCCAGCCGAAGCGGGCGTAGCGGGCCGACCGGTACCCGACCATCGCGTCCAGGGTGTTCACCGCGCGGTAGGCCAGCAGCCCCGGGACACCGGCGACCGCGCCCCACACCAGCGGCGCCACCGCGGCGTCGGAGGTGTTCTCGGCGACCGACTCCACGGTGGCCCGCACCAGCTCGGCCTCGCCCAGGGACGACGGGTCCCGGCCGGCCAGGGTGGGCAGGTGCGCGCGGGCGGCGGGCAGGTCGTCGAGCAGGGCCTCCATCCGGGTCCCCGCCCGGCCCAGCGACGTGCCGCCGAGCACTGCCCAGGTGGCTGCCGCCGTGACCGCCGTCCGGCGCGGGAGGACCGCACCCAGCGCGGCCACCGGGACCACGCAGGCCGTCCAGTGCAGCGCCCCCGCCGTCCGGGAGTCCCGGTAGGTCACCCGCTCCACCGCCGCGGCCGCCCGGCCGAAGCCGGCGACCGGGTGCCCGCGCCGCGGGTCGGCGAACAGCAGGTCGGCCGCCGCGCCCAGGGCGATCCCGGCAGCTCCGGCGAGGTCCACGGGGCCCGATGGTGCCAACTACGATTCGCCCCCATGCGCCTGCCCGGCCGTTACGACGGCGTCGCCCGGCCGATCGTCACCTACGGCACCGACCCGGTGCTGCACCGGCGCTGCGCCGACGTGACCACCTTCGACCGCGAGCTGCGGCACCTGGTGCTGGACATGTTCGCCTCCATGCAGGCCGCCGACGGCGTGGGCCTGGCGGCCAACCAGATCGGCGTCGACGCCCAGGTCTTCGTCATCGACTGCCCGGACGCCGAGGGCAACGACGTGGTCGGCTACGTGGTCAACCCCAGGCTGACCGTGCTCGAGCCGCTGGAGGACGAGCCCGAGATCGAGCGCACCGAGGAGGGCTGCCTGTCGGTCCCCGGCCCCTACGCCGAGCTCGACCGCGCCTTCCGCGCCCGGGTGGACGGCGTCGACGTGCACGGCGACCCCACCTCGATCGAGGCCACCGGCATGGCCGCCCGCTGCCTGCAGCACGAGTGCGACCACCTGGAGGGCACCGTCTACGTCGACCGGCTGCCCGCCGAGCAGCGCGACCAGCTGCTCGCCGAGGCCGCGGGGCCCCAGGGGGACCTGCCCGCGTGATCGTCGTCGTGGGCGTCGGGGCCGACGGCTGGGACGGGCTGCCGCCGCTGTCCCGGGCCGCCGTCGAGGCCGCCGACGTGCTGGTCGGCAGCCCGCGCCAGCTGGACCTCGTGCCGGTGGAGGCCGAGCGCCGGCCCTGGCCCTCCCCGCTGGTCCCGGCCATCCCGGGGCTGTTCGCCGAGCTCGCCGGCCGGTCGGTCGTCGTCCTGGCCTCGGGCGACCCGATGCTCTCGGGTGTGGGGACGACGCTGGTGCGCGAGCTGGGCGCCGACGCCGTCCGGGTGCTGCCCGCGCCGTCCTCGGTGTCGCTGGCCTGCGCCCGGCTGGGGTGGGCGGTCGAGGACACCCCGGTGGTGTCCCTGGTGGGCCGGCCGCTGGAGCTGCTGCACCCGCACGTGCACCCCGGCGCCCGGTTGCTGGTCCTGGGGTCGGACGGCGGCACCCCCGCCGCGGTGGCCGGGCTGCTCACCGCCCGGGGCTACGGCGACTCGGTGGTCACCGCGCTGGCCTCCCTCGGCGGGCCCGAGGAGACGATCACCTCCGGGACGGCGGCCGGGTGGGGCGCCGAGCCGCCGCCGCTGGTCCTCACCGCCGTCGAGTGCCGCGCGGTCCGCGGCACCGCGCCGCTGCCCACCACCCCCGGTCTGCCCGACGACGCCTACGAGCACGACGGCCAGCTGACCAAGAACGAGGTCCGCGCGGTCACCTTGGCCCGGCTCGCCCCGGTGCCCGGCCAGCTGCTGTGGGACATCGGTGCGGGGTCGGGCTCGATCGGCATCGAGTGGATGCGCGCCCACCCCGGCTGCCGCGCGGTCGCGGTCGAGGCCGTGGCCGAGCGGGCCGAGCGGATCGCCCGCAACGCCTCCCGGCTGGGCGTGCCCTACCTGCGCGTGGTGCACGGCAGCGCCCCCGACGTCCTCGGCCGGTTGCCGCAGCCGGACGCCGTGTTCGTCGGCGGCGGGGCCACCACGCCGCTGCTGCTGGACGCCTGCTGGGACGCGCTGCCACCCGGGGGGCGGATGGTGGTCAACGCGGTGACCGTGCAGAGCGAGGCCGTGCTGGCCGACTGGCAGTCCCGGTCCGGTGGCGCGCTGGTGCGGCTGGCGGTGCAGCGGGCCGAGCCGGTCGGCGGGTTCCTGGGCTGGAAGCCGGCCATGCCGGTGACCATCTGGAGCGGCACGAGGTGACCGTGCACTTCATCGGGGCGGGCCCGGGGGCCGCCGACCTGATGACCCTCCGCGGCGCCCGGCTGCTCGCCGCCTGCCCCGTCGTGCTGTACGCCGGTGCGCTGGTGCCGCGCGAGCTGCTGGACACCGCCCGCGCCGACGCCCGGCTGGTCGACACCGCCGACCTCGACCTGGACGCCATCACCGCCGAGCTCGTCGCGGCGCACGCGGCGGGGCACGACGTCGCCCGGCTGCACTCCGGCGACCCCTCGGTCTGGAGCGCGGTGGCCGAGCAGATGCGCCGCCTGGACGCCGCCGGGGTGCCCTACGACGTCGTCCCCGGGGTGCCGGCCTTCGCCGCCGCGGCGGCCTCGCTGAAGCGGGAGCTGACCGTCCCCGGCGTCGGCCAGACCGTGGTGCTCACCCGGACGTCGGCCCGCTCCACGCCCATGCCGCCGGGGGAGGAACTGGCCGCCTACGCCGCCACCGGCGCGACGATCGTGCTGCACCTGGCCGTGCAGCGGATCGCCGAGCTGGCCCCCCAGCTCGCCGAGCACTACGGCGCCGACGGCCCGGTGGCGGTCGTCGCCCGTGCGTCCCGGGACGACGAGTTGGTGCTGCGCGGCAGCCTCGCCGACATCGCCGACCAGGTCGCGGCGGCGGGCGTCGTCCGCACCGCGGTGGTGGTGGTCGGCCCGGTGCTCACCGCGGCCGCGTTCCCCGACAGCCACCTGTACTCCACCACCCGACCGCGATGATCCTGGTCCTGGGCGGGACGGGGGAGGCGCGGGAGCTGGCCGCCGTCCTCACCGCCCGGGGCGGGCACGTGGTCTCCTCCCTCGCCGGCCGGCTGGCCGACCCGGTGCTGCCCGACGGCGAGGTCCGGGTGGGTGGGTTCGGCGGGGTCGAGGGGCTCACCGCGTGGCTGGCCGAGCACCGGCCGGCCGCGGTCGTCGACGCCACCCACCCCTTCGCCGCGGGCATCACCGCGAACGCCGCGGCCGCCTGCGGCAGCACCCCGCTGCTCCGGTTGCAGCGCCCCGGGTGGACCCCCGGCCCCGGCGACGACTGGCACTGGGCCGCCGACCTCGACGAGGCGGCGTCGTCGGTCAGCGGGATGGTCACCGGCACCACCTTCCTCACCACGGGCCGGCAGGGCCTGGCCGCCTTCGCCGGGCTGCCGGGCCGCGTGCTGGTGCGCTGCGTGGACCCCCCGACCGGGCCGCTGCCGGCCGGGGCCACCCTGGTGCTCGCCCGCGGGCCGTTCACCGTGGCCGACGAGCTCGCCCTGATGCGGGAGCACGCCGTCGACGTCGTCGTCAGCAAGGACTCGGGAGGGCACATGACCGCGGCCAAGCTGGTCGCGGCGCGCGAGCTCGGCCTCCCGGTCGTGCTGGTCCGCCGCCCACCGCTGCCGGCCGGCGTGCCGGTCGTGGGCACCGTCGAGGAGGCCGCCGCGTGGCTGCGCTGATCCCGACGCTGACCCTCTTCGACCTCGACGGCACGCTGGTCGACTCCGCACCCGGCATCCACGCCTCGATCCGGGTCGCCGCCGCGTCGCTCGGGCTGCCCGAACCGACGCCCGACCAGCTCGCGGCCATGGTCGGGCCGCCGCTGCAGGACGGCTTCGCCACCCACTTCGGGCTCGAGGGCACCGACGTCGACCGCGCGGTCGCCGCCTACCGCGCGCACTACGCCGCCGGCGCGGTGCTCGACGCGTCGGTGTACCCCGGCGTCCCGGCGCTGCTGGATGCCCTGCGCGCCGACGGCCAGGTCCTCGCCGTGGCCACCTCCAAGCCGGCCACCTTCGCCGAGCGGGTCCTCGAGCACGCCGGGTTGCGCGACGCGTTCGCCGGGGTGCACGGCGCGACGCTGGACGGCCGGGTGCGGCACAAGCCGCAGGTCGTCGGGCTGGCGCTGGCCGCCCACCCGGGCGAGCAGCCGGTGCTGGTCGGCGACCGCGCGCAGGACGTCGTCGGGGCGCGGGTGCACGGCCTGCCCTGCGTGGGGGCCGGCTGGGGACCGGCCCGCCCGGGCGAGCTGCAGCAGGCCGGCGCCGCCGTCGTCGTCGCGGAGCCCGCCGAGGTCCCGGGGGCGCTGCGCCGCGTGCGGGCCTGACCCGGGCGGGTGATCACCCTCCCGGGGGCTCATCGACGGCCCGGTCGCGGCCGATGACCCTGCTCGGAGGGCGCACCAGCGCCGCACGGACGGAGGAGTGGACGTGACCGAGGAGCTGCCGGTGCCGGGGGCGCTGGTCGACGTCGTCGCGGGGGCCGAGGTGGTCACCGGACGGGTCGCCCAGCGGCACGCCGACGGCGTCGTCGTCGAGCTCCCCGTGGCGCCGGTCGCCACCGAGCCGCTGCGGCTGTACTGGACCGCCCCCGGCGGCGTGCACACCGTGCTGGCCCGCGTGGCCATGCGCTGGCCGGTCCGCGACGGCGTCCGGTGGCAGCTGCTGCCGGTCGGCGCCGCCGAGCGCGGCAACCGGCGGGACGCCGTCCGCGCGCCGCTGCGCCTGAAGCTGCAGCTGGTCCAGCGCGACACGGGGGCGGTCTTCCGCGGCCGCACCACCGACCTCAGCGAGGCCGGCCTGCGGGGCCGGCTCGAACCCGCCCGCACCGCCCCGGTCGAGGGCGCGTCGGCGGACATCGGGATGCTGCTGCGCGGCGCGGTCTTCCCGCTGCCCGGTCAGCTGCAGACCGTGATCGGCGACGAGTCCGGCTGGGACGTCACCGTCGCCTTCGTCGACCTGGCGGAGAGCCTGCAGGACCTCATCCGCGCGCAGGTGTTCGCCGCCCTCCGCGAGCAGCGGCGGCTCAGCCTGCTGTGACCGCCACCGTCCGGCGGTCGCGGACCAGCCCGGCCACCGCGGTCAGGGCCAGCAGCACCACCACCGCCCCGTAGACCTCCGCCGTCGTGGTGAGGCCCAGCGGCCCGGCGGCCAGGCCCGCGGCGATCGCCGGCAGGCTGAAGGCCAGGTAGCTGACGGTGAACACCGCCGACAGCAGGCCCGCGCGCTGCGCCGGGTCGACGCCGGCGGTCACCGTGGCCATGGCCCCCAGGAACGCCGACCCGAACCCGAAGCCGCTGACCACCGCGGCGACGTAGAACGCGGGCAGCGAGCCGGCGGCCAGGGCGGCGACCGTGCCGCCCACGCCGAGGACGAACACCAGCGCGCCGGTGACCATGCCGGTCGCGGGGGCCAGCCCGCGGGTGGCCAGCGACCCGACGATGCCGGTGCCGTTGAGCGCCAGGATGAGCAGCCCGCCGGCCACGTGGTTCTGCACGGCGAACACCCCGGCCACCAGGGAGGGGCCCAGCGAGGCGTAGAGCCCGCCGAGCGCCCAGGTCGCGGCCAGGCAGGGCAGGACGACGAGGAAGGCCCGCCGGCTGGTGCGCGGCACGTGCACGCTCGGGCGCAGCGAGGCCAGCGCGCCCGGCGCCCGTGGCGAGGACTCCGGCAGCGCCACCCAGGTCAGGCCGGCGGCCAGCACGAACACGAACGCCAGGACGCCGAACACCCACTCGCCCGGGCTGGTGACCAGCTGGACGGCGACGGAGGCGCCGAGTGCGCCGAGGGAGAGCCCCAGACCGGGGGAGGCGGAGTTGATCAGCGGGCCGAGCGGCTTCGTCGGGCGCTGCAGGTCCAGCAGGGCCGCGCCGAACGCCCCGGTCATCGCGCCGGTCGCCAGCCCCTGCACCACCCGGGCGACGAGCAGCCAGACCACGCCGTCGGCCAGCACGAACAAGCCCATCGCGACGGCCTCGACCAGCAGTGCCACCACCAGCACCGGACGGCGGCCCACGTGGTCGGACAGCGCGCCGACGGTGAGCAGGGCCAGCAGCAGCGCGAAGGCGTAGACGGCGAAGACCAGCGTCAGCGTGCCGGTGCCGAAGCCGAACTCCGCTGCGTAGACCTGGTACAGCGGGGACGGGACGCCGGAGGCGGCGAGCACCAGGACCAGCAGCACGGCCACCGACCAGAACGCCGCCGGCCGGGAGAGTGTGCGCACGCGGGTGGTAGCACCCCGGCGGACCGAAGTGTTCCTGCCCCGGCGGGCGGGTCGAGCTCGGGCAGCCGCTGTGCGCGGGCTGTGCGAACGTGTCCCGGTCCGTCCCGCACGCCCCGGTGCCCCGAGGAGACCACGATGAGCAGGACGTCCCCGAACACCGAGCCGGAGCGACGCTCCGCGGGCCTGTCCGGGCTGATGCGCCCGGTCAACTCCGTCGTCGAGAGGTACATCCCCAGCGCGCTGGTCTTCGCGGTGGTGCTGACCTTCGTCGTGGCGCTGCTGGCGCTGCTGCTCACCGACGTCGGGGTCGGCGGGCTCATCACCGGGTGGGGCGACGGGCTCTCCGGGCTCCTGGCGTTCATGACCCAGATGGCGCTGATCCTGCTGCTCGGGCACACGCTGGCCAACACCGGCCCGGTCCGCCGGCTGCTGGCGCGGCTGGGCGGGGTGCCGCGCAGCACCGTGCAGGCCTACGTCTTCGTCTTCGTGGTGGCGTCCCTGGCCTCGCTGATCACCTGGGGTCTGGGGCTGGTCGTCGGTGCCCTGCTCGCCAAGGAGGTGGCCGCGCAGGGCCGCGAGAAGGGGTTGCGGCTGCACTTCCCGCTCCTGGTCGCGGCGGGGTACTCCGGCTACGTCATCTGGCACATGGGGTACTCCGGCTCCGGCCCGCTGACGGCGGCCACCGAGGGGTCCTTCCTGGCCGAGCAGCTGGGCCGGACGATCCCGGTCACCGAGACGGTCTTCACCTGGTGGAACCTCACCGCCGCGGCGGTGACCATCGTGGTGGTAGCGGCTGCGTTGGCACTGGCGGCGCCCAAGCGCGACGAGGCGGTCGTCGAGCTGCACTTCGACGCCCGGGGCACCGATGCCGTCGACCTGGACGACGAGGTCGTCACCCCCGCCGACCGGGTGGACGCCAGCCGGGTCCTCACCCTGCTGGTGGGGCTCGCGCTGGTCGCCTACCTGGTCCTGCACTACGCGCAGGGCGGCACGGCCACGCTCGACATCGTCAACTGGACGTTCCTGGCGCTGATCTTCCTGCTGGTGCGCAACCCCTTCGAGCTGGTCGCCCTCGTCCGCAACGCGGCCGCCAACGTCGGGGAGATCCTGCTGCAGTTCCCGCTCTACGCCGGGATCATGGGCATCATGTCGGCCTCCGGGCTGATCACGGTCTTCTCCGACGCGGTGGTCGGGATCTCCGGTCCGGCCTCGTTCGGGGTGCTCGCGTTCCTGGCCGCGGGGTTGGTCAACTTCTTCGTGCCCTCGGGGGGCGGGCAGTTCGCCGTCCAGGGGCCCGTCTTCCTGGACGCGGCCCAGCAGCTGGGCGTCGACCCGTCCGTCGCGATCATGGCCATCGCGTACGGCGACCAGTGGACGAACATGGTCCAGCCGTTCTGGGCGCTGCCGGTGCTGGCCATCGCCGGGCTCAAGATGCGCGACATCCTGGGCTACACCACGGTCACGCTGATCGCCTCCGGCGTGGTCTTCGCGACCACCCTGCTGCTCCTCGGGCTGGCGGCCTGAGCCCCCGTCCCGGGTGCGCTCAGCCGGGGTAGGTGCGGCTGGTGTACACCTGGCCGGACGGCGTGACCCGGGTCTGGCTGCTGCCCACCAGCACCAGGCAGCGCATGTCGACGGTGCCCGGGTCGAACGCCTCCAGGGTGGTCACCGTGACCGACTCCTCGGGCCCGCCGACGTCGCGACCGACCACCACCACCGTGTCGGGGGAGCGCACCTCGAGCAGGGCCGCGCGGGCGTCGAACAGCTGCTGCGGGCGGGCCCTGGAGCGGGGGTTGTAGAGCGCGATCACCAGGTCGGCGGCCGCCGCGTGCCGCAACCGGTCGAGGACGACGTCCCACGGCTTGAGCACGTCCGACAGCGACAGGATGCAGAAGTCGTGCCCCAGCGGTGCGCCCACCTTCGACGCCACCGCCTGCGCGGCGGTGACGCCCGGCAGCACCCGGACCGGGACGTCGGGGAAGTCCGCCGCGGCCACCTCGAGCACCGCGGCGGCCATCGCGAACACGCCCGGGTCGCCCGAGGAGACCACCGCGACCCGGCGGCCGGACCGGGCCAGCTCCAGCGCGGCGGCGGCCCGCTGCGCCTCCACCCGGTTGTCGCTGGGGTGCCTGACCTGCCGCGGGTTGGTCGGCACCCGGTCCAGGTAGGGGCCGTAGCCCACCAGGTCGTCGGCCTCGGCCAGCGCGGTGGCGGCCTCGGGCGTCGTCCAGGAGCGGTCGCCGGGGCCGAGCCCGACGACGGTCACCGAGCCCACCGTGGGAGGTGTCGGAAGCTCTACCCCCTCCATCGCAGCGGACGAGGGGGGTGGAGCTTCCGATACCGGGGCCACGAGGTCGGCGGCGTCGTTGCCCGGGCCGGTCAGCTCGCTCGGCAGCAGCGCGAGGGAGAAGTAGGGGACCGTGTCCGGGTCGACGTCGGCCAGCGGCAGCACCCGCTGCCGGTCGGTGGTCGCCCGCTCCACGTACCAGGCGCGGTCGAGCACGCCCGCCACGGAGAAGGCGTCGCGCACGGCCCCGAACGTGCGGCCCAGCTTCATCACCGCCGCCGAGTCCGTGCTCTCCAGCCAGGCGGCCAGCTCCTCGGTGGGCAGCGTGCCGGGCAGCACGGTGAGCACCTCGTCGCGCTCCACCAGCGGTCGGCCGAGCACCGCGGCGGCGCCGCTGACGCTGGTCACCCCGGGCACCACCTCGGTCGGGTACCGGTGGGCCAGCCGCTTGTGCATGTGCATGTAGGAGCCGTAGAAGAACGGGTCCCCCTCGGCCAGGACGACGACGTCGCGGCCGGCGTCCAGGTGGGCGGCCAGGCGCTCGGCGGCCGCGGCGTAGAACTCGTCGATCGCGCCCTGGTAGCCGCCGGGGTGGTCGGTGCCCTCGGTGGTCACCGGGTAGACCAGCAGCTCCTCGACCTGCCCCGCGCGCAGGTAGGGCTCGGCCAGCGCCCGGGCCACCGACCGGCCGTGCCGGGCGGCGTGGAACGCGACGACGTCGGCCGCGCCGATCAGCCGGGCCGCCTTGACCGTCACCAGCTCGGGGTCGCCGGGGCCCAGCCCGACCCCGTAGAGGCGCCCGCTCACTCGACGGTGCTCGCGAGCGCGTTGACCGCGGCGGCGGTGATCGCCGACCCACCGCGCCGGCCCCGGACGACGAGGAAGTCCAGGTCGGAGGCGGCGAGGGCCTCCTTGCTCTCCACCGCGCCGATGAAGCCCACCGGGATGCCCACCACCGCGGCCGGGCGGGGTGCGCCCGCGGCGACCATCTCCAGCAGGTGGAACAGCGCGGTGGGCGCGTTGCCGATGGCGACGACGGCGCCGTCCAGCTTGTCGCCCCACAGCTGCAGGGCGGCCGCCGTCCGGGTGGTGCCCAGCGCCGCGGCGAGGTCCGGCGTCCGCGGGTCGTTCAGCGTGCAGACGACCTCGTTGTAGGCCGGCAGCCGCTTGCGGGTGACGCCGGCGGCCACCATCTGGGCGTCGCACAGCACCGGTGCGCCGCGCTCGAGCGCCGTCCGGGCCCTGCCGACGACGCCGTCGGACCAGGCCACGTCGTCGACGAGGTCGACCTGGCCGCAGGCGTGGATCATCCGGACCGTCACCTGCGCGACGTCGGCCGGCAGCCGGTCCAGCGCGGCCTCGCGGCGGATGGTGGCGAAGGACTGCCGGTAGATCTCCGCGCCGTCGTGCTCGTACTGGTAGCTCACCCTGCTCCGATCTCGTAGCCCTGGCCGGTGGCCAGGACGTCGACCGATCCTGCCGGGCGCCCGCAGCGGCGCTCGCACCCGGCCCAGTGCTGGGGCCCCTCGACCGGCAGCGAGCCGGTGGCCACCGCCCGCGCGGCGTCGGCCCGGACGTCGGCCCGCGACTTCGCGCAGCCGGGCAGCCCGGCGCACGCGGTGACCTGCGCCCAGGGGCTGGCCGCGTCGAACACCAGCCCCGCGTGGTGCAGCGCGGTCGCGACGTCGTCGACGAACTCGTCGGGCAGGTCGGGGACGGCGACGCTGCGCCACGGCGTCAGCTGCACCTCGCTGCCCAGCGCCGCGGTGACCTGCACCAGGACGTCGAGCGCCGCGGTGGTGAGCCGGCCCAGCGGCACCAGCCCGACCAGCGCCACCCGGCCGTCGTCCTGCTCCACCGAACCGACCGGCGGGTCGGCCGGGGCGGGTGCGACGGTCGCGGTGGACCCGCCGAGCCGGGCAGCGACCCGGGCCGGGCCGTCGCTGAGCTCGTGCAGCCGCCAGGCCCGCGAGGCCTGGGCGCGCCGCTCCTCGAGGAAGGCGCGGGCCACGCGCAGCAGCAGGTCGTGGGCCGCGGCGGGGGTGGCCTGCAGATCGGTGCCCTGCCCGGCGAGGACCAGCGCGAGGGCGTCGGGCGCCACCGCGACCAGGCCGGCGTCCCCGGTCAGGTGGTGCACGTCGCCGCGGCCGTCGTCCACGGTCACCAGGAACCGGCCGGGCAGGTCGGCCAGCGCGGGGTCGGCGACCAGGCCCGTGTCGAAGGCCCGCACCACCGGCCGGACGTCGACCAGGCCGCCGGAGCGCCCGGACAGCACGCTGGCCACGACGTTCCGGGCGGTCTCGTGGGCCTCGGACGGCAGCAGCCCGGCCCCGTGCAGGCGGCGGGCCAGCTCGGGCGGGGCGTCGTCGGCCAGGCCGCGCAGCTGCACGTTGCCGCGGCTGGTCAGCTCCAGCGCGCCGTCGGCCAGGTCGACCGCGGCCTGGGCGAGCGCCAGCAGCTGTGCGCCGGTCAGCAGCCCGCCGGGCACCCGGACCCGGGCCAGCCGGCCGTCGGCG
>NZ_JAMXRZ010000127.1 GCF_024124375.1 Klenkia sp. PcliD-1-E
AGCACACCGGGCAGCGGGCCGACGACCAGCGCTCCCGTCAGCAGCTGGCCCCAGCGGTCGCCGGTGGCCGCCAGCAGCGCGGCCGCGCCGCTGCCCACCAGGCCCGCGGCGACCTGGCCGCCGACGAGGGCGGCGAGCGTCCGGCGGCTGCCGACCCGGTGCTCCACGGCACCGAGGAGACCGGCCACCAGCAGCAACGTGACGACCGTGCCGGCCGGGGTGGCCACGGTGAGGCCGGCGGTCAGCAGGGTCCACCAGCGGCCCTCGCGCAGGGGGCCCGCCCCGGTGCCCAGGGCCGACGCGGTACCCAGGGGCGCACCGACGAGCAGCACGACCACCAGGCCCGCGGTGACCGGGAGCCGGCGCAGCAGCCCCCACCCGCGACGGGCGGCCGCGTCGGCGGTGGCGGTCGCAGCGGTGGCGGCGGTCATGCCGGCAGCCCGGTGTGCTGGGCCAGCCAGGGCAGCGCGCCCTGCAGACCGGGACCCCAGACGTCCCAGGAGTGGCCTCCGGGCAGCTCGGTCGAGGTCACCGACACCCCTGCCTTCTTGAGTGCCGCCACCACCTCGTCCTGCTCCGGGCGGTAGTGGTCGTCGCCCTGGCCGACGACCAGGTACGCCGACAGCTGCGGGTAGCGGTGCGCGGCCAGCAGGTGCAGCGGGTCGACCGCGTCGAAGGGTGCCTCCTGGCCGCCGAAGGTCGCCGCCAGCGTGCTGGCCGCGCTGCCCAGGGTGGGCGACCGCTGGCCGGAGGCGTCGAAGAGGGTCGGGAACTCTTCGGGGTGGTTGGTGGCCAGCTGCAGGGCGCAGGTGCCGCCGTAGGAGAACCCGCCGACCGCCCAGTGGCTGTGGTCGGTGTCGACCTGCAGGTTCGCGCCGATCCAGTGCGGCACGTCCACCGACAGGTAGGTGTCGGCCTTGCCCAGCGCGGAGTCCATGCACAGCGGGTTGCTGCCCTCGCCGCCCAGGTCGTCGGGCATGACGACGACCGGTGCGAGGCCCTGGTGGGCGTCGGCCCAGGTGTCCAGCCGCTGGGCCAGCTGACCCCCGTCGATCCAGTCCCGCGGGCTGCCGGGCTGGCCGCCGAGCAGGATCCACACCGGCAGGTCCGGCCGGTCCGAGCTGAGGTAGGCCGGGGGCAGGTACACCCAGGCGGGCCGGGCCGGGAAGCCCGAGGCGGTGGCCGGGATGGTGACCTGGGCCAGCGCGCCGGTGGTGGGCATCCCGGCCGGCGGGGTCCAGTCGGCCAGGCTGGTGGCGGACACGGTGGTGTCGGTCAGCACCTCCTGGGCGGGGACCTCGTCGTAGGGCGGCAGCTGCAGGGCGGCGGCGACCGTGGGGAAGGGCTGGTAGACCGCGTTGACCGCGTTCGCCGCACCCAGCACGACGCCGGCCAGCGCCAGCACGGTGACCGCCCGGCGCCACCAGCGCTGCCCGGGCCACCCGGCCACCGCGAGGGTGATGCCCAGGAAGCCCAGGCCGATCCACAGCGGCACCAGCCACGGCAGGCCGTCCGGGAAGGGCTTGGTGATCACCAGGACCAGCTGGGCGATCCCCAGCAGGACGGCGGCCGCGGCGAGCGCGAGCGGCACCCGGCGGGTGAACCAGCGGCGCTGCCGGTGCGCCACGAGCAGCACGGCGAGGCCGACGAACAGCGCGGCCACCAGGATCGCGTAGAGCGGGCCGGTGACCAGGTGCAGTCCGATGAACCAACGCCACAGGTGGCTGAGCACGGTGTCCCTCCTCGATCGACACCGAGCACCGTCGTGGCGCGGGCTGGGAGGTCACCGGGGCCGACCTGTGAGCCCGCTGCACATCCGGTGGACAGAGGATCTGCGGCTGGTCCACAGCCGGCGAGGAGGTGGCTGCCAGCATCCGGGCACACCGTCCTCAGCTGTGACCACCCTGCTCGAGGCGCCCGCGCCCCCCGCCGGACCCTCCCCCGCGCGCCCGCGCCGCCGCCGTCCCCCGGCCCACCGGGTGGCGCTGGGTGCGCTGCTGGCCGGCACCGCCGTGCTGTACACGGTCGGGCTGTCCCGGTCCGGGTTCGGCAACGCCTTCTACGCCGGCGCCGCGCAGGCCGGGTCGCAGAGCTGGTCGGCCTGGTTCTTCGGGGCCTCCGACGCCCCCGGCTCGATCACCGTCGACAAGCCGCCGGCCGCGCTGTGGGTGATGGGCCTGTCGGTGCGGCTGTTCGGGTTGTCCAGCTGGTCGCTGCTGGTGCCGGAGGCGCTGATGGGGGTGCTCGCCGTCGCCGTGCTGGCCGCGACCGTGCGCCGGGTGCTCGGCCCGTGGGCAGGGGTGCTGGCCGGCCTGCTGCTGGCCGTCACCCCGGTGGCCACGCTGATGTTCCGCTACGACAACCCCGACGCGCTGCTCACCCTGCTGTGCGTGCTGGCCGCCTGGGCGGTCGGCCGGGCCGTCGAGGACGGCCGCACCCGGTGGCTGCTGCTGGCCGGGGCGTTCATCGGCACCGCGTTCCTGACCAAGTCGCTGCAGGCCTTCCTGGTGCTGCCCGGCCTGGCCGCGGCGTACCTGGTGGCCGGCCCGCCCCGGCTGGGTCGGCGGGTGCTGCAGCTGCTCGCCGCGGGCGCGGCGCTCGTCGTCGCGGCCGGCTGGTGGGTGCTGGCCGTGTGGCTGGTGCCCCGCGCCGACCGGCCCTGGGTCGGGGGCACCAAGGACGACAACCCGTTGAGCCTGGCCTTCGGCTACAACGGCCTGGGCCGGCTGAACGGCGACGAGGTGGCCGGGGGCGGCGGCCTGCACCGGTCCACGATCTCGGTCTGGCGGCTGTTCGGCTCCGGCGGCGACGAGGCCGGCTGGCTGCTGCCGGTGGCGGTGCTGGCCCTTCTCACCGGCCTGGTGCTCACCGTCCGGGCGGCCCGCACCGACCGGGTGCGCGGTGCGCTGGTGCTGTGGGGCGGCTGGCTGGCGGTCACCGCCGTCGTGCTGAGCACCATGAAGGGCATCGAGCACAGCTACTACGCCGTGCAGCTCGCCCCGGCCGTCGCTGCCCTGGTCGCGGTCGGCGGCACGCTGCTGTGGCGGGCCGGTCGCGCCGGCCGGGCGGTGCTGGCCGTCGGCGTGGTGCTCGGCGCCACATGGTCGGTCCTGGTCGCCGGGTACCACTGGCACCAGCCGCAGGCCTCCGTCGTGCTGGCCGTGGTGGTCGCCGTGGTCGTCGTGGCCGGGCTGGTCGGCCTGGTGCTGCGCCGGCCGCGGGTCTTCCTGGCCGCGGCCGTGCTCGCGCTGGTCCTCGCGCCGCTGGGCTGGTCGGTGAGCACCGCCGCCGCGGTGAACCAGAGCAGCAACGTCTACGCGACCCCGCCCCCGCTGACCGCGGCCGGCTGGCGGGCCGGACCGCACGACGGGTCCGGCGTCGACCCGCGGGCGCTGCAGCTGCTGGAGACCGGCGGCGCGGGCTACACCTGGGTCGCGGCGACCACCGGCCACCACGGGGCGTCCATCCAGCTCGCCGTCGGCTCGCCGGTGATGGACATCGGCGGGTTCTCCGGGCAGGACCCCGACATCAGCCTCGACCAGTTCGAGGCCGACGTCGCCGCCCACGAGGTCCACTACTACGTCGGCGGCACCGGCGGCGGCCCGGACGCCGCCCGCATCCTGTCCTGGGTCGAGGCGCACGGCCGGCAGGTCCCGGCCGGGACGACGAAGCTCTACGACCTCTCGGGGCTGGCCACCGGCTGACCCGGCTCCAGCAGCGCGACGCACTCCACGTGCGCCGTCATCGGGAAGGCGTCGTAGGCGCGCAACCCGGTGAGCCGCCAGCCGGCCTCGGCGAACACCGCGACGTCGCGGGCCAGCGACGCCGGGTCGCAGGCCACGTAGGCCACCGCCCGGGCACCGCAGCCGGCCAGCACAGCGCTCACCCCGCGGCCGGCCCCGGACCGGGGCGGGTCCAGGACGACGACGTCGGGCGGGCCGTCGAGCTCGGCCAGCAGCCCGGTGAGGCCCTCGGCGTCCACGTCGCCCTGCCACACCTCGGCCTGCGGCAGGTCGGCCAGGTTGTCCGCGGCGGCGGCGCAGGCCCCGGCGTCGGCCTCCACGCACACCACCTGACCGCCCGCACCGACCCCGCCGGCCAGCGACCCGCCGAACAGCCCGGCGCCGGCGTAGAGGTCCAGCACCCGCTCGCCGGGCCGCACGCCGAGGAACCCGGCGACCGCGCCGACCAGGGCGTCGGCGGCGGCGGGGTGCACCTGCCAGAACCCGGTGCCCTCGACCTGCCAGTCGCGGTGCCAGGCCTTCCGCTCGGCGCGGGACCCGGTGGCCTCGGCGCCGGTGGGCCGCGCGACCCGGGTGGAGCGGGCGTGCCCGCGGCGGTCCAGCACGGTGGTGGTCACCCCGCCGACGGAGTCCACCGCGACGTCGACCGCGCCGGCGCCGTCCCAGTTGCGGCCGAGAACGGCCTGCACCGCGGGCTCGACGGTGATCGGGCAGTCCTCGAGGACGACGACGTCGCGGGAGCGGTGCGGGCGCAGCCCCGGCCGCCCGGACCGGTCGACGGCGAACCGGGCCCGCGAGCGCCACCGCAGCGGGCCGCCGGGCAGCTCCTCGACGTCCAGGGCGACGTCCATCCCGGCGAGCCGGGCGAACTGCTCGGTGACCACGTCGGCCTTGAGCCGGCGCTGCGCGGCGGGGTCGACGTGCTGCCAGTCGCAGCCCCCGCAGCGCCCCGGGCCCGCGGCCGGGCACGGCCGCTCCACCCGGTCGGGGCTGGCGTCGAGCACCTCGACGGCGTCGGCGCGGCAGTAGCCGGGGTGCCGGTCCTCGGTGACGGCGACGACCACCCGCTCGCCCGGCAGCGCGTGCCGGACGAACACCACCCGGCCCTCGTGCCGGGCGACGCAGTGCCCGCCGTGCGCCACCGGACCGACGGTGACCTCGAACCGCTGCCCGACCCAGGTACCGCCGTCGTCGCTCATCTGTCGCCAGGGTCCTCGGCGAACCCGCGGCGCAGGTCGCCGGGGGCCGGGCCCTCGGGCTGGCGCAGCAGGACCTCCTCGCGGTCGCGGGAGCCCTCCAGCTGCCAGGGCACGGTGGTGATCATGACGCCGGGCTGGAACTGCAGCCGGGTGCGCAGCCGCAGCGCGCTCTGGTTGTGCAGCACGTTCTCCCACCAGTGCCCGACCACGTACTGCGGCACGAACACCACCACCAGCTCGCGCGGGCTGTCCCGGCGGATCGCCTTGACGAAGTCCACGACCGGCCGGGTGATCTCGCGGTAGGGCGACTCGAGCACGGTCAGCGGCACCGGGATGTCGTAGCGCTCCCAGTCGGCCTGCAGCGCGCGGGTGTCGGCCTCGTCGACGTTGACGTTGAGCGCGGTGAGCTGGTCGGGCCGGGTCGCCCGGGCGAAGGACAGCGCCCGCAGGGTCGGCTTGTGCACCTTGTTCACCAGGACGACGGCGTGCACCTTCGACGGCAGCGTCCGGGAGTCCCCGCTGGGCACCAGCTGGTCGGCCACGTGGGTGTAGTGCCGGTTGATCTGCCGCATGAGCAGGTAGATGAACGGCATCGCGACCAGCACGATCCACGCGCCCCGGGTGAACTTGGTCAGCACGATGATCACCAGCACGACGGTGGTGATCGACCCGCCCAGGGCGTTGATCACCTGCGAGCGGCGCATCCGGGCCCGCTCGACGCCCTCGACGAGCTTCATCTCCCGGTTCCAGTGCCGCACCATGCCCCACTGGCCGATCGTGAAGCTGGTGAACACCCCGACGATGTAGAGCTGGATGAGCCGGGTGGAGTCGGCCTCGAAGGCCACGATCATGACCACCGCGAAGCCGGCCAGCAGCAGGATCCCGTTGCTGTAGACCAGCTTGTCCCCGCGGGTGTGCAGCTGCTTGGGCATGAAGCGGTCCTGCGCGAGCACCGAGCCCAGCAGCGGGAACCCGTTGAACGCGGTGTTGGCCGCCAGGATGAGCACCAGCGCCGTCGTCGCCTGGATGTAGAAGAACCCGACCGAGTCCGGCCCGCCGAAGACCGCGCTGGCCACCTGCGCGATGACCGTGCGCTGCGGCTCGGTCTCGCAGTCGGTGAACCCCTCCAGGTCGCAGGGGAACTCCGCGTACTTCACGTTCGCGAACAGAGCCAGCGCGGTGACGCCGGCGAACATCGCCGCGGCGATCCCGCCCATCAGCGCCAGCGTGGTCGCGGCGTTCCTCGACTTCGGCGGCCGGAAGGCCGGCACACCGTTGGCGATGGCCTCGACCCCGGTCAGCGCGGTACAGCCCGAGGCGAAGGCCCGCAGCACGAAGAACAGCAGCGCCATGCCGGCCAGCTGGTCGTACCCCGGCTCGGGCGTGATCGTGTACGAGGCGCTCTCGGCGACCAGCGAGGCGTCGGTGAGGAAGTACCGGACCAACCCGGTGACCACCATGACCAGGATGCCGGCCACGAACAGGTAGGTCGGGACGGCGAAGCCCTTGCCCGACTCCCGCACGCCGCGCAGGTTCGCCGCGGCCAGGAACGCCACCAGCGCGACCGCGATGAGCACCCGGTGCTCGGCCAGCCCGGGGAAGGCCGAGATGATGTTGTCGGTGCCGGAGGCGACCGACACGGCCACCGTCATGACGTAGTCGGTCAGCAGGGCGCTGGCCACCACCAGCGAGGCGAACCGGCCGTGGTTCTTGGCGGCCACCTCGTAGTCGCCGCCGCCCGAGGGGTAGGCGTGCACGACCTGCCGGTAGGACAGCACGACCACGACCAGCAGCAGGACGACGGCCACCGCCAGCCACGGCGCGAGGAAGAGGAACGCCGTCCCCGCCAGGGTGAGCACGATGAGGATCTCCTGGGTGGCGTAGGCCACCGAGGAGAGCGGGTCGCTGGCGAAGATCGGCAGCGCCAACCGCTTGGGCAGCAGGGACTCCCCGGCCTTGTCGCTGCGGACCGGGCGGCCGAGCACGAGGCGCTTGGGGAGTTGCCCGAGGTCGGACAGCGAAGGCACGCGGCGATGGTACGGACGGGTGAGCCCTTCCCCGCGCCCGCGCGGGTGGGGTCGCGCACACGTGTAGCTTCGCGCCCTGTACGCCACGGCGGCCGGCGCCGGGCGGCGGAACCCTGCGGGAGCGCACGTGCACGTGGTCGTCATGGGCTGCGGCCGGGTCGGGTCGGCGATCGCGCGGAAGCTGGAGACGATCGGGCACAGCGTCGCGGTCATCGACCAGAACGCCGAGGCCTTCCGCCGGCTGGGCCCGGAGTTCAACGGCCGGCAGGTGACCGGCCTGGGCTTCGACCGGCAGACCCTGCTGGACGCCGGCATCGACTCCGCGGGCGCCTTCGCCGCGGTGAGCAGCGGCGACAACTCCAACATCATCAGCGCCCGGGTGGCCCGGGAGACCTTCGGCGTCGAGCACGTGGTGGCCCGCATCTACGACTCCAAGCGGGCCGAGGTCTACGAGCGCATGGGCATCCCCAGCGTCGCGACCGTGCCGTGGACGGTGAACCGGCTGATGCGCGAGCTGCTCAGCGTCAAGGTCACCGAGATCTGGCGCGAGCCCACCGGCACGGTGCTGCTCATGCGGGTCACGGTCACCGAGGGCTGGGTCGGCCGGCCGCTGCGCGACCTCGAGCACGCCTCCGGCGCCCGTGCCGCGTGGCTGGTCCGCTTCGGCGAGGCGCAGCTGCCGCGCTCCAGCACCGTGCTGCAGGCCGGGGACCACCTGGTCGTCGCCGCCACCGACGAGATCGCGACCGCCGTGCACGACGTGGTGGAGAACGCACCCGAGGGAGGGCACCACTGATGCGGGTCGCCATCGTGGGCGCCGGCGCCGTCGGGCGGTCGATCGCCGGGGAGCTGCTGGGCAACGGACACGCCGTCATGCTGATCGAGAAGAACGGCGCCAAGGTCCGCGCGAAGGCGGTGCCCGGTGCGGAGTGGGTGCAGGCCGACGCCTGCGAGGTGAGCGCGCTGGAGGAGGCGCAGCTGTCGACCTGCGACGTCGTCATCGCCGCGACCGGCGACGACAAGGCCAACCTCGTCGTCTCGCTGCTGGCCAAGACCGAGTTCGCGGTGAACCGCGTCGTCGCGCGGGTCAAGGACCCCCGCAACGAGTGGCTCTACACCGAGGCGTGGGGCGTCGACGTCGCCGTTTCCACCCCGCGGGTGCTCGCCGCGCTGGTCGAGGAGGCGGTGACCGTCGGCGACGTCGTCCGGCTGATGAGCTTCCGCAAGGGCGCGGCCAACCTCACCGAGATCACCCTGGCCGAGGACACGCCCTGGGTGGGCCGGGCCCTGCGCGAGGTGCCGCTGCCCCGGGAGACGGTGCTGACCGCGATCCTGCGCGGGGAGCGGGTCATCACGCCGTCGCCCGACGAGCCGCTGGAGGCCGGCGACGAGCTGCTGTTCGTCATGCACGGCGACGTCGAGGAGGAGCTGCAGGAGGTCCTGTCCGGGCGGCCCGCCGGCTAGTCGACGGCGGTGCGGTGGCGGTGCAGCCGGGCCACCACCCACAGCGTCACGACCAGGGCGGCGCCGGTCACCGGCAGGCCGAGCACCACCGACGACGTGCCCAGCAGCGTGACCTGGTCCTGCCAGTACAGGACGCCCTGGACGGCGAAGCGCACCAGGAACGTCCCCGCCCACAGCACGGTCAGCCAGGTGTAGGCGCGCAGCACCCGCCGGTCCTCGCGCCAGTGCCGCTCGGGCGCGGCGTCCGGCTCGCGCGCGGTCCCGCCCTCGTCCGTCCCGGCGGCGGCCTCCGCCGCCTCCGCCGCCTCGACGACGGCGGCGCCCCGGGCCCGTAGCCGGCCGGCGAGCTTGCCCTTCATGCTGTGGTCGGCCATCGAGCCCAGGTGGCTGGGGGCCAGGAACTCCGCGGCGACGCCGACCAGCGGCCAGCGCACCAGCACCGACCCGAGCAGGACGACGCCGAGCGCGGCGTTGCGGACCAGGCCCAGCACGAAGAAGTCGCGGGCCTCCCCGGAGGCGCGCGCGATGGCCACGGCGATCGCGACGCCGATCAGCCCGCTGATGGCCTGCTGCACGCTCTCCTTGCGCGCCAGCCGCAGCCCGAACACCAGGACGGCGGCGACGAGGGCGGCCCAGATGCCGGTGGTCAACCCGCCGATGCCGTTGGCGACGACGAAGGCCACGGTGGGCAGCGAGACGTCGACCATCCCGCGCCAGCCGCCGAGCTGCTCCAGCACCAGGTGCCGGTCGAAGGCGACCGCCTTGCGGCCCTGGGCGGAGCTCACGGGCGGCTCACCCGGCGCTCAGCTCGTACCAGGGGTTGTAGATGACCTTGCGGCCCTCGAAGGAGGCGAACCGGCCGCGGGCGGTGAGCGAGCGGCCCGGCTCGATGCCGGGGATGCGCCGGCGGCCCAGCCAGACCAGGGTCACCGAGCCCGAGCCGTCGAACAGCTCGGCCTCCAGGGTGGGCACGGTCTCCCGCGGGGTGTAGACGACCGACTTCAGCCGGCCGGTCACCGCGACGACCTTGCCCTTCTGGCACGTGCTCACCGGCTCGCAGCCGGAGCTGGCCACGTCGGACTGCAGCTCCTGCGCGTCGATGGTCTGGTCGTCGGCGGTCAGCTTGGCCAGCTTCTGGGCCAGCCAGCCCTTCGGACGGGTCTCGGTCACGCCTCCAGGGTAGGACCGGTGCCCGCCGGTGGCCCCGACTGCTGCGACACACCCTGCTGCGCCCCACCCTGCTGCACCCCACCCTGCTGCGCCGCCTGCTGGGCGGCGACCTGCTGGGCGGCCTGGGCAGGCAGCGTCATCGGCAGCTGCTCCCGCACCGGCATCGGCTCGCTGCCGCGGACGACCACGACCTGGCGGAACGCGTCCTCCAGCGCCGCCCCGGCCTCGGGGGTCTCGGCGGCGGGGCCGGAGATCATGCCGCGCAGGAACCAGCGCGGGCCGTCCACCCCGATGAACCGGGCAGCCCGCCGGACGGGTGCCGGCGCCGTGGTCTGCCCCGGCTGCGGCGGCGCGGCGGCGGTGACGGTGCCGGTCAGCTCGGGGCCGAAGGGGCCCTCCCGCTCGGTCAGCGACCCACCCTGGCCGCGGGCGCTGGTGACGAGGTCGGCGCGCACGCCGTCCCAGATGCCCCCGGCGCGGGGAGCGGCGAACGCCGACACCTGCAGCAGGGAGTCCCCCGACCGCAGGCTGGCCCCGATGACCTTCTGCGCCTGGTTGACGTCGACCCGCAGCTCCATGCCGGGGACGGCGGGCAGCCGCAGCGACCCCAGGTCGACGCGCTGGACGCCGTCGTCGGGGGCGTCGGCCTCGTCGTAGGGGCCGGTGGTCTCCTCCTGCGGCCGCTCGCGCACCTGCGGCTCCGGGGGGACGCCCCGCTCCCGCACGCTCCGCTCGATCCGGTTGCGCCGTCGTCCGAACGGCATGTCAGGCCTGCCCCTCTGTGCTGGTCGGTGTGGGTGCGGTGAACCCGCCGGTCGAGCCGTGCCCGCCGGCGCCGCGGGCGCTGGCCGGCAGCTCCGCGACCGGCCGGAACTCGGCCTGCACCACCGGCTGCACCACCAGCTGGGCGATGCGGTCGCCGCGGCGCAGCCGGATGGTGCGCTCGGGGTCGTGGTTGACCAGGTTCACCTTGATCTCGCCGCGGTAGCCCGCGTCGATCGTGCCGGGTGCGTTGACCATGCCGAGCCCGACGCGGTGGGCCAGGCCGGAACGGGGGTGCACGAAACCGGCGTACCCCTCCGGGATCGCCACTGCCACCCCGGTGCCCACCAGCGCGCGCTGGTGCGGGGCCAGCTCCAGGTCCTCGGTCAGCGCCAGGTCGGCACCGGCGTCACCGGGCCGGGCGTAGGCCGGCGGGACGGCGCCCTCGGCGAGGACGACCGGGACCGGCAGCGGGGCCGGCGGGGACGCGGACGGGGACGGCACGGGCCGAGGCTAGTGCCGTCCGGGTGCGCGCAGGTCGGCGAGGACGGCCTCGGCGAGCTGGGACGTCGCCCGCCGGTTGCTGCGCGCGGCCAGCCCGGCGCCGAGCAGCATGGGCGCGGCCGAGGAGACGTTGCGCGCGAGCCGGCGGGTGACCCGGCGGCGCAGC
>NZ_JAMXRZ010000128.1 GCF_024124375.1 Klenkia sp. PcliD-1-E
GGCCGGTCATCCGCCACGCTCGCCAGCCTCCTCCGCGCCGGCGGGCGCGTCGACCCCGGTCGGTGGCGGGGCGGTGAGCACCGTCGCCGTCCCCCCGGCCACCTGCACCCGGGTGCCGCGCAGCGCGGCCGGCACGTCCTCGGCGACCGCGGCGGTGATCAGGCACTGCTCGGCGGTGCCGGCGACCTCGGCCAGCGCGGTGCGCCGGCCGGCGTCCAGCTCGGCGAACACGTCGTCGAGCACCAGCACCGGTTCCTCGCCGTCGGCGCGCAGCAGCGCGAAGCAGGCCAGCTTCAGCGCGAGCGCGAACGACCAGGACTCCCCGTGGCTGGCGTACCCCTTCGCCGGCGCCGGGCCCAGGTGCAGCACCAGGTCGTCGCGGTGCGGGCCGACCAGGGTGACCCCGCGGTCGACCTCGTCCTTGCGCCGCTCCTCCACCCGGCGGGCCAGCGCCGCGGTCAGCTCCGCCGCCGACGGGACGCCGATGCCGGGCAGGAACGCCGTCCCGTCCCCGGCCAGCGGCACCGTGCTGGTGTAGCCGAGCCTCGCGGTGTCCGCACCGTCCCCGGCGACGCCGGCGTAGGCCGCGGTCACGTGCGGGTCGAGGTCGGCGGCCACCCGCAGCCGGGCGGCCAGCAGCTGGCCGCCGAGGTCGGCGAGGTGGCCGTCCCAGACCTCGAGCGTGGCCAGGTTGCCGCGGGCGAGCTTGGCGGTCTTGAGCAGGGCGTTGCGCTGCTTGAGCACCCGCTCGTAGTCCGAGCGGACCCCGGCCAGCCGCGGGGTGCGGCTGACCAGCAGGTCGTCGAGGAACCGGCGCCGCTCGGTCGGGTCGCCGCGCACCAGCGCGAGGTCCTCGGGGGCGAACAGCACGGTCTTGACCAGCCCGAGCAGCTCCCGGGGGCGGGGCAGCGGGGAACGGTTGACCCGCACCCGGTTGGCCCGGCCCGGGTTGATCTCGACCTCGACCAGCAGCTCGCGGTCCTCCTTGCGCAGCGCGGCGCGCACCACCGCCTGCTCGGCGCCGTGCCGCACCAGCGGGGCGTCGGAGGACACCCGGTGGCTGCCCAGCGTGGCCAGGTAGCCGACCGCCTCGACGAGGTTGGTCTTGCCCTGGCCGTTGCGGCCGACGAGCACCGTCGGGCCCGGCGTCAGGGCCAGGTCGACGGCCTCCCAGCTCCGGAAGGACCCCAGCTGCAGATGTCGGACGTACAAGTCAGGCGGGGTCCTCGACCTCGCGGTCCTTGGCCGCCTGGACGGCGTGGCCGCCGAACTGGTTGCGCAGGGCGGCCACCGCCTTCATCGTCGGGCTGTCCTCCTGCCGGGAGGCGAACCGGGCGAACAGCGCGGCGGAGATCGCCGGCATCGGGACGGCGTGCTCGATGGCCTGCTCGACGGTCCAACGGCCCTCGCCGGAGTCCGAGGCCCAGCCGGTGATGTCCTCCAGGCCGGGGTCCTCCTGCAGCGCCCGCACCAGCAGGTCCAGCAGCCAGGAGCGGATGACGGTGCCCTGGGTCCAGGAGGCGATGACGCCGGGGACGTCCTCGACGAGGTCGACCGCGGTCAGCAGCTCGTAGCCCTCGCCGTAGGCCTGCATCATCCCGTACTCGATGCCGTTGTGGACCATCTTGGCGAAGTGCCCGGCGCCCACGGGACCGGCGTGCACGAAGCCCGCGCCCTGACCGGCCGGGGAGTCGTCCTCGGCGTCCACCGGCGGCTTGAGGGCGTCGAAGACCGGCTGGACCTTGGCGACGTCCTCCTTGGACCCGCCGACCATGAGGGCGTAGCCGTTCTGCAGGCCCCAGACACCGCCGGAGACGCCGGCGTCGACGTAGCCGATGCCCTTCTCCGCCAGCATGTCGGCGTGCGCCTGGTCGTCGGTGAACTTGGAGTTGCCGCCGTCGACGACCACGTCGCCGGCCTCGAGCAGGTTGCCCAGCGCCTCGACGGTCTCCCGGGTCGGGTCACCGGCCGGGACCATCACCCACACCACGCGCGGCGCCTCCAGCGCGCCGACCAGCGCCTCGAGGCTGTCGACGTCCTGCAGCTCGGGCGAGCGGTCGTAGCCGACCACCTCGTGCCCGGCCCGGCGGACACGCTCGCGCATGTTGCCGCCCATCTTGCCCAGTCCGATCAACCCCAGCTGCACGCCGGTCCTCCTCCAGTCGGTCTCCTCCCCGGTGCGGGCGGCACTGCCCCCGGGCGGTGCCCATCGTGCTCGCCCCGGTGCCGGGCCGCGCGGCGGGTCAGCCGGGGAGGCGCACCGGCATGATCAGGTAGCGGTAGGAGCCGGGGCGCGGGGCGCCGTCCTCGGCCGGCTCCTCGTGGCCGGAGAGCACCGCGGGCTTGAGCGCGCTGGTGAAGTCCATCCGGGCGCGCTCGGTGTGCACCGAGGCCAGCCCGTCGAGCAGGAACGTCGGGTTGAACCCGATGGTCAGCGGGTCGCCGTCGAACTCGACGTCGCAGCGCTCCTCCGCCTGGCCCTCGTCGTCGGTGCCGCCGGCCCGCAGGGTGACCTGGCCGGGGGTGAACTCGCAGCGCAGCGGCGTGCCGCGCTCGGCGACCAGGGCGACGCGCTTGGCCGCGTCGGTGAAGGCACCGACCGGCAGCAGCGCGTGCGAGGCCGACTCGTTCGGCATGATCGCCCGGTACTTGACGAACTCGGCGTCCAGCAGCCGGGTGGTGGTCTGCCGGTCCTTGCCCGACAGGCCCAGGATGCCCTCGCCGGTGCCGCCCGAGGACAGCGACAGCACGACCTCCGGGCCGCTGGTCAGCGTCTTCGCGGCGTCCGCGAGCGTGCGCGCGGGCACCAGCACCGCGGCCGACAGGCCGGCGACCTCGGGCCGCCAGGCGAACTCGCGGACGGCGAGGCGGTAGCGGTCGGTGGCGGCGAGGGTGACCCGGTCGTCCTCGATCTCCAACCGGACACCGGTGAGCATGGGCAGGGTGTCGTCGCGGCCGGCGGCGACGGCGACCTGGCCGACCGCCTCGGCGAAGGCGTCGGAGTCCACGACGCCGGCGGTGGAGGGCAGCGACGGCAGCGACGGGTAGTCCTCCACCGGCAGCGTGGGCAGGGAGAACTTGGCGTTGCCGCAGGTGATGGCCAACCGGGCGCCCTCGGCGACGACGTCGACCGGGTGCGGCGGGAGGGCGCGGACGATCTCGGCGAGCAGCCGACCGGGGACCAGGGTGCGGCCGTCCTCGGTGGAGGAGACGTCGACCTCGGCGCGGGCGGAGACCTCGTAGTCGAAGCCCGAGACCGACAGGGAGGCCCCCTGCACCTCCAGCAGGATGCCGGCCAGGACGGGGACCGACGGCCGCGGCGGCAGGCTGCGCGCCGTCCACGCCACCGCGTCGGAGAGCACCTCGCGTGCCACCCGGAACTTCATGTCGTCGTCCACCCCTGCTCGTCGTCCTGCGGGTCCTCATCTGGTGCGGGCGACAGTCTCCCCTGCCGGGGCGCCCGGCGTCGAATGCCCCTCCCCGCTCCTCCTGCTGCCCCCTGCTGTCGACTCGTCGACCGCACGTGCACACCCAGGGTGTGGTTCGAGAACTCCTCGAGGGAACTCCCTCATCCTCGTCATCACAGGTGTGGGTACTGGGGACCGAGGACGTCGGCGCAGGTCAGAGCCGGTGCGGGGCTGTTGGCGCGGTGTGGGCCGGTGACCGTGCGGCTGGGGTCGACATGGGGATTCGTCGGCCGTCCTCCACCGGTGACCGTCCGCGTCCACCCCCGGTCCACCCGCTGTCCCGGTCCGACCCCCGGTGGATCCCCAGGCCACCCGATCGGGGACGGACCGGGGAGAACCCGTGCAGTTCCTGGGTACGGCGGGGGTCGACATGGGGACCGGTAGTCCCCACCCTGTGCACAGATCTGGGGATGAAGGGGTTTGTCGACCCCGGCGGGGGCGTTACTGGCGGGCGCGGGACTTGATCCGGGCGGTGAGCTCGGTGACCTGGGTGTAGGTCGCGCGGCGCTCGCCCATCAGCCCGGTGATCTTCTTGACCGCGTGCATGACCGTGGTGTGGTCCTTGCCGCCGAAGGAGGCACCGATGCGCGGCAGCGACAGCTCGGTGAGCTCGCGGCACAGGTACATCGCGATCTGCCGGGCGTTGACCAGCGTGCGGCTGCGGTTGGCGCCCTGCAGCTCCTCCATCGTCACGGAGAAGTACTCGGCGGTCGCGGCCATGATGATCGCGGCGGTGATCTGCGGGCCCTGCTCGTCGCTGATCAGGTCCTTGAGGACCAGCTCGGCCAGGGCCAGGTCGACCGGCTGCTTGTTCAGGCTGGCGAAGGCGGTGACCCGGATGAGCGCGCCCTCGAGCTCGCGGATGTTGGTCTGCACCTTGCTGGCGATGAACTCCAGCACCGGGTCGGGGGCCTGCAGCCGCTCGCCGTAGGCCTTCTTCCGCAGGATCGCGATGCGGGTCTCCAGGTCCGGCGCCTGGACGTCGGTGATCAGCCCCCACTCGAAGCGGGTGCGCAGCCGGTCCTCCAGCGTCGTCAGCTTCTTCGGCGGCCGGTCGCTGGTGATGACGATCTGCTTGCTGGCGTTGTGCAGCGTGTTGAAGGTGTGGAAGAACTCCTCCTGCGTGCGCTCGGCGCGCTCCAGGAACTGGATGTCGTCGATGAGCAGGAAGTCGATGTCCCGGTAGCGGCGGCGGAAGTCCTCGGCCCGGCCGGAGTGCACCAGGTTGATGAACTCGTTGGTGAACTCCTCGGTGGAGACGTACCGGACCCGGACGTCGGGGAACATCCGCGCCGCGTAGTGGCCGATGGCGTGCAGCAGGTGGGTCTTGCCGAGGCCGGAGTCGCCGTAGACGAACAGCGGGTTGTAGGCCCGGGCCGGGGCCTCGGCGACGGCGACCGCGGCGGCGTGGGCGAACCGGTTGCTGTTGCCGATGACGAAGCTGTCGAAGACGTACTTCTGGTTCAGGCCGAGGTCGCCCCCGCCGGTGCGGCCGCCGGCCGCCGTGCGCCGGGCGGGCCCGGGGGTGGGGTCGCCGTCGGTGCCGGGCCCGTCCCAGGGGGCCGGGCGGCGGGGGTCGGTGCGCGGGGCGTCCCAGGCCGGCGCGCCGTTGCCGCGGGACCAGTCGCGGCCGTCGCCGGACTCAGGCAGCCAGACGTCGGTGCGGACGCCGAAGGCGGTGCGGCCGTCGTCGGCCTGCGCCCGGGCGGCGCGGTCCTCGGCGTCGCGGTCCCGCTCGCCGCGCTCCCGGTCGCCGTCACCCCACGCCTCGGCGTCGGTGCGGTCACCGTCGGACCGCTCGCCCGAGAACGGGTCGGCCCCGGGGCGGTCGCCGTCGTACCGACCGCTGACGAAACGGTCGCCGTCGTACCGGTCGGCGTCGTAGCGGTTGCTGTCGTACCGGTCGCCGTCCGGGCGTCCGGCGTCGGGTCGGTCGGGGACCGTGCGCGCGGGCCGCTCGGGCTCGCGGTGCGCGTCGGGGCGGGCCCCGTCGGAGGCATCGTGGCGGGCATCGCCGGCCGGCGGGGCGTCCTCCAGCTGGACGGCGACCTTGGTCTCCCGGCCGAACTCCGCGGTGAGCGCCTCGGTGAGCGCGGTGCGGATGCGGGACTCCAGCACCGTCTGGGTGAACTCGTTGGGCGCGGCGAGGACGAAGACGCCCTCGACCAGGCCGAGGGGGCGGGTGAGGCCGAGCATCGCGTTCTGCTGGCGGGTCAGGTCGCCGGCCAGGCGTTCCCGGATCCGGTCCCAGACCGGTCCCAGCTCGCCGGTGGTGTCGGCCATCGACTTCCGTCCCTTCCGTCCCCGTCGGTCTGCTGCGCGCCCGGTGCCGAGCTGGTCGCCGTGCTCGACGCCCCGGTGCGCGACCGCCGTACCGGCCCCGTCGTCCCCGGGTGGGTCCACCGCTGTGGACCGGGGTCCGGGCGGGGTCCACACCGCTGTCCACAGAGTGTGGACGACGGCTGGGGACGTGCTGTGGCAGAGGGTGGCCCGATCGGGCCGGTCCGGGGTGTCCGCCCTGGTCAGCGTGCGGACGGGGGGTGTGGACCGGGCCGGGTGCCGGGGGTGGACCGATGGTGGTCGGGACCACCCGGGACGACCCTCTCGACCGGTGGCGAGCGAGGCGACGCTAACAGCACCGTCCACAGGCGGGCAACGACACCGGTGTGGTTCGGCGAGCCCGCGCCGAGCCCTGGTCCAGCCCGAGCCGGGCCCCTGGTGGCGTCCCCGGGAGGGGCCGGCCGCGGACCTGCCGCGGGCGGCCACCGCCGGGGCGGCCGGCTCGGCTATGCTGGCTGTGTCTGTGCACAGCGGACGGTTGCTGCGTGCCCGCCACGTGGTCCCGGTCCTGGGCGCAGACCACCAGCCTCGGTGCAGGCAGGGGTCCGGCGCACCGCCGGGTCGCCGCCCGGCACCGCTGTGCGACCGCCCGGTCGGTGGTCGCCACCTCGTCGTCGTCAGTGGGAGCACCTCGTGAGCAAGCGCACGTTCCAGCCGAACAACCGTCGCCGGTCCAAGACCCACGGCTTCCGGCTCCGGATGCGCACCCGTGCCGGTCGCGCCATCCTTGCCGGCCGTCGCCGCAAGGGCCGCGAGAAGCTCTCCGCCTGACGTGCTGCCTGCGCAGGCCCGCCTGCGCCGGCGTCCGGAGTTCACCGTGGTCGTCCGCTCCGGCCGGCGTGCCGGGCGCCCGACCCTGGTCGTGCACTACCTCCCCGAACGGCCCGTCGTCCGCAACGGGGGTCCTGGTGACCCCCCGTGCGGGCCGCGGGCCGGTTTCGTGGTCGGCAAGACCGTCGGCAACTCGGTGTGCCGGCACCGGGTGACCCGCCAGCTGCGGCACCTGGTGCGCGACGAGCTGCACCGTCTGCCCCCGCAGGCCGACCTGGTCGTCCGGGCCCGGCCCGAGGCGGCCGGTGCCGACGCCGCCACCCTGCGCCGTGACCTCAGCCGGGGCCTGGACCGCGTGCTGGGTGACCGGTGAGCGCCGGCGCCCGGGCCCTGCTGGGCCTGATCGGCTTCTACCGGCGCGGCATCAGCCCCCTGCTGGGCCCGCGCTGCCGCTTCACCCCCACCTGCAGCGAGTACGCGCAGGAGGCGGTGCAGGTGCACGGCGCCGCCCGCGGTGGCTGGCTGGCCGTGGTGCGGATCGCCAAGTGCGCTCCGTGGCACCGCGGCGGCATCGACCTCGTCCCCGGAACCGTCCAGGCAGCTCACTCGTCTGGCACAGCGTCCCCGGCGGGGTCCCGGCCCTGCCCCCCGACCCCGCCGCCCTCGGAGGCCCGCGTTGCTTGACTGGCTGTACACCGCGATCGCGTGGGTGATGAAGCAGTGGCACGCACTGTTCTCCACCTTCCTGGACCCGGCCGGCGGCATCGCCTGGGCGCTGTCGGTGGTCATGCTCGTGGTGACCATCCGCATCCTGCTGTTCCGGCTGTTCGTCAAGCAGGTGAAGAGCCAGCGGGCGATGCAGGAGATCCAGCCGGAGATCCAGAAGCTGCGCAAGCAGTACGGCGCGGACAAGCAGGGCTTCAGCCAGGCGATGATGGCGCTGCAGAAGGAGCGCGGGGTCAACCCGCTGGCCGGCTGCCTGCCGATCCTGCCGCAGATCCCGATCTTCATCGGTCTGTTCCACGTCCTGCGGCGCATCGCCCCGGGCAAGCCGGGTCTCTACAGCTGGGACAACGACCTCACCCAGCAGGCGGCGACCGCGAAGCTGTTCGGCGCCCCCATCGCCTCCTCGTTCAACATGGTGGGCGAGAAGGAACAGGCCATCCTCGAGCTGACGGGTGGCAGCTACACCAACATCCGCGTCGTGGCGATGATCTTGATCATCATCATGTGCTTCACGACGTTCTACACGCAGAAGCAGATCCAGCGCCGCTCCGGCCCGGTCGAGGGCCAGGCCGCCACCGTGCAGAAGCTGCTGCTCTACGGCATGCCGATCAGTCTCTTCGTCTCGGGCTTCTTCTTCCCGATCCTGGTGCTGCTGTACTGGTTCACCAACAACCTGTGGACGCTGGGCCAGCAGTTCTACATCCTCAAGAAGATGCCGCCGCCCGGGTCCCCGGCCGCGCTGGCCAAGGCCGAGGCGGACAAGCCGAGGATCGACCCCAAGCTGCTCGCGCCCAAGCCCGGGGCCAAGCCGGTCCGCCCCAAGCGCGCCCCGGCGACGTCGTCCGACGCCGACGACGCCCCGACCGTCGAGGCGGCCGAGGACGCCGGCCCCGCGGCGGCCGACCCGGCGCCCGGCAACGGCACCGCCGGCAGCAACGGCACCGGCGGGCGCACCAGCGGTGGGAGTCGACCACGCGCTGCGGGCGGCTCGGCCGGCCCGGCCAACCGGGGCAAGCGCCGCCGGCGCTGACCCCTCCCCCACCCCCGGGTCCACCCCGGCCGCCGTCGCTCCCCCAGGAGGAGACCACGTGAGCACCCCGCAGAGCAGCACCGCACCCGAGACCGCACTGCCCGAGACCGCACTGCCCGACGCCGACCCGGCCGACGCCGACGCCGTGGTCGAGCCCGTCGACGTCCTCGAGGACACCGCGGAGGGCACCGCGGACCAGGCCGACGACGAGGCGGACGAGGACGACGAGGAGGACGACCTGCTCGTCCAGGAGGGCGACGTCGCCGGGGACTACCTCGAGCGACTGCTGGACATCCTCGACGTGGACGGCGACATCGACCTCGACGTCGAGGGCGACCGCGCCTCGGTCGCCGTCGTGGGCGGCGAGCTGACCACCCTGATCGGCCCCGGCGGCGCCACTCTGGAGGCCCTGCAGGAGCTCACCCGGCTGGCCGTCGCTCAGTCCACCGGCACCCGCAGCCGGCTGATGCTCGACATCGGCGGGTTCCGAGCGAAGCGGCGTGCCGACCTCACCGAGCTGGCCGGGCAGGCCGCCGCCCGGGTGGCCGCCAGCGGGTCGGCGGAGCGGCTGGCGCCGATGAACCCGTTCGAGCGCAAGGTCGTGCACGACGTGGTGGCGGCTGCCGACGGCGTCCGCAGCGAGTCCGAGGGCGAGGAGCCGAACCGCCGCGTCGTGGTCCTGCCCGCCTCGTGAGCGACCCGGGTCGGGGGCCGGCCGACGTCCCGGCCGAGCCGCCGGTCGCTGCGCCGGCCTTCGGCGACCGGCTGGACGGCGCCCGCCGCTACGTCGAGCTGCTCGCCGGGGAGGGCGTGGTGCGCGGCCTCATCGGCCCGCGCGAGGTGCCCCGTCTGTGGGAGCGGCACGTGCTCAACAGCGTCGCGGTCGCCGAGGCCGTGCCGCACGGGGCGCGTGTGGTGGACGTGGGCAGTGGGGCGGGGCTGCCCGGCATCCCGCTGGCGCTCGCCCGGCCCGACCTGACCCTCACCCTCGTCGAGCCGATGGCCCGCCGGGTGGAGTTCCTGCAGCACGTGGTCGAGGAGCTGGGCACCGGTTGGACGGTGGTGCGCGGCCGTGCGGAGGAGAAGTCCGTCGTCCGCGCGGTCGGCCCGGTCGACGTCGTCACCGCGCGGGCGGTGGCTCCGCTCCCGCGGCTGGTGGGGTGGGTGCGCGGCATGCTGCGGCCCGGTGCCCAGCTGGTGGCGCTGGTCGGTGCGACGGCGGCCGCCGAGGTGCCCGCCCTGGTGCCCGAGCTGGCCGCGGCGGGGATGCGGGACGTGCACGTCCGCCCGGTCGGTACGGAGCTGGGCGAGGCCGCCACGCAGGTCGTTGTGATGACGCGCGCGGGCCGCTGATCGCCGTGCCCGGGGTCGACTCGTCGACCCGTAGGCTGGTGCGCGGAATTCCACGGCCGGCGTTTCACGTGGAACTGGCTACAGCGACCCGATCGGGTTCCACGTGGAACACGATCGGGTGAGGAGGACTTCGGCATGACGGACCCGGGCGAACGGCTGCGCAGCAGCCTGGCCGCCGACCTCCCGCCGGCCGGAGCTGAGTTCGACAGCCCCATCGCGATGGAGGCGATGCGCGCGACCCGGGTGCTGCACGCCGGCGAGCAGGACCCCTTCCCTCCCCCGGGCCGGATCCGGGTGCTGACGGTCGCCAACCAGAAGGGCGGCGTCGGCAAGACCACATCCACGGTCAACCTCGGGGTCGCACTGTCGCTGTTCGGGCTGCGGGTGCTGGTCATCGACCTCGACCCGCAGGGGAACGCCAGCACCGCCCTCGGCGTGGAGCACGTCGTCGGCACGCCGTCGGTGTACGACGCCCTGGTCGGCGACGCCACCCTCGGCGAGGTCACCCACCCGACCACCGCCTCGCCGAACCTGCGCTGCGTGCCGGCGACCATCGACCTCGCGGGTGCGGAGATCGAGCTGGTCAGCGTGGTCGCCCGCGAGCACCGGCTGCGCCGGTCCATCGAGGCGCACCTGCACGCCTTGCCCGCCGACGAACGGCCGCACTACGTGCTCATCGACTGCCCGCCCTCCCTGGGTCTGCTCACGCTCAACGCGCTCGTGGCCGGGGACGAGGTGCTCATCCCGATCCAGTGCGAGTACTACGCGCTGGAGGGCCTGGGCCAGCTGCTGTCCAACATCGAGCTGGTGCGGGCGCACCTGAACCCAGGCATCGCCGTCAGCACCATTCTGCTGACCATGCACGACGGCCGGACCAAGCTGGCCGACCAGGTCGCCGACGAGGTGCGCAACCACTTCGGCGAGCTGGTGCTGTCCACCGTCATCCCGCGCAACGTGCGGGTGAGCGAGGCCCCGGGCTACGGCCAGTCGGTGCTCACCTACGACCCGGGTTCACGTGGATCCACCAGCTACGTGGAGGCCGCCCGCGAGCTCGCCGTGCGGGGTGCGCAGCTGCAACCGCTCGTGCCCGCCCAGCCCTCCCCGGCCGCCGCACCGCCGGCCGCCCCGCCGCTGAACGCCCTCGTCCTCGGTCAGTCCGTGGCGACCCGATCCCAGGAGGACTCATGACCAAGCGCGGCGGACTCGGCCGGGGCCTGGCAGCCCTCATCCCCACCAGCGCGCCGGCGGCCACCGCCACGCCCGCGGCC
>NZ_JAMXRZ010000129.1 GCF_024124375.1 Klenkia sp. PcliD-1-E
CGGCACCCCCCGCCAGTCCTCGTCCCGGCCGCCGGCCGGTGCCCGGCCCGCCGAGCCCGCCGCGCGCACCGCCACCGAGCAGGGCGAGCGCACCGGCGTCCGCGGCGCGGTCAAGGGCGGCAAGGGTCCCCGCCGGGCGCGGCTGCAGCTGCGGCACGTCGACACCTGGTCGGCGCTGAAGATCTCCCTGGTGCTGGCCATCGCCCTGTTCTTCGTCTGGATGGTCGCCGTCGGCGTGCTCTACGGCGTGCTCAGCGGCCTGGGCGTCTTCAGCACCCTCAACGACCTCATCGGCCAGCTCGGCACCTCCTCCGGCGGGGGCGGCGAGGTCATCACCCCGGGCATCGTCTTCGGCGGTGCCGCGGTCATCGGCGCGGTCAACATCGTGCTGTTCACCGCGCTGTGCACCGTGGGCACCTTCGTCTACAACCTGTGCGCCGACCTGGTCGGCGGCCTGGAGGTCACGCTGTCCGAGCGCGACTCCTGACCCCGCACCCCCGGTCGGCGACGCCGGCCGGGGGGCACGTATGCTTTCCGAGGTTCACGGGCCTGTAGCTCAGGCGGTTAGAGCGCATCCCTGATAAGGATGAGGCCGGAGGTTCAAGTCCTCCCAGGCCCACCCGTGCACTGCCCCACCGCGAGGAGGTCGGCCCCGTGCTGAAGAAGGTCGCCGTCGCCGCCCTCGCGGCGGGCACCCTGCTGGCCTGGCGCAAGCGGGCCGCGGCCCAGGGCGACCAGGGGCTGTGGGCCGAGGCCACCAGCAGCCCGGACGCCGTCCGGACCACGCACCGCTAGCACCCCCCGGGGACGTAGCTCAATTGGTAGAGCACCGCCTTTGCAAGGCGGGGGTCAGGGGTTCGATTCCCCTCGTCTCCACGTTGGTCCTCCTGCTCGCCGGCTGCGGTGGGAGCACCCAGGACGCCGACCCGGCCGGTCCGAGCGCCACCCCGCCGGTCCCGTCCAGCTCCTCCCCGGCACCGACGACGACCGCCGCACCCACGACCGCTGCCGAGCCGGTGACGACCGAGGCCGACTGCCCCTACCTGGACACCGCCTACGTCGAGGACACCGTCGGGCAGCGCACGCCCACCGTGACCACCACCGGTGTACCCGGCGGGCCGCCGCCCACCTGCACCTTCGCCAAGCCGAACGGCGAGCCCGCGCTGGTGGTCGAGATCAGCCAGGCCGCCGACCCGGTCGCCGCGCAGACCGCCGCGGTGGAGCGGGTGGCCCCCCTGGGCGGCACCGCTGTCCGGGACGTCGGCGACGGCGGCGGCATCGCCGTCGGGCCGCAGACCGTGCTCGCCGTCGCCGACGGCAGCCTGGTCGTGGTCGTCACGGTGAACCAGGAGTCCAGCCTGCAGGCCCGGGAGATCGCGCAGACGGTGGTCGGGGCGGTCTGAGCGGCCCATCACCGCAGGTGGGACGATGGGGGGCGTGACCGAATCGACTCCTGCGCGGCGCGCAGTCCTGCACACCAACCACGGCGACATCACCGTGGACCTGTTCCCGGACCACGCCCCCAAGACCGTCGCCAACTTCGCCGAGCTCGCCGAGGGCAGCCGGGAGTGGGTCGACCCCCGCACCCGGGCGAAGACCACCGACAAGCTCTACGACGGCACGATCTTCCACCGGGTCATCGACGGCTTCATGATCCAGGGCGGTGACCCGCTGGGCCAGGGCACCGGCGGACCCGGCTACCGCTTCGGCGACGAGTTCCACCCGGACCTGCAGTTCTCCAGGCCCTACCTGCTGGCCATGGCCAACGCGGGCCCGGGGACCAACGGCTCGCAGTTCTTCATCACCGTCACCAACACCCCGCACCTGAACAACAAGCACACCATCTTCGGCGAGGTCGCCGACGACGCCTCCCGCCAGGTCGTCGACGCCATCGCCAAGGTCCCCACCGCCCGTGGTGACAAGCCCCTCGAGGACGTCGTCATCACCTCGGTCGAGGTGCAGCGCAGCTGAGCACACCCGCCGGGCCCGGGGGTGCGGGCGAGCAGCCCGTGCCCCCGGTGCCCACCTGCTACCGGCACCCCGACCGGCCCACGCGCATCTCCTGCGTGCGGTGCGGCCGCCCCATCTGCCCCGAGTGCATGCACCCGGCCTCGGTGGGCTTCCAGTGCCCCGAGGAGATCGCCGACGCCCGGCGCACCGTGCGGGCCCCCCGGCGGACCACCGGCCTGCGGGTCGCCGGCCGCCGCTGGGGCACCGTCACCGTCGTCCTCATCGCGATCAACGTCGCGGTCGCCGTGGCCACCGCCGTCTCGGCCCTGCTGGCCGGCGGCAACCCGGTCCGCTCCTTCGCCTCCCCGCTGACCAGCCAACTGCTCACCGCACCCGTCCTGGTCGACCAGGGCCAGTGGTGGCGGGTGGTGACCAGCGCCTTCACCCACGCCAGCCTGGTGCACCTGGCCCTGAACATGCTCGCGCTGCTGCTGTTCGGCTCCGAGCTGGAGCGGATGCTCGGCAAGGCCCGCTACCTGACGGTGTACCTGCTGTCCGCGCTGGGCGGGGCGGCCGCGCTGCAGCTGTTCGGCGCCTACGTCGGTGGCGTGGTGGGCGCCTCCGGGGCCATCTACGGCCTGCTGGGTGCCTTCGGTGTCGTGCTGGTCCGCCAGAAGCAGGACCTGCGGGGCCTGCTCACCCTGCTGGCCATCAACCTGGTCATCAGCCTGCTGCCCGGGGTCTCGCTGCTCGGCCACCTCGGTGGCCTGGTCACCGGCGCCGCCACCGCGGCCGTGCTGCTGTGGGCCCGCCGCCGCACCGCGCTGGCCGTGGCCGGCGTCGCCGTCCTCGTGCTGGTCCTGCTGGTGCTGACCTTCGGCGGGATCCGCTAGGGCCGGTGCCCGAGCAGCTGGGCGCCGACCTGCTCGGGGTCGGCGCCCAGGTCGCGGCGGCCGAGCACCACCAGCACGCCGTCGTCGCCGAGGTCCTCCAGCTCCAGCGAGGTGGTGCGCACCCCGAGCCGGCGCCCGGTGCGCACCCGGGCACGCAACCGGTCCCGGGGGATCACGGTGCGCCCACCGACCGCGGCGACGACGACCTCGTCCTCGTCGGCGGTCAGCCGTGGGCGCAGCAGCAGGTCCCGGACGGCGACCACGGCGAGCAGGAGGGCCGCCGCGCCCACGAGGAACCGGCCCGCCGCGTCGGTCCACAGCGCCGAGACGGCCAGGACGAGGGCCGCGCCACCGGCCAGCGCGGTCTCCACCGGTCGGGTCGACCACTGCTGCGGGGCGGGCACGCCGACCAGCTTCGCAGCCCGGCGGTCCACCGCGGCGCGGCCGTCGTCCACAGGCCGGGGCGGTCGGTGCGCGACGCGCCGTCCGACCTGGGTGTTCGTGCTGTGCACCACCTCCCGGCGACCACCCGGACACGCCGGGTGACCGGCTGCGGGACGGGGTCGTCACGGTCCCCAGGTCGACTTCTCCACACCTGTGTGCACAGGTGGGGACAGAAGAACAGGCGTGTAGTTACGCGGGTGGACCCTGCGCACCACCTGTCACACGACCGGCATCTGCGCAGGTGGGAGCGGCGTCCTCGGTCCGGGGACGTCCACATCCGGTGGACAAACCTGGGGGCGGTCGGTCACCGGTGCTGTGGACCGGGTCGCCGGGCTGTGCACACACCGACCCCACGCCCCGGGTCGACATCTCGACCCCGACCGGACGGGTTCGTCCCACTCGCCCTGCGGGCGCGGCCGGCAACCCACACGCTGGAGCCGTGCAGGTACTGGTGACGGGTGCGTCCGGGTTCGTGGGTGGTCGGCTGGCGCCGGCCCTGGTCGAGGAGGGGCACGACGTCCGCGCGATGACCCGGCACCCCCAGCGCTACACCGGTGCCGGGGAGGCGGTGCGCGGCGACGTCTCCGACGAGGCCTCCCTGGACGCGGCCCTGACCGGCTGCGAGGCCGCCTACTACCTCGTGCACAGCCTGGACTCCTCGGACTTCCGGGACCGCGACGCCGAGGCGGCCCGCACCTTCGGGCGCGCGGCCGCCCGGGCGGGGGTGCGCCGGATCATCTACCTCGGCGGCCTGGGTGACGACGCCGACGACCTCTCCCCCCACCTGCGCAGCCGCCGCGAGGTCGAGCGGCTGCTCGGCGAGGGCGGGGTCCCGGTGACCGTGCTGCGGGCCGGCATCGTCGTCGGCCACGGCGGCGTCTCCTGGGAGATGACCCGGCAGCTGGTCGCCCACCTGCCGGCGATGATCACCCCGCGCTGGGTGCACACCCGGACCCAGCCGATCGCGGTCGCCGACGTCGTGCGCTACCTCGTCGGCGTGCTCGAGGCCCCCGACGCCGAGGGCCGGGTGTTCGAGGTCGGCGGTCCCGAGGTGCTGGAATACCTGGAGATGCTCACCCGGGTCGCGGAGATCCAGGGCCGGCACCTGTTCGTGCTCCCGGTGCCGCTGCTCAGCCCGCAGCTGTCCTCGCGCTGGCTGTCGCTGGTCACCGACGTGGACCTGCAGACCGGGCGCTCGCTGATCGACTCGATGAGCAACGAGGTGGTGGTGCGCGACCACAGCATCCGCGACGTCGTCCCGTTCGAACCGATGGACTACGACCAGGCCGTGCTGACCGCGCTCGGGGAACGCGCCGCCGCCCGGCGCAAGGCCGCCGGCGGGCGGCCCCGGCACGGCGGTCTGCTGGTCCGCGGGGCGCGGGCGTGAACGTGCTGGGCCGGGCGCCGCGGGGCCGGCTGGACCGCGCGGTCCTGCGGCTGGCCGAGCGCACCCCGGACTGGCTGATCGACCCGGTGCCGCGCGACCACCGGGAGACCGACGCGGCCTTCCGCCGGCGCCGGCGGGTGACCGGGACGTTCGCGGTGCTGGGCGCGGGGATGCTGGGCCTGTCGCTGTCCCAGAAGCCGGACTCGAAGGAGTTCTACGGCCTGACGATGGCCGTGGCCGGCACCTGGGTGACCGGCGGCGTCGCGTCGGGCCCGCTGCACCTGGGCTGGATGCGGTCGGCCCGGGAGACGGTGCACCGCCCGGTGGTCACCCCGGTGCTCACCGGTGCCGGGGTGTTCGGCCTGTTCTACGGCGCGGCGCTGGTCGCCAGGCGCATCCCGGTGCTGAACCGGGCGCTGACCCGGATCCTGCGCTACGCCCACCAGGGCAACCCGGCCCTGGTGGCCATGACGACGCTGACCAACGGGGTGGCCGAGGAGGTCTTCTTCCGGGGGGCGCTCTACGCGGCCGCCGGCACGACCCACCCAGTGCTGAAGTCCACCACGGTCTACGGGCTGGCCACCACCCCGACCCGCAACCCGGCCCTCGTGCTGGCGTCGGTGGTCATGGGGGGGCTGTTCGGCTGGCAGCGCAAGATCACCGGAGGCATCCAGGCACCGGTGCTCACGCACCTCACCTGGTCGGCGCTGATGCTGCGCTACCTGCCGCCGCTGTTCGCCGACCAGCCCTCCATCGAGGCCGAGACCTCCCAGCAGCAGGACTGACGGCCCAGCTCAGCGCCAGCGCATGCTCATGACCAGGCCGGCGACCATGGCGCCGAACCCGATGGCGAAGTTCCACGCCGACAGGGACACCATGAAGCCGATCTTGTCGCCGGCCACGTAGTAGACGACGATCCACACCAGGCCGAGCAGCATCAGGGCGATCATCACGGGGGCGTACCAGCGGGGGCTGGGCCGGGCGGCACGGGCCTTGGCGGCGCTCGAGGGCAGCACGCCCTCGGGCGGGGTGTACACCGACTTCTTGCGCACCTTCGACTTGGGCACCGCGACGACTCCTCGACCTTGCACATCGGCACTGCTGATCTGACCGGCCCCCAGCCTAAGCTGCAGGCATGCGGAGCAGGGGCGGTGACCCGCAGCGGCGGGCCTGGAACGCCCTGGTCCCGGTGGTCGCGATGGCCGCCGGGCTGCTGTTCGCGACGTCCGGGCAGACCGCCCGCGGCACCGACCTGCGGGCGGGGGACGTCACCCAGCTGTCCCAGCTGATCGAGCAGCTGGGACAGGCCAACGACGTGCAGGCCGCCCAGCTGGCCCAGCTGCAGGCCCGCGTGCAGTCCCTCACCGAGGCCGAGGCCGGCCGCAACGGGGACGTCGCCGCGGCCACCGCGGCCGGCGACGCGCAGGAGGCCTCGGCCGGGTTCACCCCGGTCAGCGGCCCGGGTGTGGAGATCACGCTGGACGATGCCCCGGAGACCGGCACCGGCACCCTGCCCCCCGGGGCCACCCTCGACGCCCTGGTCATCCACCAGTCCGACGTGCAGGGCGTCGTCAACGCGCTGTGGGCCGCCGGCGCCGACGGGGTGGCGGTCATGGGTCAGCGGCTCGTGGCCACCAGCGCCGTGCGGTGCGTGGGCAACGTGCTCCTGCTGGAGGGCCGCACGTACTCCCCGCCCTTCGTGATCACCGCGGTGGGGGACGCCGACACCATGCGCGAACGGCTGGGCCAGTCCTACGAGGTGTCGCTGCTGCAGCAGGCCGTGGACCGCTTCGGGCTCACCTACCGGGTGCAGGACCGGTCGGAGGTGGACCTGCCCGCCTACGATGGCGCGCTGGACCTGCAGTACGCCTCGGCCGCCGGCTGAGGTCAGGGGGCGGGGCTCGGGGAGGAACGATGGACGACGCGGACACCGGCGGCCCACGCCGCGGCCGGCACGCGCCCGAGGAGCCCCCCGCCGCCGCCCCGCAGCCGCTGCCCGAGGACGCCACCGTGCGGCACACCTGGCAGCCCGACCTGGGTCGGCCCGAGGACGCCACCGGCCGGCACTCCGTCCTGGACGACGGCATGGACGAGCGCACGGACGACGGCTCGGACGACGGCTCGGACGAGCGCACCGACGACGGCGCCGCCCCGGCCGCCGTCCGCCGTCCGGAGCGCACCCGCGGCGACCTGGTGCGCACCGGGGTCCGGGGCGTGGGCCAGCTGCTGGTCACCGCCGGCCTCGTCGTGCTGCTGTTCGTCGTCTACGAGGTGTGGATCACCGACCTCTCCAGCGACCGCAAGCAGGACGCGCTGTCCACCGAGCTGCGCCAGGACTGGGAAGGCACCGACGACCCGACGGTGCCGACGCTGCCCGACGGCGGCATCTCCGAGGTGCCGCTGGGCCAGGGGTTCGCCTTCATCCGCATCCCGCGCTTCGGTGCCGACTACGTCAAGGTCATCCTCGAGGGCACCGACGAGGACGAGCTGGTCGAGGGACCCGGTCACTACGTGGACTCCGCGATGCCCGGTGAGCAGGGCAACTTCGCCCTGGCCGGGCACCGGGTGGGCAAGGGCTCGCCGTTCCTGGACCTGGACCAGCTGCAGGCCGGAGACCCGATCGTCATCGAGACCGAGACCACCTGGTTCGTCTACCGGGTGCTCGGGGACGACGACCCCAACGGCATCCCTGGTCAGCAGATCGTGCTGCCCACCGACGTGTCGGTCATCGCGCCCACCCCGAACGGTCCGCTGACCGGCCCGCCCAACGGCGCCTACCTGACGCTGACCACCTGCCACCCCAAGTTCTCCGCCCGCGAGCGGCTGATCGTGCACGCGGTGCTCGACGGCGACCCGGTCCCGAAGGCCGACGCCCCGGACGGGCCGCCGGCCCTGAGCGAGGGCTGATGTACACCTGGATCTGGCGGCACCTGCCCGGTGGCACGGCGGTCAAGGCGGTGCAGGCGCTGGTGCTGGTGCTGGCGGTGTGCGCGCTGCTGTTGTTCGTCGTCTTCCCCTGGGTGGAGCCCAAGCTGCCCTTCAACGACGTGACGGTGGACCAGTGAGCGAGCCGACCGTGAGCCCCCGGGTGCTCGTCGTCGACAACTTCGACAGCTTCGTCTACAACCTGGTCCAGTACCTGGGTCAGCTCGGCGTCCCCAGCGTGGTGCGCCGCAACGACGAGGTGACCGTCGACGAGCTCGCCGACCTGGACGTGGCCGGGGTGCTGCTCTCGCCCGGTCCCGGGACACCGGCCGACGCCGGGGTGACCGTGCCGATGGTGCGGGCCGCCGCCGAGGCCGGGGTGCCGGTGCTCGGGGTCTGCCTGGGCCACCAGGCGATCGCGGAGGCCTTCGGTGGGGACGTCGTGCGCGCCCCGGAGCTGCTGCACGGCAAGACCAGCGAGGTCGTGCACGACGGCGTGGGCGTGCTGGCCGGGCTGCCGTCGCCGTTCACCGCGACGCGCTACCACTCCCTGGCCGTGGAGTCCTCGACGTTCCCCGCCGAGCTCGAGGTCACCGGCACGACGCCGTCGGGGATCGTGATGGCCCTGCGGCACCGCGAGCTGCCGATCGAGGGCGTGCAGTTCCACCCCGAGTCCGTCCTCACCGAGGGCGGCCACCAGATGCTCGCGACCTGGCTCCGCAGCTGCGGCGTCGAGGTCGACCAGGCCCTGGTCGAGAAGGCGGCGTCGGCAGCGCAGAAGCTGCTCACCGCAGTGGGCTGACCGCGCGGCCCGCACGGTGATCAGGTGACCTGATCACCGTGCGGCCACCCGCACCGACGTTCGTGTGGTCGGCCGGACGGTGACCAGGTCCCCTGATCACCGTTCGGGCGGGCGCCGCTACGCCGTGGGCTGGCCCGGGATCGGGATGCCGGTGCCGGTGGTGGGCGAGGAGCTGGTGGGGGGCGCCGTGGTCGTGGCCGTGGTCTCGGTCGGGACGGGGACGGCGATGAGCACGGTGATCTGGTCGTCGGCGGTGGCCTGCTGACCCGAGCCGGGCTCGGTGCCGATCGCCTGGCCGGCCGGGACCTCGTCGCTCTCGGCGTTCTGCTGGGTGATGTCGGTGAACCCGGCGGCCTGCAGCGTGGCGCGCGCCTGCTCGTAGGTCTGGCCGCGGACGTCGGGGATCTGGGCGCTCCCGGTGGAGATGCTCAGCGTGATGACCTGGTCGTCCGGGTTGGCCTGGCTGCCCTCGCCGGGGTCGACGGCGACGACCGTGCCGGCCGGTTCGGTGGAGGGCACCTGGTTGGTGTTGACCCGGGTGAACCCGGCGTTGTTCAGGTTGGCCTTGGCGGCCGCCTCGGACAGCCCGACCACGTTGGGGATCGGAACCGTGTCGGGGCCGGCGCTGACGACGAGGGCGACCTCGGTGCCCTCGTCGACGGTGGCCCCCGCGGCGGGGTCGCTGCTGATCACCGAGCCCTCGGCGACCTCGGTGCTGGGCTGCGTGGTGACGGTGCCCAGCACCAGGCCGGCCTGCTGCAGCGCGGCGGTCGCGGCGGCCTGGGTCTGGTCCACGAGGGCGGGCACCTGCACGCTGGCGGTGGTGGGCTCGGTGGGGGTGTCGTCCCCGCCGCTGTTGAGCCCGACCAGCAGCGCGATCAGCCCGGCCAGCACCAGGATGCCGGCGACGACCAGGGCGATGACGCCGCGGCGTCGGCGCCGTGCGGCCGCCTCGTCCTCGGCGTCCCAGTGGTCGTCCTGGCCCGGGTAGCCGCCGGCGCCGGCCGCGCCGAGGTAGGAGGTGCGCTCGGCGTCGCCCATGACCGGGGTGGCCTCGACCCGCTGGCCGGCGACGGCGCGCAGCAGGTCGCTGCGCATCTCGGCGGCGGACTGGTACCGGTTGGCCGGGTTCTTGCTCATCGCCTTGAGCAGGATGGCGTCGAGCTCCGGCGGGACCTCGGGGTTGATCGAGGACGGCGTCCGGGGGTCCTCGCGCACGTGCTGGTAGGCCACGGCGACCGGGGAGTCGCCGGTGAACGGCGGCGCCCCGGTGACGAGCTCGTAGAGCAGGCAGCCAGCGGAGTAGACGTCGGAGCGGGCGTCGACGCCCTCACCGCGGGCCTGCTCGGGGGAGAGGTACTGCGCGGTGCCGATGACGGCGGCCGTCGAGGTCATGGTGGCCGCGGAGTCCGAGACGGCCCGGGCGATGCCGAAGTCCATCACCTTGACCGTGCCCTGCGGGGTGATCATGACGTTCCCGGGCTTGACGTCCCGGTGCACGATCCCGTTGCGGTGGCTGAAGTCCAGCGCGGCGCAGATGTCGGCGGTCAGCGACATGGCGCGGGCGGGCTCGAGCCGGTTCTCCCGGCGCAGCACGTCGCGCAGGGTCTCGCCCTCGACGTACTCCATGACGATGTAGGGGGTCGCGCCGGTGGTGGTGCGGTCCTCGCCGGTGTCGTAGACGGCGACGATGGCCGGGTGGTTCAGCGACGCCGAGGCCTGCGCCTCGCGGCGGAAGCGCACCTGGAAGGACGGGTCGCGCGCCAGGTCCGAGCGCAGCACCTTGACCGCGACCTCGCGGCCCAGCCGCAGGTCCCGCCCCCGGTGCACCTCGGCCATCCCGCCGCGGCCGAGGACACCACCGATCTCGTAGCGCTCGCCCAGCACCTGCGGGGTGGTCATCGGGGGTCCTCTCGGGGGCTGGCCGGGGTGTCCGGACCACCGCGCAGCGTAGGCGATCCGGTCGTGCACACCGGGGAGGCGCCGGTCACGGGGGCGGCCGTCACGGCGTCGCCGTCGTCTGCCCGGCGGCCGTCGACTCGCTGGGCGTGGTCGGTGCCGCCGTCGTGGTGGTGACCGGCGGGGGTGTCGTGGTCGGGGTGGTCGTGGTCCGGGGCGCCTGCGTCGTCGTGGGGACCGGCGGTGGCGCCTCGGTCGTCTGCTCTGCGGAGCTCTCCGAGGTCGGCGTCGGGTCCTCGGTGGTCTGCTCCGCGGAGCTCTCCGAGGTCTGCGTGGCCGACTCGGTGGTCGTGGCGGTGGGGGCCGAGGTGGTGGTGGCGGGGGTGGTCGTCGTCCCCGGGGTGCGGGCCTCGTCGTCCCCGCCTCCGAGCAGCGTGAAGGCGACGACCGCGCCCAGCACGAGCAGCAGCACAGCCGCCGCGGCCACCCACGGCCACGGGGAGCGGCGTCGGCGGCCGTCGTCCTCGTCGTCCCAGTCGTCGTCCTCGTCGACCGGGGGTCCCTGCAGCGGCGGCATGGTCCGCGGGGCGGTGGCGGGCCCGCCGGCCGCGGCCGGCTCCTTGCCCTGGGAACCGCCCCGCAGCCGG
>NZ_JAMXRZ010000012.1 GCF_024124375.1 Klenkia sp. PcliD-1-E
GCGCCGACGGCGACCGCCGCGACCAGCGCCACCCGCGCCCCGCCCGGGCGACGGGGCGGGGCGGGCTCCGCGGGGTGGGGCGCGGCGTCGACGTGCGGCTCACCGCCCGACCAGGGCTGCGCCTGCGTGTGCGCGGCGGGGTCGGCCGAGGGGAACTGCTGCTGCGGGTCGGTCACGGTGGCTCCTGGTCGAGGGGGTCGCTGCACCGACCACCCTCGGACCGCACCCTGTGCCCTGCCCGAGCCCCGGCTGGGCTCAGCCGATGCGGACCAGCTTCTTGTTCACGAACTCCTCGGCGGCCAGCAGGCCCATCTCGCGCGAGGTGCCGCTGCGCTTGACGCCGCCGAAGGGCAGCTCCGGGGAGTCGGCGAGCACCAGGTTGACGTAGACCATGCCGGCCTCGATCCGGTTCGCCACCCGCTCGCCCTGCTCGGGGTCGGTGGTGAACACGTAGGAGCCCAGGCCGAAGCCGGTGTCGTTGGCCAGCTCGACCGCGGCGTCCTCGTCCGGGACCGAGTACACGACGGCGACCGGGCCGAAGAACTCCTCCCCGTAGGCCGGGTTGTCGGCGGTGACGCCGGTGAGCACGGTCGGCTCGAAGAAGGCGTCGCGGCGGGTGCCGCCGGCGACCAGGGTCGCGCCGTGGGCCACCGCGCGCTGCACCTGCTCGTCCAGGGTCTCGGCGGCGCGCAGCGAGGACAGCGGGCCGAGCTCGGTCTCGGCCTTCGTCGGGTCGCCGGGCTCGATGGCGGTCATCGTCTCGGTGAGCTTGGCGAGGAAGTCCTCGTACAGGTCGGCGTGCACCACGAACCGCTTGGCCGCGTTGCAGGACTGGCCGCTGTTGTCCATGCGGGCGTCCACGGCGGAGGTGACGGCGCCGTCCAGGTCGTCGGTCGAGAGCAGGATGAACGGGTCGGACCCGCCCAGCTCCAGCGCCACCTTCTTCAGGTGCCGACCGGCGACCTCGGCCACCGCGGTGCCGGCCCGCTCGGAGCCGGTCAGCGAGACCCCCTGCACCCGGGGGTCGCCGATGATCGTCGCGGCCTGGTCGTTGCTGGCGTACACGTTGACGTAGGCGCCCTCGGGGAACCCGGCGTCGGCGAAGACCTGCTCGATCGCGGCGGCGGACTCCGGGCACTGCGGGGCGTGCTTGAGGATGATCGTGTTCCCCAGCACCAGGTTGGGGCCGGCGAACCGGGCCACCTGGTAGTAGGGGAAGTTCCAGGGCATGACGCCCAGCAGCGGGCCGAGCGAGGCCTTGCGGACGACGGCGGTGCCGGCCGAGCCCTCGGCCAGCTCGATCGGCTGGTCGGCGGTGATCCGCTCCGCGTTGTCGGCGTAGTACTCGTAGATGTCGGCGGCGAAGTCCACCTCGCCCTCGGCGGCGGTGATCGTCTTGCCCATCTCGCGCACGATGAGCGCGGCCAGCTCGGCCTTCCGCTCGCGGTGCAGCTGGGCGACGCGCCGGACCAGCTCGCCGCGCTCGGCCGCCGTGGAGCTGCGCGACCAACCCCGGTGCGCGGCGCTGGCCGCGGCGATCGCCGCCTCCACCTGCTCGTCGGTCGCGGTGGGGTAGCTGGCCACGGTCTCGCCCGTGGCGGGGTCGACGACGGCGTACTCGCTCATGGTGGGCTCCGATCGGGGGGACGACGCGTCTCGACGCCGCCGCTGACAACGGATAGCGTCGCTGTGGAACACCGTATCGACGGTTTCCGTCGTGAGCTAGGGGGACAGATGGTGCGCTACGGCCCGCAGTTCGGCCCGGACATCACCTACCTCGGCGTCGACCGGTGCGACCACACCGACCCCGCCTCCATGGCCGGCGCCGACGTCGTCGTGCTGGGCGCCCCCTTCGACGGCGGCACCTCCCACCGACCGGGCACCCGGTTCGGGCCGCAGGCGATCCGGATGACCGACTACCTGCCGCACGACGGCTCGCGACCGAGCCTCGCGCTGCGCACCGACGGGCTGCGCGATCTGCGGGTGCTGGACGCCGGGGACGTCGAGATGTACTCCGGCGACATCGAGACCGCCCTGCCCGCACTGCGCTCCGCGGTGGCCGACGTGGTCCGGGCCGGGGCGATCCCGGTCGTCCTGGGCGGCGACCACTCGATCGCGTTCCCCGACGCGGGCGGGGTCGCCGACGTCCTCGGCCACGGCCGGGTCTCGATGATCCACTTCGACGCGCACGCCGACACCGGGGACATCGAGTTCGGCTCGCTGTGGGGCCACGGCCAGCCGATGCGGCGACTCGTCGAGAGCGGGGCGCTGCGCGGCGACCGGTTCCTGCAGATCGGGCTGCGCGGCTACTGGCCGCCGCCGGAGACGCTGCACTGGATGGCCGCCCAGCGGATGCGCTCCTACGAGATGACCGAGATCGGCCACCGTGGGCTGCAGACCTGCCTCACCGAGGCGTTCGCGATCGCCACCGACGAGTGCGACGGCGTCTTCCTCTCCGTCGACATCGACGTCTGCGACCCCGGGCACGCCCCCGGCACCGGCACGCCCGAGCCGGGCGGCCTCACCGCCCGCGAGCTGCTGGACTCGGTGCGCCGGATCTGCCTGGAGCTGCCGGTGGTCGGCATCGACGTGGTCGAGGTGTCCCCGCCCTACGACCACGCCGACATCACCGCCGCGCTGGCCAACCGCGTCGTCCTCGAGGCGCTCTCCGCCATCGCCCGCCGCCGGTCGGGCATCCCGTTCGACCCCTCGCTCCCCCTGCTCGCAGATCGGAACCTGCCATGACCGCGCACCCGCTCGACCCGTTGTCCGCCGACGAGTTCCGCGCCGCGGCGGCGATCCTGCGCCGGGACCGGGGCGTCGGCGAGGGCTGGCGGTTCGCCGGGATCGAGCTGCGCGAGCCGGCCAGGGACGTCGTCCGCACCTGGGCGGCCGGGGACCCGAACCCGCGCGAGGCCCGGGTGACCTGCTTCGACCGCTCGACGAACTCCGCCTACAAGGCGGTCGTGTCGCTCACCGAGGACGCCGTCCTGGAGTGGACGCCGGTGCCGGGCGAGCAGCCGAACATGACCGTCGACGAGTGGCACGAGGCGCACGTCGAACTCATCAAGCACCCGCAGGTGATCGCCTCCCTCGCCGAGCGCGGGATCACCGACCTGGACCTGGTGCTCATCGACACCTGGGCCTACGGGCACTCCCTCATCCCGCAGCAGTTCGCCGACCGACGGGTCGGCTGGACCGACGTGTGGGTGCGCGAGACCCCGAACGGCAACCCTTACGCCCACCCGGTCAACGGGCTGCACCACGTGGTGGACCTCAACACCATGGAGCTGCTGGACATCGAGGACACCTTCCGGGTGCCCGCCCCGCAGGGCGCGATGGGTGAGTACGTGCCCTCGCTGGTCCCCGGCCTGGTCGAGCGCACCGACGTGAAGAAGTTCGAGCTCACCCAGCCCGACGGCGTCTCGCTGTCCATGGAGGGCAACGAGCTGCGCTGGCTGGACTGGTCGATGCGCGTCGGGTTCAACCACCGCGAGGGCCTGGTGCTGCACCGGGTGTCGATCGACGGCCGGTCGGTGGCCCACCGGATGAGCTTCGCCGAGATGGTCGTGCCCTACCGCGACCCGGGCACCGACCACTCCCGCCGCACCGCCTTCGACATCGGCGAGTGGGGCCTGGGCTTCATGACCACGTCGCTGGAGCTGGGCTGCGACTGCCTGGGCGAGATCACCTACCTGGACGCCGTGCTGCACGACAGCCACGGCGAGCCGTACACCATCACCAACGCCGTCTGCATCCACGAGGAGGACGACGGCGTGCTGTGGAAGCACGTCGACGAGCACGCCGGCGCCGAGGTGCGCCGGTCCCGCCGGCTGGTGGTCAGCTTCCACGCCACCGTGGCCAACTACGAGTACCTCGTCTACTGGCGCTTCTACCCCGACGGCCAGATCGAGTGCGAGGTGCGGGCCACCGGGATCATGGTGACGTCCTCGTTCGAGGGCACCCCGCCCGAGCACGGCACCGTCGTCGACGACCACACCTACGCCCCGGTCCACCAGCACTTCATCGTGGCCCGGCTGGACATGGAGGTCGACACCCCCGACAACACGGTGGTGCAGTCGCACACCGAGGTGCCGCCGATCGGGCCCGGGAACCCCCACGGCATGGCGTTGACCCCCCGGAAGCAGCCGATCACCACCGAGGGCGGGTTCGACCTGGACTGGGCCTCCCAGCGCGGGTTCTCGGTCACCTCGGCGTCCCGGCGGAACGCCTGGGGCGCGCCGACGGCCTACAAGCTGGTGCCGACGGCGGCGATCCCCGCGCTGGCCGGGCCCGAGAGCCCGCTGATGCAGCGGGCCGGGGTGGTTGCGCACCCGGTGTGGGTCAGCCCGTACCACCGCGAGGAGCGTTGGCCGTCGGGCGAGTTCTGCAACCAGAGCTCGCGGGACGCCGGCCTGCCGGCGTGGACGGAGGCCGGGCGGTCGGTGGAGGCCACCGAGGTCGTGCTGTGGCACGTCTTCGGCCTGCACCACGTGCCGCGGGTGGAGGACTGGCCGGTCATGCCGGTGGACGTCGTGCGGTTCGAGCTCAAGCCCTGGGGCTTCTTCGACCGCAACCCGACGCTCGGCATGCCCCCGTCGGCCTCGGGGCAGCCGCACTGCCACTGACGCAGCTACGCCGTGGGGTAGCGGACGACCGAGCCGGGCTCGCCCAGGCGGGCCAGCACGAGGCCGAGGGCGGCCAGCCGGACGACGTCGCGGGCCCCGCGGTCGGCGGTCACCGGGCAGACGCCGGCGCAGGCACCGGACGGCAGCGCGGTGAGCAACCGGGCCGCGGTGGCCGGCATGGGCTCCTCGGTGACGACGGCGAAGGCGTCCGCGCCGTGCCGGGCCAACCACTCACCGGGCAGCAGCGCGCCCGACAGCGCAGTGGCGGCCTCGACCAGCTGGCCGGCGCCGAGCGGCAGACCGGCGGGTGCGGGCAGGCCGACCAGCACCAGGCCGGTGGTGGGCGCGGCGGGCGGGGTGGGCCGGCGCAGGGCGAGCACGTCCAGCAGCGCGGTCCGGCCGGGCAGCAGGGTGGTGGCGTCGACGTCGAGCAGAGCGGTCACCCCGTCGAGATCGGCGCCGCGCGGGGATGGTGGAGGCGCTCTCCCCCGCAGGGGTGATCAGTCCGAGGGCGCGGTGACCGGCCGGAACGCACCGGTGGCGGGCCCGGGCCACAGCGCCTCGAGCACCTCGACGGTCTCGTCGCGGGCCCCCGAGGCGGCGCCGACCGTGCGGTACCGGGTGGGCGGCCGGCCGTCGACCATGTCGTCGAGGACGTCGGCGACGACGACGGTGACGTTGTCCGAGGCCGGGGCGGCGAGCGCGGCGCCCAGCAGGGTGGCCGCCGCCTGGTCGGCGTTCTCGGCGACCGCGAGCAGCTCGGCGATGACCTGGGCGGGCAGCGCGCCGGACAGCCCGTCGGAGCAGACCAGCAGCCGGTCACCGGGCCGGATGTCGACGGCGAGCACCTCCAGGCCCTCGACGTCGTCGGTGCCGCCGTGCAGCGCGGCGTAGACCGCGGAGCGCTGCGGGTGCACCAGGGCCTCCTCGGCGGTGATCGACCCGGCGTCCATGAGGGCCTGCACGAGGGTGTGGTCCCGGGTCAGCTGCACCAGCTCGGGTGCCCGCCAGCGGTAGGCGCGGGAGTCGCCGATGTGCGCGAGCACCGCGCCGTCGCCGAGCACGCCGATGCCGCACAGCGTGGTGGCCATGCCCTCCAGCCGCGGGCGGTGGGAGACCGCGGTGCGGATGCGCTCGTTGGCCGCCGACACCAGGCGGGCCAGGCCGCCGTCCGGCTCGTCGGGCAGCAGCCCCGCCCCCAGCGGCGCGAGCCAGGAGATGACCAGGCCGGAGGCCACCGCGCCGCCGACGTTGCCGCCCACGCCGTCGGCGACCGCGACCAGCGCCGGGGACACCAGACCGGAGTCCTGGTTGTCCGGCCGGGGCCCGGTGTGCGAACGGGCAGCCGCGTGCAGCGCCAGCGCCACGTCCACCCCCGTCCCCGGCCGCACCCTGCGGCCGATGATCAGTAGACCAGCCGACGGGGCCGGTCGCGCGTGCGCGGGGCGTGGCCCGACCCGGTCGGGGTGGTCAGGGGGCCAGCTGGAGGGCCACCGCGCGCACCGGTGCGCCGTCGGCGCCGGTCAGCCGCACCGGCAGCAGCGACACGAACGGGTCGGGGAAGTCGACCGCGGCGAGGTTGGTCAGGTTCTCGCAGATGACCCCGCCGGCGGCCGCGACGAGGTGGTGCACGGGGTAGCCCTCGCCGGGGTCGGCGTCGGTCGGGGTGACGTCGAGATTGGGGGCGTCCAGGCCGACGGTGCGCACGCCGGCCGCCAGCAGGCGCCGGGCGGCGTCCGCGTCGAGGAACGGGTGGTCGAAGTAGGCCGGCGTGCCGTAGTGCGCCGACCAGCCGGTGTGCAGCAGCACGACCGTGCCCGGGGCGACGTCGGGTTCGCCGAGGTCGGCCCAGGTCAGCCGGGTGCGCGGGGCCCGGCCGCGGACGTCGAGCAGCACCGCCGGACCGGTGAACAGGGTCAGGTCGAGCTCGTCGATGCGCAGCCCGTCGTCGGCGAAGTGGTAGGGCGCGTCGACGTGGGTGCCGGTCTGCGAACCCATGCTGATCGCCTGCACGTGGAAGCCGTCCGCGGCCACCGTGGCGTGCGGGTGCGAGGTGAACACCGGGTCACCCGGGAAGACCTGGGTGCCGGCGTCCACGGGGACCGAGAGGTCGACCAGCCGTGTGACGCGCACGTGTCCTCGTTTCGCTCTGGTGAACTTTCGTTGCCTTCGGAGCAACTGTGGCCCTACGGTACCGACTGGTGGCCCCCGTCACCGCCGAGGAGGAGAGCCGCGATGGCCAGCACGCCCACCCCGACCCGTCGTCCCCGCGCGCTGGAGGTCGAGCAGCACGGCATCGACACCATCCCCGACGCCGAACGGACCTCGCGTCCGCTGGACCTGCTGCGCATCCAGTTCGGCGGGGCCAACACCTTCGCCACCATCATCCTGGGCACCTTCCCGGTGCTGCTGGGGCTCTCGTTCGCCCAGGCCGCCGCCGCGACCGTGCTCGGCGTGGTGCTCGGCGGGCTGATCCTCTCGCCGATGGGCCTGTTCGGCCCGCGCACCGGCACCAACAACGCGGTGTCCTCCTCGGCGCACTTCGGCGTCCGGGGCCGGATCGTGGGGTCCTTCCTGTCCCTGCTGACCGCGATCGCCTTCTACTCGATCTCGGTCTGGGTGTCCGGCGACGCCCTGGTGGCGGCCGGCAACCGGTTGTTCGGCCTGCCCGACGGCGACCTGACCCGCGCGCTGGTCTACGCCGTCCTGGGCGGGCTCGTGGTGGTGGTCGTGGTCTACGGCTACCAGTTCATGCTGCTGGTCAACAAGGTCGTGGTGGTCGGCAACACCGTGCTGATCCTGCTGGGCCTCATCGCCTACGCCGGCGTCTTCGACCCCGGCTACGACCCCGGGCCGGATGCCTACGCCCTGGGCTCCTTCGCCCCCACCTTCGTGCTCAGCGTGCTCATCGTGATGGGCAACCCGGTCTCCTTCGGCGCCTTCCTCGGCGACTGGTCGCGCTACATCCCGGCCGCGACGTCCCGGACCCGGCTGCTGGGCGCCACGGTCGCGGCCCAGCTGGCCACCCTCGTGCCGTTCCTGTTCGGGGTGGCGACGGCGACGCTGGTGGCCGGCGAGGTCGACTACGTGTTCGCCCTCGTCCAGCTCTCCCCGCTCTGGTACGCGCTGCTGCTCATGGTCGTCGCCGTGCTGGGTGGCCTGTCGACGGGCGTCACCTCGCTCTACGGCACCGGCCTGGACTTCTCCTCGGTGTTCCCCCGGCTGGGCCGGGTGCGGGCCTCGCTGGTGATCGGCACGCTGTCCTTCGTCTTCATCCTCGTCGGCCGGCTGGCCTTCGACCTGGTCGGCAGCGTGAACGCCTTCATCGGCGCGATCGTCATCTGCACCACGCCGTGGATGGTGATCATGGCGCTGGGCTACGTGGTGCGCCGCGGCTTCTACGACCCGGCCGCCGTCCAGGTGTTCAACCAGGGCCGCGAGGGCGGCATCTACTGGTTCTCCGGTGGGGTCAACTGGCGCGGGATGGTCGCCTGGATCCCGTCGGCGGTCATCGGGCTGCTGTTCGCCAACTACCCGCCGCTGATCGTCGGGCCGTTCACGAACGCGTTCGGCGGCGTCGACGTCAGCCTGCCGGTCGCCCTGCTGCTGGCCGCCGTGGTCTACCTGGGGTCGCTGTTCCTGTTCCCCGAGCCGCGGTACGTCTTCGGCCCGCAGGGCCCGCGGTGGGTGCCCAGCGCGCCGGGCGAGGCGCCGCCGGTCACCGACCCGGTCCGTCCCGCGGGCGCCGGGCTGCCCTCGTGACACCGCTGGAGGCCCTCGACGGGCTGGTCGCGGCGTTCGCGTCGTCGGACGAGGACGCCTACTTCGCCTGGATGCACCCCGACGCCACCTTCGTGCTGCCCGGCAGCCCGCGGTTCGGCTCACGCGAGGAGTACCGGGCGGCGTGGCGGTCCTGGGTGGCCGACGACGGCTTCCGGGTGGTCTCCTGCAGCTCCACCGACCAGCACGTGCAGCTCGTGGGGAACACCGCGGTGGTCACCCACGCCGTCCTCACCACGGTCGCCACGCACGAGGGCGAGACGACCACGCACGAGCGGGAGACCGTCGTCCTGGTCCCCGACGGCGACCGCTGGCTGGTCGCCCACGAGCACCTCTCACCTTCTGGAGCAGCGCAGTGAGCACCCCCATCGGCCCGGTCGACGCGACGAAGGTCCCCCGCTACGGCGGCCCGGCCACCTTCGCCCGGCTGCCCCGCCTCGACGAGGTGTCCCGCGCCGACGTGGCCGTCGTCGGCATCCCGTTCGACTCCGGCGTCAGCTACCGGCCCGGCGCCCGGTTCGGCCCGGGCCACGTGCGTGCCGGCTCCAAGCTGCTGCGCCCCTACAACCCGGCGCTGGACGCGATGCCCTTCGGCACCCAGCAGGTCGCCGACGCCGGCGACCTGGGGGTGAACCCGTTCGACATCGAGGAGGCCATCCAGACCATCGACGACGGGATCAGCGCGCTGCGGGCCGACGGCGCACAGGTGCTGACCCTGGGCGGCGACCACACGGTGGCGCTGCCGATCCTGCGGTCGGTGGCCCGCGACCACGGCCCGGTCGCCGTGCTGCACTTCGACGCGCACCTGGACACCTGGGACACCTACTTCGGCGCGCCCTACACCCACGGCACGCCGTTCCGGCGGGCCAGCGAGGAGGGGCTGGTCGACCAGGAGCGGTCGATGCACATCGGCATCCGCGGGCCGCTGTACTCCAAGCAGGACCTGGAGGACGACGGCGTGCTCGGTTTCCAGGTGGTGCGCAGCGACGACTACGAGGTCGACGGCACGGCCAGCGTCGTGGAGCGGATGCGCCGCCGGCTGGGCGACGGGCCGGTCTACGTGTCGGTGGACATCGACGTGCTGGACCCCGCGCACGCGCCGGGCACCGGCACGCCGGAGGCCGGCGGGCTGACCAGCCGGGAGCTGCTCAACACGCTCCGCGGCCTGGTCGGCCTGGACGTCGTCGGCGCGGACATCGTGGAGGTCTCCCCCGCCTACGACCACGCCGAGCTGACCGCGGTGGCGGCCTCGCACACCGCCTACGAGCTGCTCAGCGTGCTGGCGCTCAACCGCGCCTGAGCTACCCGACCGCCCCGCCCACCAGGGCACCGACCCCGAACGTCACGGCCATCGCGATCGCGCCACCGACGACCAGCCGGACGACGGCGGTGCCCACCCTCGACCCGCCGAGCCGGGCGCTGACCGCACCGGTGAGCGCCAGGGCGAGCAGCACCACCACGAAGGTGACCGCCACCCGGACGGAGGTCGGGGCCAGCAGGATCGCGGCCAGGGGCAGCAGCGAGCCGAGGGTGAAGGCCAGCGCGGAGGCACCCGCGGCGTGCCAGGGGTTGGTCAGCTCGTCGGGGTCGATGCCGAGCTCGGCCTCGACGTGCGCGGCGAGCGCGTCGTGCTCGGTGAGCTCCTCGGCGACCTTCCGCGCGGTGGCCGCCGACAGGCCCTTCGTCTGGTAGATCGCGGCCAGCTCCTCGAGCTCCTGCTCGGGCATCTCGGCCAGCTCGCGCTTCTCCTTGCGGACCAGGGCCCGCTCGCTGTCGCGCTGGCTGCTCACCGACACGTACTCGCCCAGCGCCATCGACACCGCACCGGCCACCAGCCCGGCGACGCCGGCGGTGAGCACCGGCCCGTCGGCGGTGGTCGCCCCGGCCACGCCGACGACCAGGCCGGCGGTGGACACGATGCCGTCGTTGGCGCCGAGCACCCCGGCGCGCAGCCAGTTCAGCCGGGAGCTCAGGGCACCGGCGTGCGGCTCGTCCTGGTGGGTGGGCGCGTCCTGCGTGGTCACGGCGGCGACGGTAGGTCGCGCGCGACCGTGCTGCCAGCGAGGGAAGGCTGGGCTACCCGGGAGGTCAGCCCTCCGGGGGACGGGTGCCCCAGGCGTAGGTCTGCTTGGCCAGGCCCAGGTAGAGGAAGGTCTCGGTGGACTCCACGCCCTCGACCGCCCGGATGCGGCTCACGGTGTCCAGCAGCTGGGTGTCGTCGACGCAGACCACCTCGACCAGCAGGTCCAGCGAGCCCGCGGAGATGACGACGTAGTCCACCTCGTCGAAGGCGGCCAGCGCGTCGGCGACCACCCGGCTGTCCCCGCGCACCCGGACACCGACCATCGCCTGCCGCGGGAACCCGACCTGGCGGGGGTCGGTGACCGCGACGATCTGCATCACCCCGGCGTCCAGGAGGCGCTGCACCCGCTGCCGGACGGCGGCCTCGCTCAGCCCGACCGCCTCGGCGATGCGGGCGTAGGGACGGCGACCGTCCTGCTGCAGCTGCTCGATGATGGCCCGGGAGGTGTCGTCGAGCACCACCGCCTGCCGCTCCACCACGCGCCCCCCTACGGATACCGTCGTCCGCCGGTCCCCCGACGACGCGAACAGTAGTCCTGGCCGGTCGCGTCAGTCCGCCAGCGACGCCCGACGCCGCACGCGCCGCTCGTACCGGTCCAGCTGCCCGCCCAGCGGACGGCCCAGGTACCGGCCGAGCACCACCCCCGCGGCCAGCGCCAGCCCGACCGCCGCGGCGCCGACCAGCTCGCCCGTACCGCCGGCGACGTCGCCGCCCACCACGACGGCGAACAGGCCGCGGTAGATGGCCAGGCCCGGCAGCAGCGGCACGATGCCGCACACCGCCACCAGCAGTGCCGGCACCCGGAGCCGGCCGCCCAGGGCCTCGCCCCCGAAGCCGACGACCGCGGCCGCGGCCGCGCTGGCCACGGCCGGGCCGACCCCGAGGGCACCCGCCGCGGCCGTGGTGGCCCAGGACAGACCGCCGGCCACCACGGCCACGGCCAGACCGCGGGGCCCGGCGTAGGAGGCCAGCGCCCACGAACCCCCCATGAGCGCCGCCGCCGTCAGCGCCACGGCGAACGGGACGCTCACGGTGGCCGGGTCGACCACCCGCAGCGGGACCTCCACCCGGCGCGCCACGTCCAGCACCGCGGCGATGCCGACGACGATGCCGGTGGTCAGGGTGACCACCTCGAACGCCCGGGCGGCCGCGGTGACCGGGAACCCGCTGATGGCGTCCTCGGCCGCGCCGACCAGGTAGAGCCCGGCCAGCAGCACGACGATCCCCGCGGCGACCACCAGCGACGCCCGGATCTCCACGCCCGCGGCGACCAGGACGACCGCCGTCGAGGTGACCACGGCCGCGCCGGCCGCCTGCTGGAAGAACACCGGCAGGCCGCGCCGGTTGAGCAACCGGATGGTCCGTTCGACGACGGCGGTGGTGACCGCCGCGACCAGGGCGACCAGCCAGCTCCCGCCCAGCAGGACCGCGACGCAGGCCGCGACCCCGGACCACCCCAGGGCGTGCAGGGACCGGCGGTAGGGGTGGGGTGCGGCGAGCACGGCGTCCAGCCGCCGGTGGGCCTCCTCGAGGGCGAGCAGCCCGTCGGTGACCTCCGTGGCCAGGTCGGTGATGCCCTGCAGCCGGGTGTAGTCCAGCCCGCGCGGCCGGACGATCCGCATGACCACCAGCGGCGGGACGTCGTCCGGGTCGTAGCCGATGGTCAGCGAGGTGAAGGTCATGTCCACCTGGCAGTCGGTCAGGCCGTATGCGGCGGCCACCCGCAGCGCGCCGGCGGTCACGTCGGCGGCCGAGGCGCCCACGGACATCATCGCCTCGCCGATCCGCAGCGCCAGCGACAGCGCGGACCGCGCGGTGGCCTCGTCGACCCCACCGGGCCCGGCCCGCAGCGCCAGCGGCTCGGTGGGCGGCCCGGACCCGCTGACCGCCCGCCGCGCCCGGTCGGGCAACCGCCGTCCCCACCCCTCGCCCGCCATCCCCGCAGGCTACGGAGGGCGAGGCTGCCCGGCGTGGATCAGGTGGGACGACGAGCGTGCATCCTCAGCCACCGACGTCGGCGGCTGAGGATGCACACTGCCCGTCGGAGCTGAAACACGCCGCTCCGGCCGGCCGGGGGCTCAGGCATCAGGCGAGGGCGAGGGTGGCGCGGGCCCGGCGGGCGACCGCCTCGTCCAGCAGCGTCCCGTCGGCGCCGACCGCCACCCCGGGGCTGGCCTCCAGGCGGGCGAGGACCTCCCGGGCGGCGGCGACCTCCTCCGGGGCCGGCCGGCAGACCCGCTCGACCACCTCGACCTGGGCGGGGTGGATGCAGGCCCGCCCCCGGAAGCCGAGGGCCACCAGCCGCCGCGTCTCGGCCTCGAAGGCGGCGAGGTCGCGGAACACGGTCGACACCGCGGCCGGGGGCGGCGCGATCCCGGCGGCGGCCGACGCCAGCACCACCGAGGAGCGGGCCAGCAGCAGCTCGGCGCCGTCCGGACCGGGCGTGACGCCGAGGTCGGCGGCCAGGTCGACCTCGCCGAGCTGCAGGCAGCGCACCCGCGGCCCGCCGGCCAGCGCGGGCGCGGCGAGCACCCCGGCAGCGCTCTCCACCAGCGGGCTCACACCCAGGGTGCACGGCGCCCGGCCGGTGGCCTCCTCGGCGGCGGACAGCTGGTCGTGCACGCGCTCCAGCAGCGCCCGCGTGGACGCCTTCGGCAGCAGCACGCCGGTGAGCCGGGCACCCCGGGCCACCGCGGCGACGTCGTCGGCACCCCGCTGCCCGGTGCCCACCCGGACCCAGACCTGGGTGTCGGTGGCCGGTCCGGCCAGCCAGTCGACGACGGCGGCGCGGGCGTCGTCCTTGCCGGCCGGGGGGACGGCGTCCTCCAGGTCCAGGACGACGGCGCCCGCCCCGGTGGCCACGGCCTTGTCGAAGCGGTCGGGCCGGTCCCCGGGTACGTAGAGCCAGGACCGCACGGTCACCCGACGACCGTCTTCCCCGCGACCAGGGACTTCGCGATGACGGTGCGCAGCACGTCGTTGGTGCCCTCGCCGATGGCCATCAGCGGGGCGTCGCGGTAGAGCCGCTCGACGACGAACTCGGTGGAGTAGCCGTAGCCGCCGTGGATGCGCATGGCCTCCAGCGACAGCGACAGCGCGGTCTCCGAGGCGAAGACCTTGGCCATGCCGGACTCGGCGTCCACCCGCTTGCCGGCGTCGGCCTGGGAGGCGGCCCAGTAGGTGAGCAGCCTTGCTGCCTGCAGCTGGGTGGCCATCTCGGCGAGCTTGAGCGCGATGGCCTGGAACTCGGCGATCGGGTGGCCGAACGCCTCGCGCTCGCCGGCGTACTTCAGCGCTGCGTCGTAGGCGGCCTGCGCGACGCCGACCGAACGGCCGGCGATGTTGAGCCGGCCGATCTCCAGCCCGGACAGCGCCTGCTGCATGCCGCGGCCCTCGACCCCGCCGAGCACGGCGTCCACCGGCACCCGGACGTCGACCAGGTTGATCTCGCAGGACTCGGTGCCCTTGTAGCCGAGCTTGCCCAGGTCGCGGCTGACCTCGAAGCCGGGGGTGTCGGTGGGGACCAGCAGCAGCGACATGCCGCGGTGCCGGGGCTGCGCGTCCGGGTCGGTCTTGACCAGGACGGGCAGGACGTCGGCGTGCCGGGCGTTGGTGATCCAGGTCTTGGTGCCGTTGACGACGTAGTGGTCGCCGTCGCGCACGGCCCGGGTGGCGATGCCCTGCAGGTCGGTGCCGGCGCCGGGCTCGGTGAGGCCCACCCCGGTGCGCCACTCTCCGGTGGCCAGCTTGGGCAGGTAGTGCTGCTTCTGCTCGTCGGTCCCGTGCTTGGCGATCATCCAGGCGGACAGCCCGTGGCTGCCGAGGATGCCGGCGATGCCCATCCAGCCGCGGCTGATCTCCTCGTAGACCAGCGTGAAGCTGACCATGTCCAGGGCCAGGCCGCCGTACTCCTCGGGCGTGGTGAGCCCGAACAGGCCGAGGGCCTTGAGGTGGTCGACGATCTCGGTCGGGTAGCGCCCGGTGCGCTCCCACTCCGAGGCCACCGGCACGATCTCGCGGTCGACGAAGCGCCGCAGCGTCTGCTGGAAGTCGCGCTGTTCCTCGGTGAGGGTGAAGTCCACGGGTCAGCTCCCCTGCTGTCCGAACGCGCCTGCGGCCTCGAGCTCGGCCACGCGCTCGGCCGAGTAGCCGAGCAGGTCGCGGGTGATGCGGTCCTGGTGCTCGTTGCGGTGCGGGGCCCGGCGGTGGTCGGTGCGCGGCTCGCCGAAGCGGACCGGGCTGCCCACCTGCTTCACGGTGCCCCAGTGCGGGTGCTCGGTCTCCAGCAGCAGTCCTCGGGCGGCGGCCTGCGGGTCGGCCAGGGCCTGGCCGACGTCGTTGATCGGGGACGACGGCACCCCGGCGGCGCGCAGCTGCGCCATCCAGTGCTCCACCGTGTCGGTGCGGAACGCCTCCTTCAGCTGCGGCAGCAGGGCGTCGCGGTGGCGGTCGCGAAGCGCGAAGGTGGCGAACCGCCCGTCGTCCCCGAGGTCGGGCCGACCGAGGACCGCGACCAGGCGCTGCCAGAACTTCTCCTTGGCGCAGCCGACGACCAGCCAGCCGTCGGAGGCCTCGAACGCCTGGAACGGCACCAGCGAGGGGTGCGCGGAGTCCTTCGTGCGGACCGGTTCGTACCCCGCCGTCATCGCCCACGTCGCCGGGTAGGTCAGCAGCGAGACGGCGGTGTCGTAGAGCGAGACGTCGCAGTCGCCGCCGACCCCGTCCCGCCGGGCGGCGTGCAGGCCGGCGAGCAGGCTGAGCGCGGCGACGAACCCGCTGGAGAAGTCGACGAGGGACAGCCCGGTCTTGGTGGGCGGGCCGCCGGGGTCGCCGGTGAGGCTCATCCACCCGGCGATGCCCTGCAGCACGTAGTCGTAGCCGGGCTCGGCCTGCCGGGGCCCGGTCATGCCGAAGCCGGTGAGGCTGCAGCAGACGATCGCCGGGTTGAGGTGGGCGAGGTCGGCGTACCGGATGCCGATCTTGGCGGGGACGTCGCCGCGCAGGTTGGACCAGACGGCGTCGCTGGTGCGCACCAGGTCCTCGAACACCGCCCGGCCGGCGGCGGTGGAGATGTCGAGGGACAGGCTCTGCTTGTTGCGGTTGAAGGTCTCGTAGAACAGCGAGTCCTCGCCGTGCACGTAGGGCGGGACGTAGCGGCCGATGTCGCCGCCGGTGCGCGGGTCCTCGATCTTGATGACCTCGGCGCCCAGGTCGGCCAGGTGCACGCTGCCGAAGGGGCCGGCGCCGTACTGCTCGAGCGCGATGACCCGGACGTCCTCCAGCGGCCTCATGCCATCGGCCCGGTCTTGGCCTCGGGGAAGTGGCCCTGCCCGATGCCGCTCTCCCGGGTGGCCACCATCACCGAGCGCTTGAACGAGATGCATTCGTCGCCGTCGGCGTTCAGCCCGCGGGTGACCATCGAGACGATGCCGGCGTACGGGCGGCTCTTCGAGGCGCGCAGCGCGGTGCAGAGGCTCTCGGCGTAGAGGGTGTCGCCGACGTAGACCGGGTGGGTCAGCTTCACGTCGGTCATCTCCAGGTTGGCGACCGCGTTCTGGCTCATGTCCAGCACGCTCAGGCCCAGCGTCAGCGCGATGGTCAGCCCGGAGTTGACGATCACCCGGCCCCCGGTGATCGGGTTCTGCGCGGCCAGGTGTGCGTTGACGTGCTGCTGGTTGGTGTTCATCGTCAGCATCGTCAGCCAGGTGTTGTCAGCCTCGGAGATCGTGCGGCCGAGCGGGTGCTGGTAGACGTCGCCGACGACGTAGTCCTCGAAGAACCGCCCCAGGACGGCGGGGTGCGTGGCCATGGATGTGCCTCCCTCGACAGCTGCACGCTAAATGTCTGATGATTCGGTGCGCAAGCCCCCTGCGACGTCTGGAGTGCCGGTGGACGACCACGTGGACGACACGGTGAACGCGGTCATCAGGTGGGTGGACCGACCCTCCGGCGACGGCCCGCTGGCCGGGGTCCGGGTGGGCGTCAAGGACAACGTGGACGTCGCCGGCGGGCCCACGACCTGCGCGTCCGCCTTCTTCGCCGCGCGCGTTCCGGACCGTGATGCCGAGGTGGTGCGGCGGTTGTCGGACGCCGGAGCGGCGGTGGTGGCGACGCTGAACCTGAGCGAGTTCGCCGTCGGGGTGACCACCCAGAACTCCGCGGCCGGGCCGTGCCGCAACCCGTGGGACCCCGCACGCATCCCGGGCGGGTCGAGCGGCGGGTCGGGGGCCGCGGTGGCGGCGGGGATCGTCGACCTGGCCCTGGGCACCGACACCGGCGGGTCGATCCGGCTGCCGGCATCCGCGTGCGGGGTGGTCGGGCTGCGGCCCACGCACGGCTCGATCCCGCTGGACGGAGTCTTCCCGGTCTGCGACGACGTGGACACCGTCGGCCCCCTGGCGCGAACCGTCGACCTGGTCGCACGGGCGCAGCGGGTGCTCACCGGGTCGTCGGCCGACCTGCCCGCTCCCGCCGCCCCCCGGCGGATCGGCACACCGGTGCAGTTGCTGGTGGACATCGACCCGGGTGTGCAGCAGGTGGTGGACGCCGCGATGGCCGCCTTCGGCGCCGAGGTGGTGCCGGTGGAGGTCGAGGGCCTGCTCGACGCGCAGGACATCGTCTACACGCTGGTCTACGCCGACCTGGCCCGCATCCACGCTTCCCGGCTCGCGTCAGACCCCGAGCGGTTCCACCCCGACAGCCTGGTGCGGATCGGCCTGGGCCGGGACATAACCGCGGAGCAGCGGGCCGCCGCCGTCGAGGCCCGGCGGGCACTGCAGTCCCGCATCAGCGCCGCGATGGACGGCGTCGACCTCGTCCTCACCCCGACGCTGCCCGTCGACGTCCCCCGCGCCGACCCCGACGACGTGCTGCGGGTGTCGCGGCGGCTGGGGCAGCTGACCTACCCCTGGTCCCTGCACGCCGGCCCCACGCTGGCGCTGCCGGTCGGCTTCCACCCGGTGTCGGGGATGCCGGTCGGCGTCCAGCTCACTGCCCCCGAGGACGCCGAGGACGTCCTGTTCGCCGCCGGCCTCTGGTACCAGCAGCAGACGGACTGGCACACCCGCCGCCCACCGGCCCCTTCCTGTTGATCATCGCCATCCGCAGGTCGGACACGCCAGCCGGCGGCGCGTCTCAGCTGCACCTGACGATGATCAACAAGGCGGGAGGCGTTTCCGCGGAAACAGGTGCGGTTCAGCCGGCGCGGACGACCAGCTCGTTGCCCTCGGGGTCGGCGACCCGCTCGCCGCCCAGCAGCCGCCCGCCCGCCGCCTCCGCCGTCGCGAGCCGCTCCTCAACGGCGTCGGCCGGGACGGTCAACACGAACGAGGTGCGGTTGCGCTGGCGCCGACGGTCCTCCTCGGCCGGGTCCAGGGGCTGGAACGCGACGACGGGGCCGACCCGGTGCAGGTCGTGGATCTCGGTCAGCCCGGGCCGGGGGTCGGCGACGTAGCCCAGCGCCGCCGCCCAGAAGGCCTGCACGGCCGCGACGTCGGCGGCGTCGAGGAACAGCTGCACGAACACCGGGGCCGCCGGGTCGGGCACCGCACCCAGGTCACGGGCTGCGGCCTGGATCCGCGAGGCCACGGCGAGGACGTCGGCAGCGGGGGCGACGACGCCGTCCTCCCACTGGTCCTTGCCGCTGTCCAGGACGACGACGCCGGGCCGCAGGTCGATGCCCAGCGGCAGGTCGCCGACCAGCTCGGCGACGGCCGCGGCCAGCCGGGCGGGCTCCGGCGTGCGGTAGACGGCCATGGCGCTGAACACGGCGTGCCAGTCCTCGGCACCCTCGCCGAGCGGCCCGCCGGGCACCAGGTCGACCTCGTTGCCCTCCGGGTCCGCGTGCCGGACGCCGTACGGCCCGGCTCCGTCGCCCAGACCGAGCTGATCGACCACCCCGGCTGGGCGGACGACGTCCAGGTGCACCCGCTGGCGCAGCGACCGGTGCTCGGCGGAGCGGACGACCCGGACGCCGGGGCCACGGCGGAGCGGGTCGGGCAGGTCGCCGTCCGGGCCGGGTGCGCGACCGAGGACGCGGCCCCAGAACCCGGCGACGGCGGCGGGGTCCGCCGCCTCGACGACGACGTCGAGGCGCTGCAAGCCGGCCACCCGGACCCCGGTGGCCCGCACCTCGACCTCGGCGGTGGGGTCCCGGGCGAGCACGCGGCCGGCGAGGTCGGCCGCGGCCGGCAGGGAGGGTGCGGCGGACCATTCCGTCACGGCGCCGTCTGCCATCCCGGCACCGTAGTGCCCAGCGGACCGCGGCGAGAGCTGGCTGCAACCCATGACTGTGCAGTTCTCGGGGTCCGACGACCCGGATCGGCCCCGCGAACTGCACACTCGTGCGCCCCGGGGCGCGCTCAGCTGCGGCTGAGGCGGTCCATCTGCAGGTAGGCGCCGGTCAGGTGGTCCAGGTGCCGGCGCATGGCGGTGACGGCGCCGTCGGCGTCGCGGGCGGCGACCAGGTCGTGCAGCTCCGCGTGGTCGTCGGCCACGCAGGCCCAGAAGCCGTCGGGGGCGTGGTCGCGGCCGAACCGCGTCGCGAGCACCCGGAACAGCGGCGCGGTGATGACCTCCAGCAGCGGGTTGCCGGTGGCCCGCAGCAGAACCAGGTGGAAGTCCTGGTTCGCCGCGTACGTCGCCTCGCCGACCGCGGTGCCGGGGTCGAACTCCGCCCGCCGCAGGTCGTCGAGCTGCTCGTCGGTGCGGTGCCGGGCCGCCTCGCCCGCCGCGGGCACCTCCAGCAGGTGCCGCAGCGACATCAGCTGCCCGACCGTCACCCGCTCGGCGGCCGCCATCAGCGCCACCCCGGTCTCCAGGTGCGCGGACATGTGCGCCGCGGTCGGCACGCTGACGAAGCTGCCCCCGGACACCCCGCGGGTGGTCTGGATCAGGTCCTGCGACGCCAGCGAGCGCAGCGCCTCGCGCACCGTGGACCGGCCGACGCCGAACTCCGCCGACAGCTCCTGCTCGTTGGGCAGCCGCTCCCCCGGCACGAGCTCGCCGGACAGGATCCGGGCGCGGATGCTGCCCGCCAGCACGGCGTACGCAGGGCCGGTCACCCTGCGCAGTCTGCCAGCGGAACCGGTTCACACGGTGTTGACACCGCAGGCGTTGACGAGGCCAATCGTCTGACACTTGGATGGGGGCCCCGAGCAGAGGAGCTCCCCCGGTGCCCGTCACCCCCCGCGTCGCCGTCGTCTTCTACTCCGCCACCGGCAACCTGGCCGCGATGGCCGAGGCGATCGGCCGGGGCGCCGAGGAGACCGGCGCCGAGGTCCGGCTGCGCATCGTCCCCGAGCTCGCCCCCGCCGAGGCGGTCGCGGCCAACCCGAAGTGGCAGGCCTTCGTCGACGAGGCGAGGTACGAGACCGCCACCCTCGACGACCTCGAGTGGGCCAACGGCATCGCTCTCGGGAGCCCCACCCGCTTCGGCCTGCCCGCCGGCCAGCTCAAGGAGTTCCTCGACACCACCGGCGGCCTCTGGTTCCAGGGAAAGCTGGCCGACAAGGTCGGCACCGCCTTCACCAGCGCCAGCACCGGCCACGGCGGCCTGGAGTCGACGATCCTGGCGATGAACAACGTGCTCTACCACTGGGGCTCGCTCGTGCTGCCCCTCGGCTATGGCGAGCGGCACCTGATGAAGGAGTCGGGCAACCCCTACGGCGGCTCGTTCGTCTCCCGCTCCGGCGCCGCCCCCGACGACACCGCGCTGGAGGCCTGCCGGCTGCAGGGCGTCCGCCTCGCCCGGTTCGCCGGCGCCGTCGCCACCGGGCTCGCGGGGTGAGCGCCGAGGCGGTCCGGGTCGGCGTCGGCCGGCTGGACACCACCGAGCGCCCCGGCCTGGTGCTGGTCGACTGCCAGAACCTCTTCACCCTGGATCCAGCGGTCGACGAGGCCGTGGCGGCCTGCGGTCGCGCGGCCGCGGCGGCCCGGGAGGCCGGCGTCCCCGTCGTCTGGCTGCGCGTCGTCTTCGACGAGGGCGAGGACCTCGGCCCGGTCTGGACGGCGAAGGCCCCCGCGCTCACCCAGCTGCGCCCCGGCGCGGAGCTGGCCGGGTTCGACCCTCGCGTCGGCTACGTCGAGGGCGAGCCCGTCGTCACCAAGAAGCGCGCCTCGGGCTTCGTGCGCACCGACCTCGACGACCTGCTGCACGACCTGGACGTGCACACCCTCGCCGTCGCCGGGTTCACCACCGCCGGCTGCGTGCGGGCCACCGTCGTCGACGCCGCCTCGCTGGACTACGCCCCCGTCGTCCTGGCCGACGCCGTCGCCGACCGGTCGAGGCAGATCCACGACGCAGCCCTGGTCGACCTGGACGCCCGGTACGCCGACGTCGTCCCCGACGGGGCGGCCTGGTTCGGGGCGCTGGGGACTTCCGCACGCTGAATCGTCTGACATATGGTCGCGGTCACAGGAGGGAGCCCCATGAGCATCGCCCGACAGGTCGCCGACGTCGTCGCCCGCACCACCTGGGACGACGTCCCCACCCCCGTGCTGGACCGCGCACGCCACCTCGTCCTCGACGCCGTCGGCCTGGCCTTCGCCTCGTCCGCGCACCCGTTCGCCGACGTCGCCGCCGACGCCCTTGCCACCTTCGGCACCGGCGACGTCCCCACCCTGGGCTCGAAGACCCGGCTGTCCGCGCGGGACGCCGCCGTGCTCAACGGCGTGCTGGTGCACGGGCTGGACTTCGACGACACCCACATCGGCGCCGTCACCCACGTCTCCGCCGCGGCCCTGCCCGCGGCGATCAGCGCCGCCGTCGCGGCCGACGCGTCAACGCAGGACCTGCTGCTGGGCTACCTGCTCGGCGTCGAGGTCTCCGCCCGCGTCGGCCTGGCCGGTGCCGGCGCGTTCCACGACCTGGGCTTCCACCCCACCGCGGTGGCCGGGGCGTTCGGTTCCGCCGTCGCCGCCGGGAAGATCGCCGGGCTGGACGCCGACCAGCTGGTCGCCGCGCAGGGCGTGGTCGGCTCGATGGCCGCCGGGCTGCTGGAGTTCCTCGAGGACGGCTCCTGGACCAAGCGGCTGCACCCCGGCTGGGCGGCGCAGAGCGGCATCACCGCGGCCACGTTCGCGAAGGCCGGCTGGAGCGGGCCCGAGGCGGTCTACGAGGGCCGGTTCGGGCTGTTCGCCAGCCACCTGGCCGGCCGGGACACCCACCCCGACCTGGTCGCCGACGACCTCGGCGAGCGGTGGGAGACCCCGGAGACGGCGGTCAAGCCCTACCCGGTCTGCCACTTCGCGCACGCCTTCGCCGACGCCGTCCTGCTGCTGCGCGCCGAGCACGGGCTGACCGCCGCCGACGTCGCGTCGGTGCGGTGCGCGATCCACCCGGTGCCCGGCAAGGTGGTCTGCGAGCCCGCCGAGGCCAAGTGGGCGCCGCGCGACGAGTACGACGCCAAGTTCTCACTGCCCTACATCGTCTCCACCGCGCTGGCCCGCGGCCGGTTCACCCTCGCCGAGCTCTCGGACACCGCGCTGGCAGACCCCGAGGTGCTGGCGCTGGCCCGCAAGGTCGAGGTCGTCCCGGACGACGAGAGCGCCTTCCCGCAGGCCTACTCCGGCTGGGTGCAGGTCACCACCACCGACGGCCGCGTGCTCACCCACCGCGAGCAGGTCAACCGCGGCCACGCCGACCGGCCGCTCACCGACGCCGACGTCGTCGCCAAGTACCGGGAGTCGATGGCCCCGGTCGCCGACGAGGCCACCACCGAGCGGGTGCTCGCCGCCGTCCTGTCGCTGGGGGACGGCGGTTCCGCCCGCGACTTCGCCGAGGCCTGCGCAGCAGGCTGAGACACCCACCTTCCAGAGCAGAGGAGCACGGTCATGGACTTCGGCGTCTTCATCCCGATCGGGAACAACGGCTGGCTGATCAGCGAGAACGCACCCCAGTACATGCCGAGCTTCGAGCTCAACAAGCGCATCGTGCAGGAGGCCGAGGCGCAGGACTTCGCCTTCGCGCTGTCGATGATCAAGCTGCGCGGGTTCGGCGGGAAGACCGAGTTCTGGGACCACAACCTGGAGTCCTTCACCCTCATGGCCGGCCTCGCCGCCGTCACGGAGAGGATCAAGCTCTACGCGTCGACCGCCGTCCTCACCCTGCCCCCGGCCCTGGTGGCCCGGATGGCCACGACGATCGACTCGATCGCGCCGGGCCGGTTCGGCGTCAACATCGTGTCGGGCTGGGCGTCGGGCGAGTACGCGCAGATGGGGCTGTGGCCCGGCGACGACTACTTCGGCTACCGCTACGACTACTCCACCGAGTACGTCCAGGTGCTGCGCGACCTCTGGGAGACCGGGACCTGCGACCTGGACGGGCAGTACTTCCAGATGACCGACTGCAAGCTGTCCCCGCAGCCCAGCGGGCACGTGGACATCGTCTGCGCCGGCCAGAGCGAGCGCGGCATGCGGTTCTGCGCCGAGCACGGCGACTACAACTTCATCCTCTCGCCGGGCATCAACACCCCCGAGACCTACCGGGAGCCCACCGAGAAGCTGGCCGCCGCGGCGGCGAAGACCGGCCGGGACGTCGGCTCGCTGCCGCTGTTCATGGCGATCATCGCCGACACCGACGAGGAGGCGCAGGCCAAGTGGAAGAGCTACCACGACGGCGCTGACCTGGCGGCCCTGGGCTACATGAGCGACGAGGGCGCGAAGGACACGACCGCCGACTCCGGGGGCACCGCGCGGACGATCAACCTGCCCGAGGGCGCGGTCAACTTCAACATGGCCACCCTCGTCGGTTCGCCGGAGACCGTCGCCCGGCAGATCGACGAGGTCGCGAAGATGCCCGGCGTGAAGGGGATGATGTTCACCTTCGACGACTTCGAGCAGGGCGTGAAGACCTTCGGCGAGAAGGTCAAGCCGCTGCTCGGCTGATCGCCGGCGGGGCTCCCGTCCCCCCGTGCGGGAGCCCCGTCGGCCCACCTGGAAGGACCCCCTGTGACCTCGTTCGTCGCCCCCCGCCCGAACCCCCGCGCCCGGCTGCGCGAGCTGCTGGCCGCCGCCCAGGACACCGGCCGTCCGCTGGTCGCACCCGGCGCCTACGACGCGCTCGGCGCCCGGCTGGTGCAGCAGGCCGGGTTCGACGTCGTCTACATGACCGGCTTCGGGACGTCGGCCTCGCTGCTCGGCCGACCCGACATCGGGCTGCTGGGCGGTGCCGAGATGACCGACAACGCCCGCCGGATGGCGCAGGCGGTCGAGGTCCCGCTCATCGCCGACGCCGACACCGGCTACGGCAACGCGCTCAACGTCGTCCGCACCGTGCGGGAGTACGAGCAGGCCGGCGTCGGCGGGCTGCAGCTGGAGGACCAGGTCTCGCCCAAGCGCTGCGGCCACATGACCGGCAAGGCCGTGGTGGACGTCGAGGAGGCCGTGGCCAAGGTCCGCGCCGCGGTGGCCGCGCGCACCGACCCCGACCTGGTGGTCATCGCCCGCACCGACGTGGCGCAGGTCGAGGGCACCCGGGCGGCCGTCGACCGGGCGCTGCGGTTCGCCGACGCCGGCGCCGACGTCCTGTTCGTCGAGGCCCCCCGCACCGCCGAGGACGTCGAGCTGGTCGCCACCGAGCTGAAGGGCCACCACCTGCTCTTCAACTGGGTCGAGGGCGGGGCGACCGAGGGCCTGACCATGGACACCGTCGCCGAGCTGGGCTTCTCGCTGGTGCTGTTCCCGATCAGCACCCTGTTGGCCGCGACCCGGGCGATGCAGATGGCGCTGGAGACCTTGCAGCGGACGTCGTCCACCGAGGGCGCCCCGATGGGCGACTTCGGCGGGTTCCTGGAGACCATCGGCCTGCCGGGGATCCGGGAGGACGAGGCCCGCTTCGCCGTCTGAGGTGCGCCGTCAGTAGGTGAAGGCGCCGACGCCGGTGCGCAGGTCGGCGGCCATCCGGGACATCTCGTCCACGGCCACCCGCGTCTGCGACAGCGCCTGCGTGGTCGACTCCGCCGCGGTGGACACCCCGGTGATGTTCGCGGCGATCTCGGTGGTGCCGCCGGCGGCCTCGGCCACGCTGCGCGACATCTCGTTCGTCGTCGCGGTCTGCTCCTCCACCGCGCTGGCGATGGTCAGCTGGTAGTCGTTGATCTGCCCGATCACCTCACCGATCCGCCCGATCGCGGCCACCGCACCCCCCGTGTCGGCCTGGATCGCCTCCACCCGCCGCGCGATGTCCTCGGTCGCCCGGGCGGTCTCCTGGGCCAGCTCCTTGACCTCGTTGGCGACGACGGCGAAGCCCTTGCCGGCCTCGCCGGCGCGGGCGGCCTCGATCGTGGCGTTGAGCGCCAGCAGGTTCGTCTGCTCCGCGATGGAGGTGATCACCTTGACCACGTCGCCGATCTCCTTGGACGACAGGCCCAGCTTCTGGATCGTCTGGTTGGTCTCCTCGGCCTCGGTGACCGCCTCGGCGGCGACCCGGGCGGCCTGGTTGGCGTTCTGCGCGATCTCCCGGATCGAGGCGTTCATCTGCTCGGCCCCGGCGGCCACCGTGGCCACGCTGCGCGACACCTCGTCGGCTGCACCCGACACGGCACCCGACTGCACCGCCGTCTCCTCCGACGACGCCGCGATCTGCGCCGCGGACGCCGACAGCTCCTCGCTGGAGGCCGCCACCGCGTCGGCCGACGCGGCCACCTGGGCCATGACCGCTCGCAGGTGCACCAGCGCCTGGTCCAGCGACGCCCCCATCCGGCCGAGCTCGTCCCGGCTGGTCAGCCCCACCTGCACCGTCAGGTCGCCGGCCGCGAGCCGGTCGGTCGCGACCTGCACCTGCCGGATGCGCGCGGCCACCCCGGCGGCCACCCACCAGCCGGTGGCCATCGCGACCAGCACGCCCACCGCGAGGACCACGAGGTCGGTCGTGCGGGCGGACACGGCCGCGGACCGGGCATCGGCCGCCGCCGCCGCCGCGGCCGCGTTCTCCATCGCGTCCAGCTGCCGCAGCTCGTCCTGCGCCCGGTCGAACAGCGGGCCGACCTGCTGGGCGTTGGCCGCGACCCAGCCCGCCTCGTCCTTGGCCTCGGCCAGCGGCACGAGCAGCTGGTCGCTGAGCGCCGCGGCCTCGTCGAGGTGGGAGACGGCGTCGGACACCAGCGACTCCTGCTCGGCGTCCAGCCCGGTGGCGCGGTACTCCTCGACCGTCGTCCCGAACTGCTCGCGGGCCGCGTCGACGGCGTCCAGGGCGGCCTGCGTCCCGGCGGCGTCCCCGGCCAGGATCGCGTTGCGGTTCTGCACCCGGATGGTCTGGACGTCGTTCTCCAGCGAGGCGATGGCGCTGACGGCGACGAGGCTCTCGGAGTACATCCGGTCGGTGGTGCGGGCGCTGTCCTCCAGCGCGCCCACGCCCACCAGGCCGATCGCCACCGCGACCCCCGACGCCACGGTGACGGCGCTCAGGACCTTGACACGGACGCTGCGGTCGGCCCAGAAGCGGGCAGGGCCGGTGGGTCGGGGCACGGGGATCTCCTCCTCCGGGTCGCGATGCCGCCCCGCGGTCGGATCGGCATCCCCGGGACGGTGCCCGGGCGTCCCCGTCAACGGCCGATTCGGTTCCGCTGTTGAGCGCAACCCGGCAGGTCGCCGGAAGTTCCCGGGTGACCGTCCGCGCCCGGTCGACACGTCGACCGGGCGGCCTCAGCCCAGGACGACGAGCAGGTCCCCGCCCTCGACCTGCTGCACCTGCCCGATCGCGACGCGGGAGACGGTGCCGGCCCGCGGCGCGGTGATGCCGGCCTCCATCTTCATCGCCTCGATCGTGGCCAGGGTGTCCCCGGCCGCGACCTGGTCGCCCTCGGCCACCTGCAAGGTCACCACGCCGGCGAACGGCGCGGGCACCTGGCCGGGGTCGGACCGGTCGGCCTTCTCCGCCGCCTTCACGGCCGAGTCGACCGAGCGGTCGCGCACGCTCACCGGCCGCAGCTGGCCGTTGAGCGTGCACATCACCGTGCGCATGCCGCGCTCGTCGGGTTCGCTGACCGCCTCGACGCCGATGAGCAGCCGGACGCCGGGCTCGAGGTCGACGGCGTGCTCGGTGCCCCGCCGCAGGCCGTAGAGGAACTCCTTGCTGGGCAGCACGGAGGTGTCGCCGTAGGTCTCCCGGTGGGCCTCGAACTCCCGGGTGGGCGCCGGGAAGAGCAGCCGGTTCAGCGTCGGGCGCGGGGTGTCGCGCAACCCGGCCCGGTCGCCGTCGGACAGCTGCGCCGGCGGTTCGGCGGCCCGGCGACCCTCCAGCGCGCGGGTGCGGAAGGGCTCCGGCCACCCCCCGGGCGGGTCACCCAGCTCCCCCCGCAGGAACCCGACCACGGAGTCGGGCAGGTCGTACTTCCCGGGGTCGTCGGCGAAGGCGGCGACGTCCACCCCGGCGCCGACCAGCTGCAGCGCCAGGTCGCCGACCACCTTCGACGACGGGGTGACCTTGACCAGGTGCCCGAGCAGTCGGTCGGCCGCGGCGTAGGCGTCCTCGACCTCCTCGAAGCGCTGGCCCAGGCCCAGGGCGATGGCCTGCTGGCGCAGGTTCGACAGCTGCCCACCGGGGATCTCGTGGGTGTAGACCCGCCCGGTCGGGCTGGGCAGCCCGGACTCGAAGGGCGCGTACACCCGCCGCACGGCCTCCCAGTAGGGCTCGAGGTCGTTGACCGCCGCCAGGTCCAGGCCGGTGGCCCGCTCGGTGTGGTCGGTGGCGGCCACGATCGCCGACAGGGGCGGCTGCGACGTCGTCCCCGCCATCGAGGCGACGGCGCCGTCGACGGCGTCCACCCCGGCCTGCCAGGCCGCCATGAGCGTGGCCAGCTGGCCGCCGGCGGTGTCGTGGGTGTGCAGGTGCACCGGCAGGTCGAACCGCTCGCGCAGGGCGGTGACCAGGGTGGCCGCGGCCGGCGGGCGCAGCAGCCCGGCCATGTCCTTGATGGCCAGCACGTGCGCGCCGGCCTCGACGATCTGCTCGGCCAGCCGCAGGTAGTAGTCCAGCGTGTAGAGCGTCTCCGCCGGGTCGGAGAGGTCCCCGGTGTAGCACAGCGCCACCTCGGCCAGCGCCGTCCCGGTGTCCCGGACCGCCTCGATCGCCGGGCGCATCTGGGCGACGTCGTTGAGGGCGTCGAACACGCGGAAGACGTCGATCCCGGTGCGCGCGGCCTCGTCGACGAACGCCGTCGTCACCTCGGTCGGGTAGGGCGTGTAGCCGACGGTGTTGCGGCCGCGCAGCAGCATCTGCAGCGCGACGTTGGGCACCGCCTCGCGCAGCGCGGCCAGCCGCTCCCACGGGTCCTCGTGCAGGAAGCGCAGCGCGACGTCGTAGGTGGCCCCGCCCCAGCACTCCAGGCTGAGCAGCTGCGGCGTCGTCCGGGCGACGTGCGGGGCGACCGCGAGCAGGTCCTTGGTGCGCACCCGGGTGGCCAGCAGCGACTGGTGCGCGTCGCGGAAGGTGGTGTCGGTGACCGCCAGCGCGGTCTGCTCCCGCAGCGCCCGGGCGAACCCGACCGGGCCGAGGTCGCGCAGCTGCTGCCGCGACCCGGCCGGGGGCTCCCCGGCGAGGTCGGCGGCGGGCAGCTTGTCGGTGGGGTCGACCAGGTGCGGCCGCTCGCCGTGCGGGGCGTTGACCGTGACGTCGGCCAGGTAGGCCAGTAGCCGGGTGCCGCGGTCGGCGGACTGCCGCGCGGTGAGCAGCTCGGGCCGCTCCTCGATGAAGGACGTCGTCACCCGGCCCGCGCGGAAGTCGGGGTCGTCGAGCACCGCCTGCAGGAACGGGATGTTGGTGGCCACACCCCGGATCCGGAACTCGGCGACCGCCCGGCGGGCCCGGGCCACCGCGACGCCGAAGTCGCGGCCGCGGCAGGTGAGCTTGACCAGCATCGAGTCGAAGTGCGCCCCCACCTCGGCACCCATCGACGAGCCGCCGTCCAGCCGGACGCCCGCGCCGCCGGGCGAGCGGTAGGCGGTGATCCGGCCGGTGTCGGGGCGGAAGCCGTTGGCGGGGTCCTCGGTGGTGATCCGGCACTGCAGCGCCGCGCCCCGCAGCTGCACGGTGTCCTGGGAGAGCCCGAGGTCGGCCAGCGTCTCGCCGGACGCGATGCGCAGCTGGGCCTGCACGAGGTCGACGTCGGTGACCTCCTCGGTGACCGTGTGCTCGACCTGGATGCGGGGGTTCATCTCGATGAACACGTGCTCGCCGCGCTCGTCGAGCAGGAACTCCACGGTGCCCGCGCACGAGTAGCCGATGGCCCGGGCGAAGGCGACCGCGTCGGCGCAGATCCGCTCGCGCAGCGCGGGGTCGAGGTCGGGCGCCGGGGCCAGCTCGATGACCTTCTGGTGCCGGCGCTGCACCGAGCAGTCGCGCTCGAAGAGGTGGATGACCTCGCCCGTGGTGTCGGCGAGGATCTGCACCTCGATGTGCCGCGGGTTCACCACCGCCTGCTCGATGAACACAGTGGCATCCCCGAACGCCGACTCGGCCTCGCGCATGGCCGCCTCGATGGCGCCCTGCAGGGCCGCGCGGTCCTCGACCCGGCGCATGCCGCGCCCCCCGCCGCCGGCGACCGCCTTGACGAAGACCGGCAGCTCCATGCCCTCGGCGGCGGCGAGCAGGGTGTCGACGTCGTCGCTGGGGTCGGTGGAGCCCAGGACCGGCAGGCCGGCGTCCTTCGCGGCGGCGATCGCGCGGGCCTTGTTGCCGGTCAGCTCCAGCACCTCGGCGCTGGGGCCGACGAAGGTGATGCCGGCCTGCGCGCAGGCGGCGGCCAGGTCGGGGTTCTCCGAGAGGAACCCGTAGCCGGGGTAGACGGCGTCGGCGCCGGCCCGGCGGGCGGCGGCGACCACGGCCTGCACGTCCAGGTAGGCCCGCACCGGGTGGCCGGGCTCGCCGATCTCGTAGGACTCGTCGGCCTTGAGCCGGTGCACCGAGTTGCGGTCCTCGTGCGGGAACACCGCGACCGTGCCCGCGCCCAGCTCGTAGGCGGCGCGGAACGCCCGGACGGCGATCTCCCCGCGGTTGGCGACCAGGACCTTGGTGAACACGCATGCCTCCGGTGGTTCGGGTGTGGGCACGGTAGCGGGAGGGCACGGCCCGGTCGTGACCTCTCCCCGCACCGCCCTGATCACCGGCGCCTCCAGCGGGATCGGCCGGGCCACCGCCCTGCTGCTCGCCGCGGAGGGCGCCTCGCTGGTGCTGCTGGCCCGGGGCCGGCCCGCGCTGGAGGCGACCGCGGCGGAGTGCCGCGCCGCCGGCGCCGCCGACGTCGTCGTCGAGCCGTGTGACATCACCGACGCCGACGCCGTCACCGCCGCCGTCGGCCGGGCCGGGGCCCTGGACCTGGTCGTGCACTCGGCCACCGTCATGGCCTACGGCGACGTGGAGGACCTGCCGGCCGACGTCTTCGAGCGGGTGGTGGACACCGGCATCAAGGGGACGGCGAACGTGGCCCGCCCGGTGCTGGCGACGTTCCGGCGGCAGGGGCGCGGCGACCTCGTCGTCGTCAGTTCGCTGCTGGCCTCGATCACCGCACCGACGATGGGCGCCTACGCCACCGCCAAGTGGGGCCAGCTCGGCCTGGTGCGCACGCTGCAGCAGGAGACCCGGGACGTGCCGGGCATCCGCATCGCCGCGGTCTCGCCGGGCGGGGTGAACACCCCGATCTACTACCAGGCCGCGACCGTGCTCGGGAACACCGGCCACCCGCCGCCGCCGGTCTACTCCCCGCGCCGGGTGGCCCGCACGATCCTGGACGTCGCGGGCTCGCACCGGCGGCTGCGGCAGAGCGGCATCGCCAACCCGGTGATCATCGCCGGCTACCGGCTGGCGCCCGCGGTGTTCGACGCCCTGGTCGGCCCGCTGCTGCGCGTCTTCGGCATGTCCCGGGACTCGGTGCCCGCCACCGAGGGCAACGTCTTCGCCTCCGTGCCGGAGCAGAACGCCGAGAAGGGTCCCTGGCGCGACGTCTGAGCTTGTATGCGCAACGTATACTCCGGTCATGAGCTCGCCCGACACCACCGTGCGCGTGTCCCGGGAGACGCGGGACGAGGTCCGACGGATGGCGGCCGAGCGGGGCGTCAGCGCCGACCGGGTGCTGGCGGACGCGTTGCGTCTCGTGCGGTGGGAGGCCCTCCGGCAACAGGCGGAGACCGAGATCGCCGCTGCCGCCGACGATCCGGCCGACCGGGCCGAGGTCGCCGCAGCGGCTCGCGATCTGCTCGACCCCCCGGCGTGAGGGGCGCGGTCCACCGCATCCGCGCCGACCACCACGCGCGTGGTCACGAGCAGGGCGGTCGGCGGTTCGCCGTCGTCCTCCAGGCCACCAGGTTCGATCTGCTGTCCCGGTGGGTGGTGGCGCCGACCAGCACTGGTGCGAGGTCGATGGTGGTCCGCCCGGAGGTCGACTGGGGCGACGGCCCCACCCTGGTGCTCTGCGATTCCCTGGTGTCGGTGGACCCGGCGATCCGGCTGGGCGACCAGGTCGGTCACCTCACCCTGGCCGACCTGCGCGCGGTCGACGTCGCGCTGGCCCTGCTGCTCGACCTGAGCCCGCCGCCCAGCTTCTGACACGTCGAGCGCTGCCCCCGTCCGCTCTCGCTACGGTGCCCGCGTGGAGCTGCTGGGCACGCTGACCGCCGTCGGGTGCGCGCTGGTCGGCGGGGTGTTCTTCGCGTTCAGCGGGTTCGTCATGGCGGGGCTCGGCCGGGCACCGGACGGCGCCGGGGCGATGCGGGCGGTGAACGTGGCCGCCGTCCGGCCGCCGCTGATGGTGCTGCTGTTCGGGACGGCGGCCGCCTGCGTCGCCGTGCTCGTCGTCGCCCCGGAGGTGCTGGACCGGATCGGAGCCGGGCTGTACCTGGTGGGCACCGTCGGGGTGACCGTCGCGGCGAACGTGCCGCTCAACGACGCCCTCGAGCGCGACCCCGACACCTGGCCGCGCTACCTGCGGGTCTGGACGCGGTGGAACACGCTGCGCACCGTGTCGGCCACCGCGGCCGCCGTCCTGCTGCTGGTGGCCTGAACCCGCACGATGGGGACGTGGTGAACCCCTTCGACGCGGCCCGGGCCGCGTTCCGCGGCCGGGTGTCCGGGGACCCCACCGGCGCACCGGACTGGGTACGGGAGATCGCCACCGTCGGCTCCGGCGAGGGCTGGTACGACCCGGACGGCGTCGTCTGGCGGGTGCACGGCGACCTGTCCACGCTGGTCGGCGGGGTGGCTGCGCTGCTCGGCCAGGGTGCGCACCCGCTGGCGCTGGCCGGGGTGCAACGCCACTCGGCCTACCGGGAGGACCCCTGGAAGCGGCTGGCCGGCACCGCCCGCTGGCTGGTGGTGACCACCTTCGGGTCCGCGGAGCTGGCCGAGCGGGAGTCCGCCCGGGTGCGCGGGATGCACCGCCGGGTGCAGGGCACGCTCCCCGACGGCCGCGGCTACTCCGCCGGCGACCCCGACCTGCTGCGCTGGGTGCACCTGGCCTTCACCGACGCCTTCCTCGCCGCGCAGGACGCCGTCGGCCGCTCGATGTCCCGCTACGGCCCCCGCTGGCACGACGCGTACGTGCGCGACTGGGCACCCAGCGCCCAGGCGCTGGGTGCGACCGACCTGCCGGTGTCGCGCGCGGAGCTGGCGGAGGCGATCCGTGCCTACCGGCCGGTGCTCGAGCCGGTGCCCGAGGACCTGCTGACCTTCCTGCAGGGCCCGCCCGGGCTGTCGGCGGCGGAGAGGGTGGTCTACGCCGGGTTCTCCGCCGGCGCCGCCCGGCTGGTCTCCCCCACCATCGCCCCGCTGGCCCAGGTGCCCGGCCGGGCCTCCCGCAGCCCGCGCGACCGCGCCCAGCTGCTGGTCACCGAGGCCCAGCTGCGCGCGCTCAACCTGGCCCTGGGCTCGCACAGCCCGAGCGAGGAGGCGGCCCGGTGGCGCCTGGGGGTCGGCCCCGCCCCCGCGTGGGCTGAGCGCGCCGCCAGTTGATCATCGTCATCCGCAGCTGAGGACACGGGGCGCGGGGCGCGTCCGGCCTGCACCTGACGATGATCAACTGCGGGCAGGGGAGGATGTCCCCTCGTGGACTTCACCCGCCTCGTCCGCGACGCCGTCGACCGGCTCGACGGCGTCGCGCTGCCGACGCCGGTGCAGCGGCTCCCGCGGCTGTCGGCGCTGACCGGCGCCGAGGTCTGGACCAAGCGCGAGGACCTGCAGGTCGGCCGCTCGTACAAGGTGCGCGGCGCCTACAACACCATCGCCCAGCTCGACCCGGGCACCGCGGTGGTCACCGCCAGCGCCGGCAACCACGCCCAGGGCTTCGCGTACGCCTGCGCGTCGCTGGGCGTCCGCGGCACCGTCGTCGTCCCCGGGACCACGCCGAAGCAGAAGCGGCAGCGCATCGCGGCCCTCGGCGGCGACGCGATCACGCTGCGGGTCGAGGGCGACACCTACGACGACTCGGCCCGGATCGCCGCCGAGCTCGCCGCCGCGTCCGGCGCCGTCGTCGTCCCCGCGTTCGACGCGCTGTCGACCGTCGCCGGGCAGGCCACGGTCGCCGTGGAGTTCCTCGCCCAGCTGCCGGTCGCGCCCGACGTCGTCGTCCTGCCGGTCGGGGGCGGCGGGCTGCTGGCCGGCTGCGCGACCTGGCTGCGCGAGCACTCCCCCGCCACCCGGGTGGTCGGCGTGGAGCCGGCCGGCGCCGCCGGGATGGCCGCGGCGATGGCGGCCGGGGAGCCGGTGGTGCTGGCCGAGATCGACACCTTCGTCGACGGCGCCGCGGTGCGCCGGGCCGGCGACGTCACCTTCCCGCTGGTCCGGGACGCCGGGGTGGAGCTGGTCGCCGTCCCCGAGGGCGCGGTCTGCACCGAGATGCTCGAGCTCTACCAGGTGGACGGCGTCATCGCGGAGCCCGCCGGGGCCCTCGCGACAGCGGCGCTGGCGAGCGGTGCGGTGACCGTCGAGCAGGGGCAGACGGTGCTCGCGCTGCTCAGCGGCGGCAACAACGACGTCAGCCGGTACGCCGAGGTGGTCGAGCGCTCGCTGGTGCACCGCGGGCTCAAGCACTACTTCCTGGTCGAGTTCCCGCAGGAGCCGGGCGCGCTGCGCCGCTTCCTGGACGAGGTGCTCGGCCCGGACGACGACATCGTGCTCTTCGAGTACCAGAAGCGGGACAACCGCGAGACCGGGGCGGCGCTGGTCGGCATCGAGCTGGGCGCCGCGGCCGGGCTGACGCCGCTGCTGGCCCGCATCGCCGCCGGCCCGCTGCGCATCCAGCACCTGGCCCCCGGGACGACGGCCTACCGCTTCCTGGTCTGAACCCTGCGCGCGGCGGCCACCGGGTCGCGCGCAACGGATGGTGCGGCAGGTGTGACCGTCGACACCATCGGGCCGCGGCGGTCGAGACGCGGCCGCCCTGATGCGGAGGTCATCGATGACGCTGCCCATGCACCAGGCCGACGGACTGCTCGGCCACTACAAGCCGGTCACCGAGAACCCGGTCTTCAACGACCAGAAGCTGAAGCTGGGCGTGTTCTCGTCCAACTGCTCCGGTGGCGTGATCATGAGCGACGCGCCCACCGACTTCCGCGTCACCTGGGACCAGCAGCTGCAGATCGCCCGGACGGCGGACCGGCTGGGCATGGAGGCGATGGTCCCGGTCGGTCGCTGGACCGGCTTCGGCGGCAACACCGACTTCAACGGCGTCTGCTTCGAGACCTACACCTGGGCCGCGGGCCTCGCGCAGGCGACGGAGAACATCGGCATCTTCACCACCACGCACCTGCCGACCATCCACCCGATCGTCGGCGCCAAGATGGCCACCACGATCGACCACATCTCGAACGGCCGGTTCGGGATGAATCTCGTCATGGGCTGGTTCACCCCCGAGATGGAGCTGTTCGGCCGCAAGCAGCTCGAGCACGACGAGCGCTACGCGTTCGGCCAGGAGTGGATCGACTTCGCCATGAAGCTGTGGAACGAGGACGGCACCTTCGACGTCGACGGCACGCACTTCACCTCGCACGGCGCGAAGGCCTACCCCAAGCCGGTGCAGACCCCGCGGCCCGCGCTGCTCAACGCCGGTGCCTCCCCCGCCGGCCAGGAGTTCTCCGCCCGCAACGTCGACATCAACCTCATCGCGCTCCCGACCGAGGAGGCCCCGGCCTACATCAAGGGCATCAAGCAGCTGGCCAACGACAAGTACGAGCGCGACATCGACGTCTGGACCTACTGCCTGGTCATCTGCCGGGAGACCGAGAAGGAGGCCAAGGCCGCGCAGCAGGCGATCATCGACGCCGGCGACTGGCCGGGCGCCAACATCATCATGGACGTCCTGGGCATCCAGTCGCAGAGCTTCGGCAGCCAGATCAAGCAGTTCCAGGAGCGGTTCATCGCCGGCTGGGGCGGGCCGAACCTGGTCGGGACGCCGGAGCAGGTCGCCGAGCAGTTCCACGAGCTGTCCGAGGCCGGCATGGGCGGGGCCATCTTCGGCTTCCACGACTACGCCACGGAGCTCGAGGAGTTCGGCGCCGAGGTCATGCCGATCATGAAGAGGAACGGCCTGCGCCACTGACCCCTCGTGCCGCCGCCGGGCAGCGATCAACCCGGCGGCGGCACGTCAGTCCAGGAGGTCGAGGGCGGCGGCCACCACCGAGTCGGTGTCGATGCCGTGATGGCGGTAGACGCTGGCCAGGTCGCCGGACTGCCCGAACCGCGTCACGCCCAGGTGCACGGCGGGCACCCGGTGGATGCCGGCGAGGAACGCCAGGGTGTGCGGGTGGCCGTCCAGCACGGTGACCATGGGTGCTGCCCGATCGGCGGGGAACGCCTGGTCCAGCACGGCGGTGGGGGCGTCGTCCTGGCCCCGGCGGGCCTGCAGCGCCCGGAACAGCAGCCCCGGTGAGGTCACCACCACGACGTCGGCCGGGTGGCCCAGGCCGGTGAGCCGGTCGGCGGCGGCCAGGCCCTCGGGCACCAGCGCACCCATGGTCACCACCGTGACGGCGGGCTTCTCGACCCGGCGCAGGGCGTAGGCCCCGGCCACCACCTGACGACGGCGGCGCTCGCGGGCGGCCGGGTCCTCGGGGACCGCGGCCAGGGTCTGGTCGACCGGCCGGGTCGAGAGGCGCAGGTAGGCGCTGGTGCCGCCGGGCTTGCCCAGCCGGCCGAGGGAGGCGAGCAGGCACCACTCGGTGTCCAGGGCGAAGGCGGGCTCGTAGGTGACGACGCCGGGCTGCTCCAGCCCGATGGACGGCGTGGTGATCGACTGGTGCGCCCCGCCCTCGCCGGCCAGCGTCACCCCCGACGGCGTCCCGACCAGGATCGACTGGCCGCCGGCGTAGACGCCGAAGCTCCACGGCTCCAGCGCCCGGGAGACGAACGGGTCGTACATGACCCCGATCGGCAGCAGCGGCTGCTCCCACCGCGACCACGTCGCGCCCAGCTCGCCCATCAGGCCGACCAGGTTGACCTCGGCGATGCCCAGCTCCACGTGCTGGCCGCTGGGCCGCTCCCGCCAGTGCAGGATCGTCTCGGGGTCGTCGGAGAACCAGTCGCGCCGGTCCTCGGCGGCCCACACGCCGACCTTGTTCACCCAGCCGCCCAGGTTGGTGGAGCTGGACACGTCGGGGCTGACCGTCACCACCCGCGCACCCGCCTCCGGCGCGGCCCGGTTGAGGTCGAGCAGGGTGCGGCCCAGCGCCGCCTGGGTGGTGCCGGTGCCGTTCGGCGTCCGGCCCAGGTCGCCGGGGACCGACGGCGCCGCCGCCCCCTGGTGCGGGGCGCGGCGCAGCCGGTCGGCGGCCGCGGCCAGCAGCCGGCCCGGACCCGAGGCGGGGTCGAAGCGGCTCCACGGGTCGGCCGGGTCCACGCCCACCCGGTCGGCCAGCTCGTGCAGCTGGGCCTCGGTGAGCAGCGCGGAGTGGTTCTGCGGGTGGCCCTCGATGGCCAGGCCGTAGCCCTTGAGCGTGTAGGCCAGCACCACGGTGGGGCGGGTGTCGTCGATCTGGGCGAACGCCGTCCGCAGCGCCGCCAGGTCGTGCCCGCCGAGGTTGCGCACCGCGGCGACCAGGTCGTCGTCGGCGACCCCGGCGATCAGGCCGGCGATCGCGGCGGCCCCGGCGCCGTCCCCGGGCAGGTGCTCGCGCAGCTCGCCGGCCGAACGGCGCAGCATCCGCTGGTACTCGGGGTTGGTCATCTCGTCGATCCGGTCGCGCAGCTCCGGGCCGCCCTCGCGGGTGTAGAGCTCCTCCAGCAGGGCGCCGTACTTGACGGTGAGCACCTGCCAGCCGGCCGCGGCGAACATGCCCTGCAGCCGGGTCGCGCCGAAGGTCGGGACGACGCGGTCCAGGGACTGCCGGTTGAGGTCGACCACCCAGCAGACCTCGCCCAGCTCGGCCACCATCGGGTCCACCACGGCCTCCCACACCGCGCCCTCGTCGAGCTCGGCGTCGCCGACCAGCGACCACTGCCGACCCGCGCCGCCCGTGCCGAACTGGGTGTTGACGTAGCGGCGGGCGATCGCGCCCCAGATCGGTGCGGTCGCCCCGATGCCCACCGAGCCGGTGGAGTAGTCGGCCGGCACCGGGTCCTTGAGGCGCGAAGGGTAGGACTGCAGGCCGCCGAACTCCCGCAGCGTGGTCAGCGCCGACGCCGGCAGCTGACCGAGCAGGTACTCCAGGGCGTGCAGCACCGGCGAGGCGTGCGGCTTCACCGACACCCGGTCCTCCGGGCCCAGGGTCTCCAGCCACAGCGCGGTCATGATCGTGGTGATCGAGGCGGACGACGCCTGGTGGCCGCCGACCTTGAGCCCGGTCGGGTTGGGCCGCACCCGGTTGGCGTGGTCGACGACGGCGCTGGCCAGCCAGAGCACCCGTTGCTCGACCTCGCGGAGGGCGGCGTCGTCGGTGCTGGTGCCGGCAGCGTTGCCGAGGGTGGCGGTCATGCACCCAGCTTGACCGACCGTGCGGCCCCCCGGCCAGCCGCCTGCTGCAGCCCGGCATCCGCCCCGTGCGCTGCGCGGACACCGCGGCGCACCCAGCGGCTGGTGCTCATGTCGTGCACGACCTACATTGCGGGCGCAAGCTGTGGCCTGGGCCACATCCGAGACGCCGTCGTCCGCGTGGAGGTGACCGTGGGCCAACCCCTGTCGCGGTTCCCCGTGGTCGGCACGCGGAGCCTCGAGGAGGCGCAGGACGCCGTCACGCGGGTCTACCTCCAGCACGACCTGACCGCGCGCGGTGACCAGGTGGCGATGCGGCTCAACGCCGTCACCGACCGGAACTTCACCCTCGGGTACCTGACCTACGGTGCGCAGACCGAGCTGGTCATGCCGCCCACCGAGGACTGCTACCACGTCAACCTCACCACCGCGGGCAGCACGGACGCCGACCGCTCCGACGGCGCCCGCACCCGCACGGTGGCCCGCACGTCGGGCGCGGTGCTCAACCCCCAGCAGCGCAACACCGTGCGCTGGACGCCCGACGCCGAGCAGCTGATCCTCAAGATCCCGCGCGCCAGCCTGGAGTCCCACCTGGGCGACCTGATCGGCCGGTCGGTGGCCGAGGTGGTCGACTTCGACTTCGGCCTGGACCTCACCGACCCGGCCGGGCAGTCGCTGCTGAACTCGGTGGAGTTCCTGGCCCGGGAGCTGGACCGGCCCGGCGGGCTGGCCGAGATGCCGCTGGCCCGCGAGCAGCTCGAGGCGTTCGTGATGACCCAGCTGCTGCACGCCGGCCGGCACCAGTTCTCCGACGCCCTGGCCGCCCCGGCCCGGGCCCTGGAGCACGGTCGACTGGCCCCGGTGGTGGCCTTCCTGGAGGAGCACGCCGACGAGGCGCTCACCCCCCAGCAGCTGGCGCGGGTGGGCTGCATGAGCGTGCGCACCCTGCACGCGGCCTTCCAACAGCAGTACGGCGAGTCCCCGATGAGCTACCTGCGCCGGGTCCGGCTGGACCGGGTGCGCGCCGAGCTCGTGCACGCCGACCCCACCACGGTGCGGGTCACCGACGTCGCCGTGCGCTGGGGGTTCTTCCACCAGAGCCGGTTCGCCCAGCAGTACCGGGACCGCTTCGGCGAGCTCCCGTCCGCCACCCTCCGCCACTGACCCGGGAGACCACCCTCGTGGACTACGACGAACTGTCGGCCGCCTTCCTCGCCGAGCCCTCCGCCGGCCGGCCCGCGCCCCGCATCCCCTCCGGGGCCGCCCGGTCCCTGCGCGACGCCGCCGAGCCGCTGGCGACCATCGGCTTCTGGGGCAAGCCGGCCTACGCCGCGATGGAGGCGCTCGGCCTGGAGTTCCTCACCGGCTACGTGTGGGGCCGCACCGCGCCGATGGGCGAACCCACCGCGCCGGTCGTCGTCGCCGCGTTCGGCGTCTTCGAGCCGGGGCTGATCACGTCCCTGTACGACCAGGCGCGGGGCATCGCCACCCGCGAGCAGGTGCTGGCCGCCCGGGAGAAGGGGGCGGTGGAGTCGCTGCACGAGATCCTCGGCGACGTCCCGACCTCCGACGTCGAGACCGCGGTGGCGCAGCTGCGCCGGGCCACCGACGTCGCCGTCGCCGACGTCGTCGGCCGCCCGCTGGTGGCCGGGCTCGCGTCGCTGCAGTGGCCCGCCGACCCGTGGGGCCAGCTGTGGCACGCGTTGAACATCCTGCGCGAGTACCGCGGCGACACCCACCAGGCCGCCAACGTCGCCGCCGGGCTGTCGGGCGTGCAGATGAACCTGGTGACCGAGTACTGGATCGGGTGGGAGCCCCGCGCCTACGCGGGAACCCGCGCCTGGTCGCCCGAGGTGATGGACGCCGCCGACGCCGACCTGCGCGAGCGCGGCTGGCTGGCCGACGGCGAGCTGACCGCCACCGGCCGGGCCGAGCGCGACCGCATCGAGCAGGTCACCGACGAGGCCATGGCCCGGGTGCTCGCCCCCATCGGGGACGACCTCGCGTCGCTGACCGCGCAGCTGGACGAGTGGAGCAACCGCATCGTGGCCGCCGGCGCCGCCCCGCCCGACCCCTACAAGCGCGTCAGCGGCTGACCCTTCCCCCGGCGTGGATCAGGTGGGACGACCACCGTGCATCCTCCGCCACTGACGTCGGTGGCGGAGGATGCACATGCGTCGTCGGACCTGATCCACGCCGTGCGGGGGGGTGGGGCCGTCAGGGCTCCAGCAGCACCTTGATGGCGCCGTCCCGCTTGGTGCTGGCGACCTCGAAGGCCTCCGGGGCGTCGTCGAGGGAGAAGCGGTGCGTGACCAGCGGGCTCAGGTCGACCCGGCCGGCCCGGATGAGCTCCAGGGACCGCTCGTACTGCCCGCGCCCGCCGTTGCCGCCGACCCCGAACACCGTCGCGGTCTTGAGCATCATCGGGACGACGGGGATGCCGGGGAGGTCGTTGGCGTAGCCGATGAAGCTGGCCTTGCCCTCCTTGCGCACCAGGTCGATCACCGACGCCGAGGCCGCGGGCGCACCCGAGGTCTCCACGACGATGTCCGCCCCGCGGCCGCCGTGCATCTCCAGCACCCGCTCCACGAGCCCGTCGGTGCGGCTGTCCAGGCAGTCGGTGGCCCCGAACGCCCGGGAGACCTCGAAGACCTCCTCGCGGACGTCGGTCACGGTCAGCCGGCCGGCGCCGCTCAGCGCCGCGAACCGCGCCACCGCCAGGCCGATCGGGCCCTGCCCGAGCACCAGCACCGAGTCGCCGAGCTTGATCTGCAGCCGGTCGATGCAGTTCAGCGCGACGGCGAAGGGCTCGAGCAGCGCCGCGCCCCAGATCGGCACGCCGTCGGGGATCGGCACCAGGTTCACCCGGGGGACCGCGACCAGCTCGGCGAAGCAGCCGTCGCTCCACAGCCCGATCAGCTTCTTGTTCGGGCAGTCCAGCGAGGGCCCGTCGACGCAGGCCGCGCAGTTCCCGCACGGCAGCGAGGGCTTGACCGCGAACTGCTGGCCGACCAGCGACTCGTCGACGCCCTCCCCGACCGAGACGACGGTGCCGGCGAAGTCGTGCCCGGGCACCCGCGGGAAGGGCGAGTCGATGCGGCCCTCGAACTGGTGGGCGTCGGTGCCGCACAGCGAGGCGACGTCGACGTGCACCACCACGTGCAGCGGGTCGGCGGTGGGGTCGCGACGCTCCTGGACCTCGACCTGGCCGACACCGGTGAGGACGACGGCCTTCACGCCGCGTCCTCGCCGGTGTACCCCTCGGGGACCTCGAACCGCTCGGGCAGCTTGCCGCGCGACTTCAGCACGGCGTGCAGCTGGTCGCGGTGGTGCACGACGTGGCCCACCACGATGGGCAGCCACTCGGCCACGGTCATCCGGCCCAGCGTGGTGATCTCCACCGACCGGGCGAGGATCTCCTCGGTGTGCATCGGCAGCGTCGTCACCATCGTGCGGCGCAGCGAGGCGATCTTGTCCGCGGCCTCGGCGGCGGTGGGCGGGATCGCGCCGATCGTGTCGTGGCCGATCTCCTCCCGGTAGAAGAAGTCCAGCTCGGGGTCGGCCTGCAGCCGCGCGATGTCGGCCACCCACAGCAGCCCGGCCAGGGTCATGTGGCTGACCACCGTGGCGCCGGTCCAGCCACCGCCCGGGTCGGCCACGTGCAGGTCGCCGTCGTCGATGCTGCGCAGCAGCTCCTCGACGGCGGTCAGGGTGCGGTCGGCGATCCGCGTCTGCGTCTCGACGATGTCGGACATGGTGCTCCCGTCGTCCGGCCGGGCTGCGGTGCCCGGCGTCACGGGGAAAGGTAGGGCGCAACGCATGTGGGGTCCAGAGGGCCCGGCGAGGCGTGCGCTCTGCGGATGCAGGTCCGCCGGGCGCGGATGGTCCGGGCCGGGGAGCCTCCCTACCGTCGGCCCCGTCCCCGCACGACGACGTGAGGAGCCAGATGACCGCCGGAGCGCTCGAGGGCATCCGCGTGCTGGAGATCGGCACCCTGATCGCCGGCCCGTTCGCCGGGCGGCTACTGGGCGACCAGGGCGCCGACGTCATCAAGGTCGAGGCCCCCGACCGGCCCGACCCGTTGCGCACCTGGGGCCAGGCCCACGAGGACGGCCGCGGGTTCTTCTGGACCGTGCACGCCCGCAACAAGCGCTGCATCACCCTCGACCTGCGCGGGGAGCGCGGCCAGGAGCTGTTCCTCGAGCTGGCCGCCGGCGCCGACGTCGTGGTCGAGAGCTTCCGCCCGGGCACCCTGGAGCGCTGGGGCCTGGGGTACGACCGGCTCGCCGCCGCGAACCCCGGCCTGGTGCTCGCCCGGGTCTCCGGCTACGGCCAGACCGGGCCGATGGCCGCCCAGCCCGGCTACGCCAGCGTCGCCGAGGCCCGCGCCGGGCTGCGGTTCGTCACCGGGTTCCCCGGCCAGCCGCCGGTGCGCATGGCGCTGTCGATCGGCGACTCGCTGGCCGGCATGTTCGCCTGCCAGGGCATCCTCACCGCGCTGGTGGCCCGCGCCCGCACCGGGCAGGGCCAGGTCGTCGACGCCGCGCTGACCGACTCGTGCCTGGCGGTGACCGAGTCGATGGTCCCCGACTTCTCGCGAGCCGGGCTGGTCCGCCAGCCCAGCGGCACCCGGCTCGACGCGATCGCACCCTCCAACAGCTACGAGACCGCCGACGGCACGTTCGTGATCATCGCGGCGAACCAGGACACCCTGTTCCGCCGGCTGTGCGCCGCGATGGGCCGCCCCGAGCTGGCCGACGACGAGCGCTACGCCACCCACACCGCCCGGGCGCGGAACCAGGACGAGCTCGACGCGCTGATCGGCGCCTGGGCGAAGGGGCTCCCGCCCGAGGAGGTGGTGGCCCGCTGCAGCGGTGCCGGCGTCGTCGTCGGCCCGGTGGCGACCGTCGCCGACGTCGTGGTCGACGAGCAGTTCCTGGCGCGGGGCATGCTGGTGGACCACCACGACCTCGGGGTGGACGCCGACGTGCTCGGTCCCGGTGTGACGCCGCAGCTGTCGGCCACGCCGGGGGCGGTCAAGTGGGCGGGCCCGCCGACGCCGGGGTGGCACAACACCGAGGTCTACGGGGAACTGCTGGGCCTCACCGACGACGACGTGGCGGCGCTGGTCGCCGAAGGGGTGATCTGAGTGCAGCTGCCACCGAGGGTCGACCTCCGCGAGGTCGGCATGCGCGACGGCCTCCAGCTGGAGGACCCGGTCCCGCTGGAGGCCAAGCTGGAGATGCTGGAGGCGCTGGTCGCCACCGGCGTGCAGCGGATCGAGGTGACCTCCTTCGTCTCCCCCAAGGCGGTGCCCGCCCTCGCCGACGCCGACCAGGTCGCCGCGGCGCTGGGCCAGTACGACGGGGTGCACTTCTCCGCTCTGGTCGCCAACCTGCGCGGCGCGCAGCGCGCGGTGGACGCCGGCATCCCGCACCTGGAGTACGTGGTCAGCGCCGCGGACTCGCACTCCCGGGCCAACGCCGGCAAGCCCACCGCGGAGGCCGCCGACGCGATCGGCGCCATCGCCGAGGTCAGCCACGCCGCCGGCGGGTCGCTGGAGGTCATCATCGCCACCGCGTGGGACTGCCCGTTCGACGGACGGACCGATCCGTCCCGCACGCTGGACGTCGTCGCCACCGCCGTGGCCAACGGCGCCGACCAGCTGTGCCTGGGCGACACGATCGGCACGGTCACCCCGCGGCGCACCGTCGAGCTGCTGGACGCCGTCCGCGCGGCCGCCCCGGGCCTGCCGCTGGGCGCGCACTTCCACGACACCCGCGGGACCGGCCAGGCCAACGCGCTGGCCGCCGTCCAGGCCGGGGTCACCCAGCTGGACTCCTCCGTCGGCGGCCTCGGCGGCTGCCCCTTCGCCCCGGGGGCCAGCGGCAACATCGCCACCGAGGAGCTCGTCTACTGGCTCACCGACTCCGGCGTGGAGACCGGCATCGACCTGGACCGGGTGCTCGCCGCCGCCGCCGTCACCGAGCGCGCCGTCGAGCACGAGCTGCCCAGCTCGCTGTACCGGGCCGGCGGGGCGAACAAACCGCGCGGGGAGTTCCGCCCGTGAAGGTGCTGGGGGTCGTCGGCAGCCCCTCGGTCGGCGGCCGCACGGACGCCGGCGTGGCCGGGGTGCTCGCCGGGTGCCTCGGTGCCGAGACGGAGAAGCTCAGCCTGGCCGACACCGACGTCCCCACCGTGCTGGACGCGATGGAGGCCGCCGACGCCGTCGTCTTCGGCAGCCCCACCTACCGGGCGTCGTTCTCCAGCCTGCTGCGCAACCTGTTCGAGAACGCCGAGCGCGGTCGGTACACCACCGAGACCAAAGCCCACCTGGCCGGGACGACGGCGGCGATCGTCATGACCAACAACGCCCCCGAGCACTTCCTCGCCCAGGACTCGCTGCGCAGCCTGCTGGCCGGGTTCTACGGCTGCCAGGTCCTCAGCCCCGGCCTGGTGCTCACCCACCCGCACTTCGACGGCACCGACCTCACCGCCGACGCCGCCGAGCTCGCCGCCGCCCACGGCCGCGCGCTGGTCGACCTGACCCGCGCCGTCCATGGCTCGGCAGCCATCCGCGCCCTGCAGCCGCAGGTCTGACGCCGGTCAGCTCGCGGTCGCGTAGAGGACCGACCACACCAGCCCGACGACGGCGACCCCTGCCAGCACGATGCCGACGACCAGGCGAGCGCCGCGGCGGCCCGCGCCGGGCCCGAGCGCAGGTTCGCTGCGCCGGGCCAGGTTCCCGTTCGCGCGCGTCCACCGGATCGTGTTGCCGATCCAGACCGCGGCCACGACCGCGACGACGGCGAAGAAGACGACCGCCCACCACCCGGTGCCCATGCTGACTCCTCGAGGACCTGCTCGACGGGGCCACGGGCTGGACTCCCCGGTCCGACACGGCCCAGCATGCCCCGTCCCGGCAGTGGGCGCAGGGCCGTCGCCTCAGCGGGCCGGTGACCCGGCGGCGACCGCGAGCAGGTCGCGGGCGGGGCCGGGTGGCAGCTGCGACCCGCCGGACCAGACCGCCCGCAGGCGTCGGCGCAGGTCGACCCCGCGGACCGCGACCTCGACCAGCCGGTGCTCGCGCAGGTCCCCCGCCACCGCCAGCCGGGAGAGCACGGCCGGTCCGATCCCGGCCCGCACAGACTCTCGGACGGCGGTCGCGGTGCTCAGCTCCAGGACCGGGGCCGCGGCGGACTCCCCGAGGGCCTGCTCGAAGGCGGTACGGGTGCCCGACCCGGGCTCCCGGGTGACCAGCGGGGTGCGGGCCAGGAGCGCGGCGTCCACCGGACGGCGCCTGCTCGCCCAGGGGTGGTCCGGCGCCACCACGAGCACGAGCCGGTCCTGGCCGACCACCACCTGGTGCAGGTCGGTCAGCGGCTCGGGCCCCTCGACCAGTCCGAGGTCGACGGCACCGGTGCGCACCAGCTCGGCCACCGCGGCGCTGTTGGTCGCGGTGAGCAGCACCCGGGCCGGGCCGCCCTGCCGGCGCAGCGCGGCCAGCCAGCCGGGGACGAGGTGCTCGGCGACGGTCATGCTCGCGGCCAGCCGCAACCGCGCCGTGCCCTCGTGCCGGAGGGCGGCGAGCCCGGCGTCCAGCTCCGCCGCTGCCTCCACCACCCGGGCTGCCCAGGACGCGAACGCCGTGCCCGCCTCGGTCAGCCGGGTGCCCCGTGCCCGGCGGTCGAGCACCGCGACGCCGGCCTGCCGCTCCAGGGTGCGCAGCCGGGCCGAGGCGGCCTGCTGGCTGATGCCGTGCCGGCGCCCGGCGGCCCCGATGCTGCCGGTGGCCACGACGTCGAGCAGCAGCTCGAGGGCACCCAGGTCGGGCACGTGCGGGCTGAGGGGCACGGGGCCGACTGTCCCACAAGCTCGGCTTGTGCATCCACAGCGACGACGCCCCTACCGCGCACGGGACGCCGGCAGCACCGTGGAGGCATGACCGCCACCCTCGTCGCCCCCGCGCACCCCAGGGTCGCCGCGATCGGGCCCAACTGGTTCGCCTCGGTGATGGGGACGTCGATCGTCGCGACCGCCGCGGTCACCCTGCCGGTGCAGCTACCCGGGCTGCGCCTGCTGGCGCAGGTGGTCTGGGTCCTCGCCGGGGTGCTGCTGGTGGCCGTGTCGGCCGCGACCGTGGCCCACTGGCGGCACCACCCGGACGCCGCCCGGGCGCATGCCTCGAACCCGGTGATGGCGCACTTCTACGGCGCTCCGCCGATGGCGTTGCTGGCCTTCGGGGTGGCCACCCAGCTGGTCGGCGCGGACCTCGTCGGTGAGGGCGCGGCGCTCGGGGTGTTCGCCGTCCTCTGGGTGGCGGGCACGGTCTCCGGACTGGTCACCGCCGTGGCCGTCCCGTACCTGGTCTTCACCCGGCACGACGTCCCCGAGGACGCCGCCTTCGGCGGGTGGCTGATGCCCGTGGTCCCGCCGATGGTGTCGGCGGCGACCGGCGCGCTGCTGGTGCCCGAGCTGCCCGCCGGCCAGCTGCGCACCACCGTGTTCACCCTCTGCTGGTCGATGTTCGGCTTGTCGCTGCTGGCCAGCCTGGTGGTGATCACCCTGGTGTGGGGCCGGCTGGCCCGGCACAAGGTCGGGGCGGCCGCGATGGTGCCGACGCTGTGGATCGTGCTCGGCCCGCTCGGTCAGTCGATCACCGCGGCCAACAACCTGGGCACGCAGGCGCACCTCGCGGTCCCGGAGCCCTACGCCTCGGCGTTCCGGGCCGCCGGCCTGGTCTACGGCCTGCCGGTCTGGGGGTTCGCGCTGATGTGGGCCGGGATCGCGGCCGCGGTCACCGTGCGCACCGCGCGGGCGCGGCTGCCGTTCACCCTCACCTGGTGGTCGTTCACCTTCCCGGTCGGCACGGTCGTCACCGGCACCTCCGGGCTGGCCGCGCACACCGGCGAGGTGTTCCTGCAGGTCGCCGCGGTCGTGCTGTTCGCCGGGCTGCTGGTCGCGTGGGGCACCGTGGCCATCCGCACCGCACGGGGCGTCCTCGACTCGTCGCTGCTGTAGCCGGTCATCGGGACGCTCTCAGCGGATGGTGGCCCGCGATCGGCGTGCCTACCGTCGGGGGTGACCGCCACCACTCGAACACCTGAGGAGCTGTCGATGACGACCGCCACCGAGCTGGAGACCTTCGGACTGTTCATCGGCGGGAAGACCGTCGACGCCCGGTCCGGGAAGACCTTCGAGTCGCAGAACCCCTACACCGGCCAGGCCTGGGCCGTGCTGGCCGACGGCGCCCCCGAGGACGTCGACGAGGCCGTCGCCTCGGCCCGCACCGCCTTCGAGGGCGAGTGGGGCCGGATGACCGGCTTCCAGCGCGCCGCGGTCATGCGGGCGTGCGGCGACGCGATCCTCGCCAACGCCGAGCGGCTGGCCCAGCTGGAGGTCAACGACTCCGGCAAGCTGATGCGCGAGATGCTCGGCCAGCTCAAGGGCCTGCCCAACTGGTACTACTACTTCGCCGGGCTGGCCGACAAGATCGAGGGCCGCACCGTGCCGCCGGTGAACCCGAACTACTTCGGCTACACCGTGCGCGAGCCGGTCGGCGTCGTCGGTGCGATCACGCCGTGGAACTCCCCGCTGCTGCTGCTGACCTTCAAGCTCGCGCCACTGCTCGCCGCCGGCAACACCTGCGTGGTCAAGCCCTCCGAGCACTCCCCCGCCTCCACCGTCGCCTTCGCCCAGGTGCTGCACGAGGCCGGCCTGCCCGCCGGGGTGCTGAACGTGGTCACCGGCTGGGACCGCGCCACCGGCGAGGCCCTGGCCTCGCACTCCGGCGTGGACAAGGTGGCCTTCACCGGCTCCACCGCCACCGGTGCCGCCGTCGCCCGGGCCGCGGTGAGCAACCTCAACCGGGTCACCCTGGAGCTGGGCGGGAAGAGCCCGCAGATCGTCTTCCCCGACGCCGACCTCGACGCCGCGGCCAACGGCCTGGTCGCCGGTGTCTTCGCCGCCACCGGCCAGACCTGCATGGCCGGCTCCCGGCTGATCGTGCACGCCGACGTGCACGACGCCCTGGTCGAGAAGATCGCCGCCCGGGCGAACGAGATCGTGCTGGGCGACCCCAACGACGCCGACACCGAGATGGGCCCGGTGGCCAACCGGCCGCAGTACGAGAAGGTGCTCGGCTACCTGCAGGGCGCTGCGGCCGAGGGCGCCACCTTCGCCTGCGGCGGCGAGCCGGCCGCGGAGCTCGGCGGGCTGTTCGTCAAGCCGACCGTGGTCACGAACGTCGGGCCGGAGAACACCATCGTCCGCGAGGAGGTCTTCGGCCCGGTGCTGGCCGCCTACACCTTCACCGAGGAGGACGAGGCGCTGAAGCTGGCCAACGACACCCCCTACGGCCTGGCCGGGGCGGTGTGGACCAAGGACGTGCACCGCGCGCACCGGGTCGCGGCGAAGCTGCGGGCCGGCACGGTGTGGGTGAACGCCTACCGGGTGGTCGCCCCGAACATGCCCTTCGGCGGGTTCGGCAACTCCGGCATCGGCCGGGAGAACGGCGTCGAAGCGGTCAACGAGTACACCGAGAACAAGTCGGTGTTCATCGAGCTGACCGGCGGCACCCGCGACCCGTTCCAGCTGGGCTGACCCGTGCTGGCCGAGGCGTTCCGCGAGGTGATGGCCGGGGTCGCCACCCCGGTCTCGGTCATCACCGCGGTGTCGGCCGACGGCGTCCCGCACGGGACGACGGTGTCGGCGTTCGCGTCGCTGTCGATGGACCCGCCGATGGTGCTGGTCTCCCTCGACCGCGGGTCGGACCTGCTGGCCCTGGTCCGGGACACCGGCCGGTTCGGCGTGAACGTGCTCGGCTCCACCCAGTCGGCGCTGGCGCTGTCGTTCGCCCGCAAGGGCCCGGACAAGTTCGCCGCCGTCGACTGGGTGCCCGACTCCGGCCTGCCCCGGCTGCCCGGCGCGCCCGGGTGGCTGGCCTGCGACGTGGAGTCCCTGGTCGAGGGCGGGGACCACGTCGTCGCCCTCGGCCTGGTCACCGCGGCCGACACCGTCGACGGCGCCCCGCTCACCTACCACTCCCGGGTCTTCGGCACCCACGCCGCACTGGAGGCCACCCCGTGAAGCGCACCCCCACCGAATCGGTGCAGACCGCCGTCGCCGCCCTGGCCGCCGGCGGCATGGTCGTCGTCGTCGACGACGCCGACCGGGAGAACGAGGGCGACCTGGTCGTGGCCGCCGAGCTGTGCACGCCGGAGCAGATGGCCTTCCTCGTGCGGCACACCACCGGCATCGTCTGCACCCCGATGCCCGCCGCCCGCGCGGCGGAGCTGCAGCTGCCGCTCATGGTCACCGACAACACCGACGCCCACGGCACGGCGTTCACCGTCACCGTGGACCACCACGACACCTCCACCGGCGTCTCGGCCGCCGACCGCGCCGCCACCGTCCGCGCCCTGACCTCGGCACCGGCGGCCGAGTTCCGCCGTCCCGGGCACGTGTTCCCCCTCATCGCCCGCGCCGGCGGGGTGCTGGTGCGCGCCGGGCACACCGAGGCCGCCGTCGACCTCACCACCATGGCCGGGCTCTCGGGCGTGGGCGTGATCGGGGAGATCGTGGACGAGGACGGCTCCATGCGAGCGGGTGCGTCGCTGACCGGGTTCGCCCGCGAGCACGGGCTGCCGATCCTGGCGATCGCCGACCTGGTGCGGCACCGCCGCGCCACCGAACGCCTCGTCGAGCTGGTCGGGTCGGCGCAGATGCCCACCGAGTTCGGCGAGTTCCGCGCCGCGGCCTACCGCAACACCCTCGACGGCACCGAGCACCTGGCGCTGGTCATGGGTGACCTGTCCGCGGCCTCCCGCACCCCGGCCGGGGCGCTGGTGCGGGTGCACTCCGAGTGCCTGACCGGCGACATCCTGGGCTCCCTGCGCTGCGACTGCGGCGCCCAGCTCGAGCAGGCCCTGGCCACCATCTCCGCCGAAGGCGTCGGCGCCGTGGTCTACCTGCGCGGCCACGAAGGCCGCGGCATCGGCCTGGGCCACAAGATCCGCGCCTACGCCCTGCAGGAGCAGGGCCTGGACACCGTCGACGCCAACACCGCCCAAGGCCTGCCCGTCGACAGCCGCTCCTACGGCGTCGGTGCCCAGATCCTCGGCGACCTCGGCGCCACCCGCATCCGGCTCATCACCAACAACCCCGCCAAGTACGGCGGCCTGGACGGCTACGGCCTCACCATCACCGGCCGGGTGCACCTGCCCACCGTCGAGACCCCGCACAACGTGCGCTACCTGCGCACCAAGCGGGAGCGGATGGGCCACCGGTTCGGCACCGCCACCCTGCCCGCCGGGGGGCTGTCCGCCGTCCTGGACCTGCCGGTCGCCGGCACCTGACCCGCGCCGTCCCGGGCCCCTCGCGCAGCGCTGCGCGAGGGGCCCCGGGTGTGCTCCCGTGCAGGTCAGCGGGGTGTCGCGGAGGTCTGCCGGGAGCGGTCACGGCAGTGCGCTCGGCGGCTGTCGGCGGCCGCCGGGCACTCCTAGCGTCGGCGGTGAACGTGGCCCAGGGCACACCGCGCCCGGCCCGCCGATCCGCCGAGGAGCTCGCGTGACGACCACCGACGACCGTCCCACCCAGCGCGCCAACGAGCGTCTGGGGCTGGCCCCCACCGACCCGCGGCCGCCGGCCGAGACCCAGCCGCACGCCGACCGCACGACGACCAACCCGCTGTTCAACGACCAGGGCATGAAGCTCGGCCTGTTCGGCACGAACTGCTCCTACGGCCTGATCATGAGCCACGCGGCCAGCAGCTACGAGATCACCTGGGAGCACACCAAGGCCATCGCCCAGAAGGCCGACCGGCTGGGCTTCGAGGCGATGGTCCCGGTCGCCCGCTGGAAGGGCTTCGGCGGCTCGACCAACTTCAACGGCAACTGCTTCGAGACCTACACGTGGGCCGCGGGCCTGGCCGAGGCCACCGAGAACATCGCGATCGCCGCGACCTCGCACCTGCCCACCATGCACCCGATCGTCTCGGCCAAGCAGGCCACCACGATCGACCACATCTCCGGCGGCCGGTTCGTGCTCAACCTGGTGATGGGCTGGGTGACCCCCGAGATGGAGATGTTCGGTCGCGAGCAGCGCGAGCACGACGAGCGCTACGCGTTCGGCCAGGAGTGGCTGGACTTCGCGAACAAGCTGTGGACCGAGCAGGGCAGCTTCGACGTCGACGGGAAGTACTTCCACGGCATGGACGTCGAGGCCTACCCCAAGCCGATCCAGGGCCCGCGCCCGGCGCTCATCAACGCCGGCAACTCCCCCGCCGGCATCGAGTTCTCCGCCCGCAACGTCGACGTCAACTTCGCCTCGCTGGACACCCTGGAGAACGTCACGAGCTACACGTCCACGCTCAAGGAGAAGGCCCGCACCGAGCACCAGCGCGACATCCAGACCATGACCTACGGGCTCATCGTCTGCCGCGACACCGAGGCCGAGGCCAAGGCCGCCTTCCAGAACGTGATCGACGAGGGCGACTGGGGCGCCGCCGGCAACGTCATCAAGATCGCCAGCTCGGGCGCCTCGCAGTCCTTCGACCACGTGGTCAAGGAGTACCAGGAGCGCTTCATCGCCGGCTGGGGCGGCTACCCGATCGTCGGCACCCCGGAGCAGGTCACCGAGGAGCTGGTGAAGCTGAACAAGGCCGGCATGGACGGCATGATCATGGGTCTCATCGACCCGGTGCAGGAGCTCGACGTCTTCGAGAGCGACATCCTGCCGCTGATGGTGCAGGCGGGCATCCGCCACTGACCGCCCGCGGCGTGGATCAGCTGGCTCGGTGTCAACCGGTCGTTGCATCACCCCAGCTGAGGGGTGGGGCTCGTGGCGACTCGGGCGAACATGCGGGTGTTCTGGTCGGGGATCGCTGAGGGGCTGACCGTTGCGTCAGCCTCTCAGCGGG
>NZ_JAMXRZ010000130.1 GCF_024124375.1 Klenkia sp. PcliD-1-E
GCCGCGGACCGGGCCGCCGGGGTCGGCGACCACGAGGTGGTCGGCGCCGGTGCGGGTCAGCTCGGCGACCGCGTCGGCGGTACCCGCCGCGGCCGGGCAGACCGCGACGGGCTCCGCCAGCGCCCCGGCGGTGCGCACCCGGGCGCGGTCGACGTCGGCGAGGAAGCGGGCCACGTGGTCGTCGGCGGGGGCGGCCAGGATCTGCTCGGGGGTGTCGCACTGCACGACCCGCCCGTCGCGCATGATCGCGACGCGGTCACCGAGACGCATGGCCTCGTCGAGGTCGTGGGTGATGAACACGATGGTCTTGCCCAGCTCGCGCTGCAGCTCCAGCAGCTGGTCCTGCATGCCGCGGCGGATGAGCGGGTCCAGGGCGCTGAACGCCTCGTCCATCAGCAGGACGTCGGTGTCGGCGGCCAGCGCGCGGGCCAGCCCCACCCGCTGCTGCATGCCACCGGAGAGCTCGGCCGGTGCGGCGTCGGCGCGGTCGGCGAGCCCGACCCGGGACAGCGCGTCGGCCGCACGGGCCTCGCGGGTGGTCCGGTCCACCCCCCGCACCTCGAGGGCGTAGGCCGCGTTCTGCAGCACCGAACGGTGGGGCAGCAGCGCGAAGTGCTGGAAGACCATGCTGATCCGCTGCTGGCGGACCTCCCGCAGCGCGGCCGGGTCCAGGTCGGTCAGGTCCACGCCGTCGACGTGCACCGACCCCTCGGTGGGGGGCACCAGCCCGTTGAGCATGCGCAGCAGGGTCGACTTCCCCGAGCCGGACAGCCCCATGACGACGAACACCTCGCCCGCCTCGACGGACAGGTCGACGTCGACCACGGCGGCGGTGGTGCCGCGGTCGCGCAGCTGGGCCACGGTGGTGCCGGCCCGTAGTTCCTGCACCGCTGCGGCGGGGCGGGGTCCGTAGACCTTGTGGAGACCCTTCACTCGGATCGTGGGCACGTCGTCCTCTCGTCGTCGGGACCGCCGTCGGGCGGGCGCCGGGCAGGCGTCGGGCAGCCGCGGACGCCGGAGCGCGCTGGGCGCGTCCGGTCGGGCAGGGTGGTACGGGCAGGGTGGTACGGGCAGGGTGGTGCGGGCACACGGGCTCCGCGGTCGCGCCGTCGGTCCCGCAGCTGCGCGTCGCAGGCTGTGCGGGCCGGTCCCCGGCGCCGGTCGGCACCCCCGGATCTCGGGGTGGTGTCCTGAGCGACGGTAACGACAGCCCCACCGGCCCCGGCAAGCCACGGAACCGGATCGGGCCGGATCGTCACCGCATCGTGACCGGCAGGGCCGGACCGGTAGCCTGCGGCGGTGGGCCAGGACCGTGGGGACCGCGAGCCGGGCCGGCTCTACAGCGACCTTTTCCAGGACGCGTCGCACTTCGAGGAGCGCTTCGTCGACGACCTCGACCGGCTGGCCGCGATGAGCTCGGCGCTGAAGACCCTGGGCCTGCGGGTGGTGCTGACCAGCGGCTCGTTCGACATGATCCACGAGGGCCACAGCCGTTACCTGGAGGCGGCCCGCTCGATGGGCGGGTTCCTGATCGTCGGGGTGGACAGCGACGAGAAGGTGCGCCTGCGCAAGGGCCCCAGCCGCCCGGCCGTGCCCGAGATGGAGCGGCTGCGCATGGTCACCCACCAGCGCGGGGTCGGCATCGTCACCCTCAAGCGGGTCGAGCACCCGCCGTGGGCGCTGATCAAGGCGGTCCGGCCGAGCGTGCTGGTGGCGACCGCCGAGACCTACAGCGACGAGGAGGTCGCCAGGCTGGAGGCCGAGTACTGCGACCGGGTGGTGGTGCTGGACCGGATGTCGACGGTGAGCACCTCGGCGCGGCTGCGGCTGATCCACCTCGCCGACGCGGCCAACGCCACCGACGAATGACCCAGCTGCTGCTGCACGCGCCGGTCTACCACGCCGGGCACCGCCGGTTGCTGGCCGAGCACCCCGAGGTGGACCGGGTGCTGCTGCTCGGCGACGGGTTCGCCGAGCGGTTCCCGGCGATGCGCAAGGAGATCCGCGGGCTGCCCGCCGACGTCGTGGCCCGGGTGCTGGCCGCCGAGCACGGGGTCGACGTCCGGGTGGTGCAGCCGGCCGACCTGCGCGCTGCCCTGGATCGCGAGGTGCTGGCCGCCGACGAGTCGGTGACCCGCGAGCTGGCCGCCGACCACCCCGGCACGACCTGGCGGTTCGCGCGCACCTTCCTGCGCTGGGACCGGCAGTGGGCGCTGGAGGAGCGCCCGGTCGGCGCCACCGCGGGGACGACGACCGACCCGGTGCACGTGGCGCTCATGCAGCAGGCGGTGGCCGCCGGCGAGCGGTCCTCGGACTGGTGGCGGCAGGTCGGCGCGCTGGCCGCCCGGGACGGCCGGGTGCTGGCCACCAGCCACAACCGGCACCGGCCGACCGAGCACGCGCCCTACGTGGACGGCGACCCCCGCAACGAGTTCTCCCGCGGCCTGCGCGCGGACCTGTCGACGGCGATCCACGCCGAGGCGTCGCTGGTCGGGCAGGCCGCGGCGGGCGCCTTCGACACCGCCGGCGCGGACCTCTACGTCTCGGCGTTCCCGTGCCCGGCGTGCGCCTACCTGGTCGCCGAGGCCCGCTTCGCGCGCTGCTTCTTCCGCGGCTCGTACTCCCTGCTCGACGCCGAGGCGATCCTCGCCGGCGCCGGGACCGAGTTGATCTGGGTCGACGTCAACGGGCCGAGCTGAAGCGCATCCGCAGCGGCTGCTCGCCGTCGGGCACCAGGACGTGCAGGTGCACGTGCGCGATGGTGCCGCCGGTGCCCTCGCAGGGGCCGTTGCGCATGCCCAGGCCGTAGGGGCCGCGGTCGTCCCCGCGCACGGCGCGCAGCACGGTCCACAGGTCGGCGCGGGCGGCGTCGTCGAGGTCGAGCACGTCGGTGACGTGCGCGCGCGGCACCAGCAGCAGGTGCTGGGCGGCCCCGCGGTAGGGGAAGTCGTTGTGCAGCGCCCGCCAGTACGCGGTCTCGGTGACCAGGTCGCCCCCGCCGACCTCGGTGCCGGTGTCGGCGCAGAACAGGCAGACCCCGCGCGCCTCCAGGTCGGCCATCCGGGCGACCTGCTCGGGGGTGCGGGCGTTGGCCGGGCAGTAGAGGTCAGCCACGGGTGAGCGTCTCGAACGTGACCTCGGTGCCCGAGGTGGTGGTCAGGTCGCGGCTGTCGACGACGGCGAACCCGTCCAGCCAGCCCTCGGGCATCCGGGTGTCGCCGCCGGGGGTCAGGTGCACCCGGGTCAGGTGCACGGTGCCCACCTGCGGCAGTGCCTGCCGGTAGAGCTGCGCGCCGCCCATGACGACGACGTCCTGGTGCGGTGCGTCCGCGGCCAGCCGCCCGGCCAGCTCCAGCGCGGTGTCCAGGTCGGCCACGACGGTGGCCGCGCCCGCCGTCCACACCTGCGGCCCGCCCGGCGGGGTGCTCCTGCTGACGACGACGGTGTGCCGGCCGGGCAGCGGCCGGCCCAGGCGCGCGACCACCGACTCGTGGGTGAGCCGACCGGCGACGACGACGTGACCGGTGGTGAGCTCGCGGAATCGGCGCAGGTCCTCGGCGACGTGCCAGGGCAGGCCGTTGCGGTCGCCGATGACGCCGTCGTCGGCGACCGCGACGACCAGGGAGAGCGTCACGGGGCCGGTCACGAGGCGACCGGGATGCCGCGGATGGCCGGGTGCGGCTCGTAGTCCGACAGCTGGAAGTGGGTGGCCCGGAAGTCGTGGATGTCGGTGACCGCCCGGCCCTCCTCGGTGAGGGTCAGCGTCGGCAGCCGGCGTGGCTCGCGGGTGATCATCTCCTGCACGGCGTCGAGCTGGTCGACGTAGACGTGGGCGTCGCTGATCGTGTGGTGGAAGGTGCCGGGCCGGGTGCCGGTGAGCTGGGCGAGCATCAGGGTCAGCGCGGCGTACTGCGCCATGTTCGACGGCACCCCGACCGGGACGTCCCCGGAGCGCTGGAACATGTGCAGGTGCAGCGTCCCGTTCAGGACGCGGACGTGCACCCAGCCGTGGCAGGGCGCGATCGTCGTCCCGGGGGTCTTGCCCGCGCCGCGGACCTGGTACTGCGGGATCCACGGGGACACGAAGTGGGTGCGCAGCTCGGGCAGCTCGGTGAGCTGCTCGACGAGGTGGGCGAACTGGTCCATCGGCTCGCGGCCGGGCGGGGCCGGGAAGTCGTGGAACGCGCCGCCGTAGGACCCCGGGCCCAGCGACCCGTCGGGCAGGCCGCGCTTGCGGGTCTTCTCGGGGGTCGCCCAGGCGTCCCACCAGTCGCAGCCGAAGGCGGCGAACTCCTCGACCGTGGTGGCGCCGTTGATGAAGGCGCACAGCTCGCCGACCGCCTTGGGCCAGAACCCCTTGATCGACCGCTCGGTGATCAGCGGGAACCCGTTGCGCAGCGGGTAGCGGGTGGTCTGCTGCAGGAGGGTCAGCGCCTCGATGCCCTGCCGGGTCGGCGTCCGCTCCCCCTCGGTGACGATGGCCCGCAGGACCGCGGCGTACTGCCCGTCGGGGGTGCGCTCGGCGAACGGCAGGTACAGGTCGTCGGTCACCGGGACAGGTTCTCAGCCCAGCTGGACGACGAGGACGGCGGTGTCGTCCAGCCGGCCCACCACCAGCTCCACCGCGGCCGCGACGACGTGGGCCGGCGGCGCACCCGTCGGCAGCGCCTGCACGCGCTCGACGAGCCGGGCGATGCCGAGGTCGACGTCGCGCTCCCTCTCCCCCGGTCGCACGGGCTGCTCGACGAGGCCGTCGGTGTAGAGCAGCAGCTGCGACCCGGCCGGCAGCTCGCGGGTGGCCGTGCGGCGCCGGGCGCCGGGGGCGGCGCCCAGCAGCAGGTCGTGGTCCCCGCCGAGGGCCTCGACGTCGCCGCCGGGGAGCCGCACCAGGACCGGTGGGTGGCCGGCGTTGGTGTGCCGCACGGTCCAGGGCCCGCCGTCGGTGACCGGCCGGCGGGCCTGCACGACGGCGGCGGTGGCCAGGCCCGGGACGTGCAGCACGTCCATCAGCCGGTCGACGGCGGCGAGGACGGCGGCCGGGTCCGGCGGCGGCTCGTCCCAGCTGCGCGAGCGGACCAGGTCGCGCAGGGTGCCCATGGTCGCCGCGGCGTCGATGTCGTGACCGGCGACGTCGGCGACGACGGCCCCCACGTGGCCGCCGGGGAGGTCCAGCAGGTCGTAGAGGTCACCGCCGACGGCGGCGCCGAGCACGGCGCTGCGGTAGGCGGCGGCCGCGGTGACCCCGGGCAGGTCGGGCAGACCGGGCAGCAGCGCCCGCTGCAGGCTCTCGGCGACGGTGGCCTCGCGGACGTAGCGCCGGGCGTTGGCCAGGGCCTGCCCGGCGCGGCGGCCGAGGTCCTCGGCGACCTCCAGGTCGCCCTGCGGGAAGGGTTGCGGCGTCGCCCGGACCAGCACCATGGCACCCCAGGTGCTGTCGGGGGCGGCCAGCGGGACGGCGGCGAGCGCGCCGGTGCCGAGCTCGGCGTAGACGTGGTCGGACAACCCGCGGCCGTAGGGGGCCAACCGGTCGGGGGTCAGGTCGGCGACGGTGACGGTGCGGCCGGTGGCGACGGCCTGCGCGGCGGGGGCGACCGTGGGCAGCGGGCGGCCCTCGTAGGCCCGGCGCACCTGGTCCAGCGCCTCCTCGTGCCCCTCGGGGGCGTGGTGGCGGGTGGTCACCCGCACGACCAGCCCCGACTCGTCGGTCTCGGCGACGAACAGCCAGTCGGCCAGCGGCGGGACGCACAGGTCGGCGAGCTGGGCGACGATCGCGTCCGGGTCCAGCGACGCGGACAGCGTGGTGGTGGCCGCCGACATCAGCTGGAGGCGGCGGTTCGCCGACTGCAGGGAGATGCGGGCAGCGGTCTCCCGGGCCAGGGCGGCCTCGGCGGAGGCGCGGGCGGCGTCGCGCTCGCTGTTGGCCTCCACCTCCGCGGTGACGTCGGACTGCACGCCGACGTAGGCCACCACCCGGTCGCCGTCGCTGACCGGGTCGATGCTCAGCCGGTTCCAGAACGCCTCGCCGTCGGCACGGTGGTTGAGCAGCGTGACGGTGACCGACCGCTGCTCCCGGATCGCCCGCCGGATCTCGGTGACGGCGTCGGGGTCGGTGTCCTCGCCCTGCAGGAAGCTGCAGTTGCGCCCGACGGCGTCCCGCGCGGCGTAGCCGGTGGTCGCGGTGAAGGCCGGGTTGACCCAGACCAGCGGGTTCCCGGGTCGCGAGGGGTCGGAGATCGTGACGCTGACCTCGGTGGCCTGCAGGGCGAGCAGCGTCAGCGCGTCGAGACCGAGCGGTACCCCGTGCCCTTCCTCCACGTCCTGGGACTGTAGTCACCCCAACGTCCCGGCCCCGGCATCGATCAGCTGCGACGAGCAGCGTGCATCCTCCGCCACCGGCGTCGGTGGCGGAGGATGCACGCCGGTCAGGGAGGACGACCGGCCGCCCGCCCCATCCACCGGCAGCGTGTGCCCGCCAGGTGGCGGGTACGCCGACGCCCCGGCCCTCCGTGGAGGAGGACCGGGGCGTCGGCGCGGTCAGCTCAGCTGCAGCCGCTGGTGGAGCCGCAGCCCTCGCAGACGTAGCAGCTGCCAGCGGGGCGCATCTTCGTGCCGCAGGTCATGCACAGCGGCGCGTCGGTGGCGGTACCGGTCACCAGCTCCAGCAGCTCGGCCGAGGAGTGGGCCTCCTTGACCGACGTCGGGCCGGCGGGGGTGACCTCCTCCTTGGCGGGTGCCTCGGTGGGGGCCGAGCCGCGCAGCGCCTCGAGGTCCACGTCCTCCTCGACGACCGCGGTGGAGGCCGAGCCGTAGGACCCGGCGACCTGCGCGGCGCGCTCCTCGGCGGTGAAGATGCCGAGGTTGGCGCGCTTCTCCACCGGCAGGTGGTCCAGCGCCAGGCGACGGAAGATGTAGTCCATCACCGACTGGGCGATCCGGATGTCCGGGTCGTCGGTCATGCCGGCCGGCTCGAAGCGCATGTTGGTGAACTTGGAGATGTAGGTCTCCAGCGGGACACCGTGCTGCAGCGCCAGCGAGATGCCGATCGAGAAGGCGTCCATGACACCGGCCAGGGTCGAGCCCTGCTTGCCCAGCTTGAGGAAGACCTCGCCCAGGCTGCCGTCCTCGTACATGCCCGCGGTCATGTAGCCCTCGGCGCCGGCCACCGAGAACGAGGTGGTCATGCTGGTGCGCTTCTTGGGCAGCCGCTTGCGGACCGGGTGGGCCAGGGTCGCCGCGACCGGAGCCGGGGCCTCCTCGACGGCCTTGTCCTTCTTCTTGCCGCCGTCGGACAGCGGCTGGCCGACCTTGCAGTTGTCGCGGTAGATCGCGAGGGCCTTGATGCCCATCTTCCAGCCCTGGAAGTAGATGTTCTCGACCTCCTCGACGGTCGCCGTCTCCGGCATGTTGACCGTCTTGGAGATCGCACCCGAGATGAACGGCTGCACCGCGGCCATCATCCGGACGTGGCCCATCGGGGAGATGGCCCGCTCGCCCATGGCGCAGTCGAAGACCTCGTAGTGCTCCGGGCGCAGGCTCGGGGCGTCGACGACGTGGCCGTGCTCGGCGATGTACTCGACGATCGCCTCGACCTGCTCGTCCTGGTAGCCCAGGCTCTTCAGCGCCCGCGGCACCGTCTGGTTGACGATCTGCATGGAGCCGCCGCCGACCAGCTTCTTGAACTTGACCAGCGAGAAGTCCGGCTCGATGCCGGTCGTGTCGCAGTCCATCATGAAGCCGATCGTGCCGGTGGGGGCCAGCACCGAGGCCTGCGCGTTGCGCCAGCCGTGGGTGGCGCCGATGGCCAGGCACTCCTGCCACTGCGCGGTGGCTGCCTTGAGCACGTCGGCGTCGTCGGCGCCGACCGGGCGGATGGCGTCGTTGGCCGCGGCGTGCTTGCGCATCACCCGGGCGTGGGCCGAGGCGTTGCGGGCGTAGCCGTCGTAGGCACCGACCACACCGGCGAGCTCGGCCGAGCGGCGGTAGGCGGTGCCGGTCATCAGCGAGGTGATGGCAGCGGCCAGGGTCTGCCCGCCGCGGGAGTCGTAGGCGTGACCGGTGGCCATGAGCAGCGCGCCGAGGTTGGCGTAGCCGATGCCCAGCTGGCGGTAGGCCCGGGTGGTGTCGCCGATCGGCTCGGTCGGGAAGTCGGCGAAGCAGATCGAGATGTCCATCGCGGTGATGATCAGCTCGACGGCGCGGGTGAACAGCGGGGCGTCGAAGGTGCCGTCGGCCTTGAGGAACTTCATGAGGTTCAGCGAGGCCAGGTTGCACGAGCTGTTGTCCAGGCTCATGTACTCCGAGCAGGGGTTGGACGCGTTGATCCGCCCGGTCTCGGGGTTGGTGTGCCAGTCGTTGATCGTGTCGTCGTACTGGATGCCGGGGTCGGCGCACTCCCACGCGGCCTGGGTGACCTTGCGGAACAGCTCCTTGGCGTCAACGGTCTCGATGACCGAGCCGTCGGTGCGCGAGCGCAGCCCGAAGCCGGTGCCCTCCTCGACCGCCCGCATGAACTCGTCGTTGACCCGGACGGAGTTGTTGGCGTTCTGGTACTGGACGCTGGTGATGTCCTTGCCGCCGAGGTCCATGTCGTAGCCGGCGTCGCGCAGCGCGCGGATCTTGTCCTCCTCGCGCGCCTTGGTCTCGACGAACTCCTCGATGTCGGGGTGGTCGATGTCCAGGACGACCATCTTCGCCGCACGGCGGGTGGCGCCACCGGACTTGATGGTCCCGGCGGAGGCGTCGGCGCCGCGCATGAAGGACACCGGGCCCGAGGCGGTGCCGCCGGAGGACAGCAGCTCCTTGGAGGAGCGGATGCGGGAGAGGTTGAGGCCGGCGCCGGAGCCGCCCTTGAAGATCAGGCCCTCCTCGCGGTACCAGTTCAGGATCGAGTCCATCGTGTCGTCGACGGCGAGGATGAAGCAGGCGCTCACCTGCTGCGGCGAGGCGGTGCCGACGTTGAACCAGACGGGGGAGTTGAAGCTGAAGTACTGGTGCAGCAGCATCCAGGTGAGCTCGTGCTCGAACAGCTCGGCGTCGCCCTCGGTGGCGAAGTAGCCGTGCTCGCGGCCGGCCTGGGTGTAGGTGAGCACCACCCGGTCGATGAGCTGGCGGAGGCTGGTCTCTCGGGCCGGGGTGCCGACGGCGCCGCGGAAGTACTTGGTCGTGACGATGTTGGTGGCGTTGATCGACCACTCCGACGGGAACTCCACACCCCGCTGCTCGAAGTTGATCGAGCCGTCGCGCCAGTTGGTCATGACGACGTCCCGGCGCTCCCAGGTCACCTCGTCGTAGGGGTGCACGCCGGCGGTGGTGAACACGCGCTGGACGGTGAGCCCCTTGCGCTCGGCGGACTTGCCGGCGCGCTTGCGCCCGTTCGAGATGCGGTCGGTGGTCTCGGTCACGACTCCCCCTGGGATCGGTGTGGCTGCGCCGGCCGGTGGGTCGGTGCGGGTGGCGTCGACGTGACGCCGGTGGTTCGTGCTGCGGTGCTGGGTGGTGCGGTCGGCCACGGCGACGGCGCCGGGCAGGGCCCCGGCGGCGGGGAAGTCCGCGGGGTGCGATCAGCTGTCGGTCAGCCGGTCGGGTCGGTGGCGCCCGGCGGGGCGCCGGGGTGCGGGGCGGAGGACTGCGGGGCGCCGGCCTGCGGGTCGCCGGCGACGCTGCCGCCGGCGCGCGGGATGACCGGGGGCGGCAGGTCGGCCGAGGCGATCTCGGCGACCGACGCGCGCTTGGCGCGCATCTCGGCGATCTCCTTCTCGAAGTCCGCCGCGGAGCTGAAGGACCGGTACACGCTGGCGAACCGGAGGTAGGCCACCTCGTCGAGGTCGCGCAGCGGCCGCAGGATGGCCAGGCCGACGTCGTGGCTGGGCACCTCGGCCGAGCCGGTGCAGCGCACCGCGTCCTCGACCTGGGCGGCGAGCACCGCCAGCTGGTCCTCGTCGACGGGGCGCCCCTGGCAGGCGCGGCGCACACCGGCGATGACCTTGGCCCGGTTGAACGGCTCGGTCACCCCGCTGCGCTTGACGACGGCCAGCACGGCCTCCTCGACGGTGGTGAACCGCCGGCCGCACCCGGGGCACGACCGCCGACGGCGGGTGGTCGCCCCCTCGTCGGTCTCCCGCGAGTCGACGACACGGCTGTCGGGGTTGTGGCAGAACGGGCAGCGCACCGGATCGTCTCCTCCCGGGACCGTGGCGGTTCCCTGTGGACCCCGCGGGGGACATCCGGTGGACGACCTCGGGGAAAGCTGGGGAACAGCCTGTGGACGGAACAACATCGCTGTAACTACTAGATGTTGTGGTGAGACTAGCTCTGCACCCCTACTGGTACGCAACCCGAAACCGGCGTGTCGTCTTCCCAGAAGTCGACGACCACCGCGGCCGGTCCTGGGCACCTCTGCGCACCACCCGCCCCACGGGTCCCCGACACGCGCGGGACCAGCACGAGCTCTCCGCCGGCCCGCCCGGACGCGACCGCTCAGGGCAGCAGCAGGACCTGACCGGGCACCAGGTCGGCCCCGGACAGGCCGTTGGCTGCCTGCAGGGCGTCGACGACCTCGCGGGGGTCGGAGGCGGGGGCGACGTCGCGGGCGATGGACCACAGGGTGTCGCCGCTGTGCACGGTCACCGTCGCGCGACCGGCCAGCTCGAGCTCGGGACCGGCGGAGGACCCAGACACCGCCGGGCCGACGAGGGCGGCGACGGCGACGGCGGTGACCACGCCGAGCCCGCCGAGCACGACGCGGCCGCGACGGGTGAGCCGCACCGGCACCGGCGGGCGCTCCTCCGGCCGCAACCGCACCGGGCGGTCCGGGTGGGCGACCGGGGTCGCCGCCACACCCGCGGCCGACC
>NZ_JAMXRZ010000131.1 GCF_024124375.1 Klenkia sp. PcliD-1-E
GTGGGCGTGAGCGCGCCGGCCAGCGCGCCGGCCAGCCGGGCCCCGCTGGCCGCCTCGACGACGGCGGACATCCGGGCGGTGTCCAGCTGCAGCCCGCCGAGGCAGTCGGCCAGCCAGGCCGCCGCCGAGCCGACCGTGGCCAGCAGCGCCGAGAGCGTCGGCCATTCGCTGTGCCAGGCGCCGGCGGAGCGCTCGTGCTCCTGCTCCATGGCGGCGAACAGGGTGCCGACCAGGCCGGGGGCGCGGCGGGCGCAGGCGCGGGCGGAGATCGCGGCGACCGGGTTGCGCTTGTGCGGCATCGCGCTCGACCCACCCCGCCCCTCCCCCGACTCGGCGGCCTCGGCCACCTCGGTCTGGGCCAGCAGCACGACGTCGACGGCGACCGTCGCGACCACGCCCGCTGCGGCCCCGAGCGCGCCGGCGAGGTCGGCGACCGGCAGCCGCACGGTGAACCACGGGACGGGCGTGGTGGTGAGCCCCAGCTCGTCGGCCAGCGCGGCGCGGACGTCGACCCCGGAGCCGTCGCTGGCGGCCAGGGTGCCGACCGCGCCGCCGTACTGCACGGGCAGGGCGGCGTCGACCGCGGCCAGCCGTGCGCGGGCGCCCTCCAGGCCGGTCAGCCAGGTGGCGGCCTTGAGCCCGGCGGTGGTGGGCAGCGCCTGCTGCAGCAGGGTGCGGCCGATGGTGACGTCGTCCCGGTGGTCGGCGGCCAGCCGCGCAGCGGCCGCGGCGGCGGCCGCCAGGTCGGCGTCGACCGCGGCGAGCGCCCGGCGGGCCAGCAGCACCATGGCGGTGTCCACGACGTCCTGGCTGGTGGCGCCCACGTGCACCGCGCCGGCGGCGTGCGGGCCCACGGCGTCGGCCAGCACCCGGACCAGCGGCGGCACCGGGTCGCCGGCGTCGGCGGCACGGGCGACCACGGCGGCGACGTCCAGCGCGCCGGGCGCGCCGGCCACCCGGGTGACCTCCGCGGCCGCGGTCTCGCTGACCAGGCCGCAGCGGGCGGCGGCCCGGGCCAGTGCGGCCTCGACGTCGAGCATCGCCTGCAACCAGGCGTCGTCGGAGACCGCCGCGGCGGCACCCCCGCGGGCGAAGGTGCCGTCCCAGAGCCCGGTCATGGGGTCATCCTCACAGGGACCCTCAGACGGCGAAGAAGACGGTCTCGTCCTCGCCCTGCAGGTGGATGTCGAACCGGTAGCCGTCCTCGGTGCGCCGGGCGACCAGCGTGCGCCGACGGTCCTCCGGCAGCGCGGACAGCACCGGGTCGGTGGCGTTGGCCTCGGCCTCGTCGGCGAAGTAGACGCGGGTGACCACCCGGTCCAGCAGGCCGCGGGCGAAGACCGACACGTCGACGTGCGGGGCCTGCAGGCCGCCCGCGCCGTCGGGCACCGGGCCGGGCTTGAGGGTGCGCACGGCGAACTCCCCGCCGGGGGTGGCCGAGCGCCCGAAGCCGCGGAAGCCCGGGGTGGTGGCCGACCCGCGCGGGTCGTCGGGGTGGGCGAACCGGCCGTCGGGGTCGGCCTGCCAGGTCTCCACCATCGCGTCGGGGACGACATCGCCGGCGCCGTCGTGGACGGTGCCGCGCAGCCAGATCTCCCCCTCGGTGCCCGGCGCGACCGCGTCGGCGCCGTCCGGCCAGGTCAGGCCGATGGCCAGGTAGGGCCCCACGGTCGCGCTGGGCGTGGTGCGCAGCACGAAGGGCTCGTCCAGGAAGCCGGTGCCGCGGCGCGGGGTGCCCGGGCGGCGGTCGTTGGTCTCGTCGGCGTCGCGCACCAGCGGTGAGTCGTGCTGGGGGCCGGTCATGCGACATCTCCGTCGTCGTCGGTCTCGAAGGGGGTCTGGTCGGTGCCGCGCAGCACGATGTCCCAGGAGAAGGCCAGCGCCCAGTCCGGCTGGGTGCGGCCCAGGTCGAAACCGGCCACCGCGCGGTGCCGGGCGGCCGGCGGGATGGCGTTGTAGATGGGGTCCTGGCCGAACAGCGGGTCGTCGGGGAAGTACATCTGGGTGACCAGGCGCTGGGTGAAGGCCCGGCCGAACAGCGAGAAGTGGATGTGCGCCGGGCGCCACGCGTTGTGGTGGTTGCCCCACGGGTAGGCGCCGGGCTTGATCGTCGTGAACTCGTAGCGGCCCAGGGAGTCGGTGACCACCCGGCCCAGACCGTCGAAGTGCGGGTCCAGGGGGGCCGGCCAGTTGTCCACCACGTGGCGGTAGCGGCCGGCCGCGTTGGCCTGCCAGATCTCCAGCAGCGCGCCCGGCACGGGCCGGCCGCCGCTGTCGAGCACCCGGCCGAACACGATGATCCGCTGGCCCTGCGCCTCCCCGCCCGCGCGCAGCGTCAGGTCGGCGTCGCCGGGGGCCACCCGGTCCTCGCCCAGCACGGGGCCGGTGACCTCGGTGAGGCGGTGCGGCAGGTCGACCGGGGTGCGCAGCGGGGCGCGCAGGCCGGTGGAGCGGTAGCCGTCGAAGGCGACGGGGGTCCGCTGGCCCTCCCCCTCGCGGAGGTAGGTCGGCAGCACCAGCCGCGATGTGGTCCCCGATGTGGTCCCGGTCATGCCCCGGAACGTACGAGACGCCCGACGCGTCTGGCACCCTGACCTTCCCGCTGGGTGGAAAGGACGTCGAATGGCCGGAGGCAGCGCGTCGACGGGGCGGTCGGTGACCTCCCGGGCGCTGGGCGTGCTGGAGGCCTTCGACGCCGAGCACCCGAGGCTGACCCTGTCGGAGATCGCCGCCCGCAGCGGCACCCCGCTGACCACGACGCACCGGTTGCTGGCCGAGCTCGCCGGCTGGGGCGCGCTGGCCCGCCGGGTCGACGGCCGCTACGAGATCGGCCGCCGGCTGTGGGACCTGGGTCTGCTGGCCCCGGTGCAGGCCGAGCTGCGCCAGGTGGCCAGCCCCTTCCTGCTCGACGTGCACACCGCCACCCGCGACACGGTGCACCTGGCGGTGCGCGACGGCCTGCACGCCCTCTACGTCGACCGGGTCTCCGGCCGCGAGTCGGTGCCGGTGGTCAGCCAGGTCGGCAGCCGGCTGCCGCTGCACGCGGTCGGGGTGGGCAAGGTGCTGCTGGCCGCCGCGCCCGCCGAGGTGGTCGAGCAGGCCCTGCGGGCCCCCGAACGGCAGACCCGGCACACCGTGGTGGACCCGGTGCGGCTGGGCCGGGAGCTGACCGAGGTCCGCCGGTCGGGGTCGGCCCGGACGTCGGAGGAGATGTCGCTGGGCGCGGCGTCGGTCGCCGTCCCGGTGACCGTGGAGCTGGCCGACGGCCGGTCGGTGGTGGCCGCGGCCCTCGGCATCGTCGTCCCCACGCACCGGGCCGACCGCGACCTGACCCGGCTGGTCCCCGTGCTGCAGGTCGCCGCCCGCGGGATCGGCCGCGAGCTGGCCCGCACCGAGGAGTTCCGCTCAGCGGGAAGCTGACCTCGCCGCCGCGACGTCGCCGTGGTCACACTCGGGTCGTGCGTACTCAGGTGGGGATCATCGGGGCCGGACCGGCCGGGCTGCTGCTGTCGCGGCTCCTGCACGTGCAGGGCATCGACTCCGTGGTGCTGGAGAACCGGGACCGGGCCTACGTGGAGGCCCGCATCCGCGCCGGCATCCTGGAGAGCCACACGGTGCAGACCCTGCGCGACGTCGGCGTCGGGGACCGGCTGGACCGCGAGGGCCTGCACCACCACGGCATCCACCTGCAGATCCCCGGCGAGCGGGTGCACCTGGACTTCGAGGAGCTGTGCGGGCGCACGGTGTGGGTCTACGGGCAGACCGAGGTGGTCAAGGACCTCATCGCCACGCAGCTGGACGAGGGCCCGCCGCTGCTGTTCGAGGTGTCGGACGTGCAGCCGCACGACGTGGACACCGAATCCCCCCGGATCACCTTCACCGACGCCGACGGCGCGGCCCAGGAGCTGCACTGCGACGTCGTCGTGGGTGCCGACGGGTTCCACGGCGTCTCCCGGCCGCTGGTCACCGCGGCGACCGGCGGGAAGGTGTGGGAGCGGGTCTACCCCTTCTCCTGGCTGGGCATCCTGGCCGACGCCGCACCGGCGACGGACGACCTCGTCTACGCCTGGCACCCCGACGGGTTCGCGCTCTACTCGATGCGCTCGCCGAGCGTCTCCCGCCTGTACGTGCAGGTCGACCCCACGGAGAAGATCGAGGACTGGTCCGACGAGCGGATCTGGGACGCCCTGGACGAGCGGCTCGGCCTGCCCGGCTGGTCGGTCAACCGGGGTCCGATCACCGAGAAGTCGATCCTGCCGATGCGCTCGTTCGTCTCCACCCCGATGCGGCACGGCCGGCTGTTCCTGGCCGGCGACGCCGCGCACATCGTGCCCCCGACCGGCGCCAAGGGCCTCAACCTCGCGGTGGCCGACGTGACGCTGCTGGCCACCGCGCTGGTCCGGTTGCTGCAGGAGAAGGAGACCGACCTCGTCGACGCCTACTCCGACACCGCGCTGCGCCGGATCTGGCGGTGCACCCACTTCTCCTGGTGGATGACCTCGATGCTGCACACCGTGTCGGCGGCGCAGGGGGGCGACGAGTTCGACCAGCAGCTGCAGCTCTCCCAGCTGCGCCGGGTGTTCACCTCCGAGGCCGCCCAGCGCGAGCTCGCCGAGAACTACACCGGGCTGCCGATCGCGGGCTGAGCCCCCCGACCCGCACCGAGCACGGTCGCCAGCACACCGGCGACGGCGTAGCCGGCCAGCACCGCCACGGCCTGGCCGGCACCGGCTCCGTCGAAGTAGACGATGCCGCGGACCGCGCCCGTCCCCGCACCCGGCGGGAGCCACGGGCCGATCGCGGCCCAGAACGGCGGCAGCAGCGGCGCGGGGTAGGCACCCCCGGCGCTGGGGTTGCCCAGGACCACGAAGGCCAGGATGGCCAGCCCGATGCCGACCAGCCCGGTCCACACCTGCAGGGCGGCCGTGGCGGCGCCGACGGCGAAGACCAGCAGCGCCCCGAGGAGGGTCAGCGCCAGGGTGTGGCCGCCGTCGAGGGCGCCCAGGACCGGGCCGGCGATCAGCGCCCCGCCCAGGCCGCTGACCAGGGCGTAGACCGCCAGCGCCGCGAGCCGGGTGCCGGCCCGGCCGCGGGTGGCCGGCCGTGAACCGGCGCTGACCCCGATGATGGAGGCGACCAGGTAGCCGCCGACCACCCAGCCCACGGCCAGGTAGAACGCGGTGAGGCCGCGGGCGTCGCCGTCCCCGGCCCGGACCGCGTCGGTCGTGGTGAGGGTGCGCTGCTGAGCGGCGTCGGCCTGGCCGAGCACCTGCTCCAGCGCCGTGGCCACCGCCCCGCCCTCGGCGCCGGCCACCAGCAGGGTGTCCTGGCTGCCGCTGCCGACCAGCAGGACGCCGTCGACGTCGCGGTCGGCCAGCGCCTGCCGGGCGTCGCCCTCGCTGCCGTACGCGGTGGCCTCCAGCGGGCGGCCGGGCAACCCGTCGAGCTGGGCGACGACCTGGTCCGCGGCGTCCCCGGGCGCGACGACGGCCAGCGGGACCTCCCGGGGCACCGGGGCGTGGAAGGCCCCGACGTAGCTGAGCACGAAGCCCAGCTGCAGCAGCAGGACACCGACCACCAGGACGGCGGCGCGCCGGGTCACCCCGGGCAGCAGCTCCCGTCGCGGCGCCTCGTGCTGGCCATGCGTGCTCATCCTCGACTCCTCGATACCAGTGCGTATCCGATACCGATGAGTATGCTCGCCGTCGTGGCCGGGGCAAGGCAGGACGACGTGACGGTGCGCACCCGCCCGCGTCGGGAGCAGGTGCGGGCGCGGGTCCTCGAGGCGGCGCGGGGGGTCTTCGCCGAGCGCGGGTTCGCCGGGGCCAGCACCGACCTGGTCGCCGCGGCCGCGGGCTTCACCAAGGGCGCGGTCTACTCCAACTTCGGCAGCAAGGACGAGCTGTTCCTCGCACTGATGGCCGCCGAGGGCGCCGCCCGGGTCGCCGCCGTGGAGGAGGCGCTCGCCGCCACCGCGGACCTGCCCGGGGCCCTGGCCGCCGTCGGTGAGCAGCTGTCGCGGCCCGACGCGGCGTGGCAGCTGCTGTACCTGGAGTTCTGGCAGCGGGCGGTGCGCGACCCCGCCGTCCGCTCCGCCTTCGTGGCCTCCCGGCGCGAGCTGCGCTCCCGGGTCGCCGGTGCCGTGGAGCGGTTCCTGGCCGAGCACCCCGTGCAGACCGGGTGGGATGCGGGCAGGCTGACCGTCGTGATCCTGGCGCTCACCCACGGCCTGGCCCTGGAGTCGCTGCCCGACCCGGGAGCCGTGCCCGACGACGTGCTGCCCCGCGTGCTGGCCGACCTGCTGGACGCCGAGCCGTGAGGCGTGCGCTGCTGGTCGGGGTGGCCCTGCTGCTGGCCGGCTGCGGGGGCGGCGGGGACCAGGCAGCCGCACCGACCACGTCCTCGTCGGCCCCGTCGTCGGCACCGAGCTCCGACGCCACGCCCACCGCGGTCGGCGGCACCGCGCTCACGGTCGTGGTGGACCCCGACGGCACCGGGGAGTCGGTCGTCGTCGGCACCCTGAGCTGCGACCCCACCGGCGGGGACGTGCCCGACCCTGCGGCCGCCTGCGCGCAGGTCGCCGCGGTGGGCCCGGCCGGGTTCGCCGCGCCCGACCCCGGCGCGGTCTGCACCCAGCAGTACGACGGCCCGCAGACGGCCACGGTCAGCGGGACGGTCGCCGGGCAGCCGGTCGACGCCTCGTTCAGCCGCACCGACGGGTGCGCCATCAGCCGGTGGGATGCGCTGTCGGCGCTGCTGTCCACCACCCGGTGACCCGTGGGGCGGGTGTGACCAGAATTGGCACACTCTCCGCGACTACTCAGTCATGTTCGGTGACATCTGTCGGGGCGACGGACCGGGCCGTCACCTAGCGTCGAGGTCATGATGTCGACGCTGGTGATCATCGGTGGTGTGCTCCTGGCACTGGTCGGGCTGCTCGCGCTGATCGTCAAGCTCAGCGCCCGCCCGGCCACCCGCCGCGGCTCGACGACGTCCTCGCGCAGCGCCACCCGCACACCGGGCTGGGTGGTCGACTCGGGGCAGAAGCACCCCGACGCCTGGGAGCCGCTGTCCCAGACCAGCACCCAGATCCGCGCCCAGCGCTGACCGGCCCGCTCACCCCCGGCGGCGGGCCAGCTCCGCGTCCGCGGCCGACAGCAGCGCAGCCTGGAGCTCGCGCCCGCGCTGCAGGGTCGACCGGCTGAACTCGGCCTCCGGCGTCAGCAGGGGGACCGGTGTGCCGGTGCGCCGGCGGGCGGGCACGGTGTCCGCACCGTCCGGGACGAGGGCCAGCAGCCGGTCGTGCACCGTCACCCCGGTCGCCGCGCGGGCCCGCAGCAGCGCCAGCGAGCCGTCGTCCAGCCGCGGGACGGCGTCCGGCGCGTCCCCCGCCGCCGGGGCCGTGCGGGTGCGCAGGGCGTGCAGGTCCCCTCCGCCGAGGCCGTCGGCCGGCACCTCCGGGGCGCGCACGGGGACGTCGACGGGCTGCCCGCAGCGGGGGCAGGGGCCGTGCACCCGCCAGCCCGGCCCGGTCCCGGTCACCAGCGGGTCCACGGCGTAGGGCCACGGTGCCGGACCACCGGGGCACGGGTGCGGGGCCAGCAGCGCCAGGAGCAGGGCCTCGTCGGCGTCCCGGGCGGGGCGGGACCAGCGCAGCGCGACCCGGCGCGGCCAGGCCTGCGCCGAGGGCAGCAGGAGCAGCGGCCACGGTGCCCAGGCCACCGCAAGCGCGACGAAGGGCACCACCATCGTCGGGTCGGTGGGCTCGCCGTCCAGGAGCACGTACTTCGCCAGGAACAGGCCGGTCACGACGCAGGCGACGGTCAGCAGCCGGGCCGGGAAGAAGCCCTCGGAGTAGGACCCCAGGTGCAGCACCCGCTTGGTGCCGCGGTAGGACAGCGCGGACAGCAGGAACAGCACCCCGCAGAGCAGGACGCCCCCGACGAGCTTGCCGGCCAGGGGCCAGTCGTTGCCGGCGATGCCCACGGCGTACCGCACCGCGACGACGAGCAGGGCCAGCGGGACCAGGGCGAGCAGCACCGTTGCGAGCAGCACCGGCAGCGGCGGACGGACCCGCGCCAGGCCGCGCAGCACCGCCGCCGTCGTGGGACCGGTGCCCTCGGGCGGGCGGGCGGCGGCCAGCACCTTGCGGCTCTCCATCAGGGGCGGGCGGCGCGGGGCGGTCACGGGGCCGAGGTTGGCACACCCGTCCCGGGCCGACCCGGCGACGATAGGGTCGCGGCGATGTCCGTTCCCGCGGCCCCGGTGGAGCTGGTCCTGCCGATCGGCCACTCCCTCGGCCTGGCCGCCGACCGCGGCGCGGTGCAGGTGCGTCTGGGCGCCGACGTCGAGGAGCTGGACCTGGCCGAGTTCGCCGTCTGGTCGCTGGCCCACGGCGACCCGGCGGGCGGGGACGCCCCCTGGGGCGCGGCCGGGGTCCTGGCCGCCGCCGAGCAGGCCGGCCTCGCCGGGGCCGAGGGCCACCTGGCGTCGCTGGCCGGGCGCGGTCTGCTGGCCCGGGTCGAACCCGGCGGCCCGTCGGCGCGGGACCTCGCCGACCGGGTGCGGCTGATGCCGCTGACCACCGGCCTGGGCAACACCGCCCGGTCACCCCTGGTCCACCGGATGGGCACCACCGACCACCTGCTCGCGGTCGGGAGCTCCACCACCTACGACCTGTTCGCGTGGGCGCACCTGGAGACCAGCCTGTGGCGGGCGTGCACGGCCGCCGCGACGATCGCGGCCCGGGCCGGGGCCACCGACCCCGGCCTGGTCGAGCCGGCCGAGCTGCTGACCGGCCTGCTCACCGCGCTGCACCCGCTGCTGGCCACCGGCGCCGTCTGCCTGGACACCTGGGGGGTCGCGGCGTGACGCTCCTGCTGCGGGTCGGCCACGCCCTGGGTCCTTTCCACCCGGCCCCCGGCGCCCCCGCCCGGCACCACGTGGTGCGGGTGGGCTGGGGGACCCCGAAGCTGCAGGGCGAGGTGGAGCGCACCACCTGGGAGCTGGCGCTGGGCGCACCCGGCGACGCGCTGGACCCGCAGGTGGTCGATGCCCTGGTCGGGCGCGGCCTGCTGGTGCGGGTCGAGGACACCCCCGGGGCGCGGCGGACCTTCGCCCGGGCACACCGGGTGCAGCCCCTGGGCCTGGGCACGCTGGCGGGCGAGGACGGCGCCCGCGTCGTCGGCACCTGGGTCTCGCCCACCGCGACCCTGGACCCCGAGGCCTTCGACATCTGGGCGTGGGCGCACCTGTTCCCCGACCTCGCCGCGGCCGCGGCCGGGCTCGCCGGCGCCTCCGCCGTCCCCGGGGACGACGCGGACGCCGTCCTGGAGCGGCTGGTGACCCGGCTGCCCGAGCTGCTGGCCGCCGGGGTGCTCTACCTCGACGTGCCCCGCGACGCCGGGGCCCCGGGGTGAGGGTCGTCCCGCTCGGCCGCCGGCTCACCGTGGTCGACCTGTCCCCCGCCGGCGGTCCCGACCCGCGGGCGGCGCGGGGGTTCGTGCAGCTGGACGGCGCGCAGGTGGAGCTGGACGGCCCGGCCACCCACCTGTGGGAGGCGGCCCGGCGGTCGGGTGACCCCGCCGACGCGGAAGCCCTCGTCCGGCGCTGGGGCCTGGACGAGGCCGACACCCGGGCCGGCTGGGCGCGGCTGCGCCGCCTGGGCGCCCTCGCCGAGCTCGAGGACACCCCCGACGGCCGGCGCGCCTGGGCCGCCGCGCACACCCTGCACCCGCTGCAGCCGGGCCTCGGCGAGGTCGAGGGCCGGCCCGGGCTGCACCAGGTCGGCCTGCCCGGCCACCCGGTCGTGGAGCTGTCCCGGCCGCTGCGCGACGTGTGGGCGTGGGGTCCGCTGTTCGCCGACCTGTGGACGTCGGTGACCTGGCACGCCGCCGGCCACCGCGACGCCGGCGTCGACGAACCGCAGGTCGGCGACCCCGACCTGCTGCTGGCCGACCTCGTCGCCTCGCTGCCGGCGCTGCTGTCGGCCACCGCGGCCTACGTCGACACCGCGGTGGGTCGGCCGTGACCGTCGTCCTGCCCGTGGGCTTCCGGTTGGGGCCGGAGACCCTGCCCGTGCCGGTCGCCGGGTCGGTGCGGTTGGGCTGGGTCCGGCACGCCCTGGACGACGACGAGGCCCGGGTGTGGGACCTGGCGCACGGCCTGGCCGGGGACGACCCGTTGTGCGGGTCCGACCAGCTGCTGGCCCGTGCCGCCGCGGTCGGGGTGGCCGAGCCGGACGCCGTCGTGGCCGCGCTGGTCGACCGGTCGCTGCTGGTGCCCGTGCCGTCCGCCGGCGACGACCGGGAGGCCGTGGCCCGCCGCTTCGTGGCCCGACCGCTGCTGGTGGGCATCGGCGCGGGTCAGGACCCGTCCACCCGCGCCCTCGGGCTCCCGGGCTGGCCGGTGCTGGAGCTGCCCCGGGCCACCGCGCTCCGCTGGGAGGGCACGGGTGCGGCGGCTGACCTGTGGGAGGCCGCCGAGCTGGCCGCCGGCGGGCCGGGCGCCCCCGGGGCCGTGCGGGCCGCGCTCGCCGACGTGCTCGGTGACCTGCCGGTGCTGATCAGCCACCACTGCGGCTACCTGGACCTCGCCGACCCCCGGGGCTGAGCGGACGGCTCAGCGGCGGGCCAGCACCTGCCGCAGCCGGCCCAGCAGGTCGGGGACCGGGCGCAGCCGCAGCGCCGCGGTGGCCGC
>NZ_JAMXRZ010000132.1 GCF_024124375.1 Klenkia sp. PcliD-1-E
GGCCCGCCGCTCCGACGCCGCCGCCGACGCGCTCGCCGCGCGGCTGGGCCGCCCGCCCACGCGGGCCGAGCTGGCCGCCGAGCTGGACGTCTCCCCCACCGAGCTGTCGGCCCTGCAGGTCGACGTGCACCGCGCGGTGATGGTGAGCATCGACGCGTCGACCGGCGAGGACGGCGCGACCTTCGACGTCCCGGCCACCGGGGACTCCCCGGAGCGCGCGGTCGTCAAGCGGGAGCGGGCCCGTCACCTGCACGAGGCCATGGCCGCGCTGCCCGACCGGCTGGGCGAGGTGGTCGAGCGGAGTTTCTTCGGTGATGAATCCCTGACCGACATCGCGGTCGACCTCGGGGTGACCCTGTCGCGGGTCTCGCAGATGCGTGCGCGGGCCCTGGTGCTGCTGCACGCCGCGATGAGCGAGGCCTGGGAGGAGCGCCCGGTGGCGGCCGCCGGCGGCGTGCGGGCCCGCACCCAGCAGGCCGGCTACGTCGCCCAGGTGCTGGAGCGGACCAGCGAGCGGGCCCGACCGGTGGCCTCGCGGGCCTTCTACCCCCCGCCCCCGCGCACCGCCGCGGCGGTCCGCCGGGCCTTCGGCCAGCCGGCCTGACCCCTCCGGCGAAATCTCGGGGATTCGACTCAAGCCACGGCCCCGACCAGCCGTAAACACCCCCGTACCACCCGCAGCACGGATGCAGCGGGACAACCCAGCACCGCCCCACATCCAGGAGGATCACCATGGGCATGCGCATCAACACCAACACCGCGGCGATGAACGCCTACCGCAACCTGTCGGTCAACGACTCGGCGATGAGCAAGTCGCTGGAGAAGCTGTCCTCCGGTTTCCGCATCAACCGCGCTGCGGACGACGCTGCGGGTCTGGCCATCTCCGAGGGCATGAAGTCCCAGATCGGTGGCCTCAAGGTCGCCATCCGCAACACCCAGGACGGCGTCAGCGTCGTGCAGACCGCTGAAGGCGCGCTGGCCACCACCCAGGGCATCCTCCAGCGCATGCGCGACCTGTCGGTGCAGGCGGCCAACGACGGCGGTCTGTCCGACGCCGCCAAGGGCAACATCCAGTCCGAGATCACCCAGCTGAACGCGGAGCTGACCCGCATCTCCGGCACCACCAAGTTCAACGGCAAGGCACTGCTGGACGGTACGTACAGCGGCACCTTCCAGGTCGGTGCGAACGCGGCGGAGACCATCTCGGCCAGCGTCAAGTCGACTGGCGTGTCCGGCGCTGTCAGCAACTGGGCGAACGGTGCCGCTGCCACCACCGCGGCTGCTGCCACGTTCACGCTCAACGGCGTCACCACGACGACCGCGGTGCTGACCGCCTCCACCAACGCCAACACGATCGCTGCTCAGCTGAACGCCGACACCGCGTTCAAGCTGGCCTACACCGCTTCGGTCGACAGCCTCGGCGGGCTGCAGGTCAAGGCGAAGGACGCCACGGCGACCGGAGCCATCACGGCCGGTGGCGGCATCAACGCGGCCACCACCAACACCGCGGCTGCCGCGGCGACGGGCGGCTTCTCCGCGGCCGACCTCGGTGTGGCGGGCATCGACGTGACCACCGTCGGTGGCCCCGACGCTGCACTGGGTCTGCTGGACAAGGCCATCAGCGCTGTCTCGACCGCTCGCGCCAACCTGGGTGCGGTCCAGAACCGGCTCGAGCAGACCACGGCGAACCTGAACATCGCCGTGGAGAACCTGACGGCCAGCCGCTCGCGCATCGTCGACGTCGACATGGCGTCGGAGATGACCGAGTTCAGCAAGAACCAGATCCTGGTCCAGGCCGGTACGGCCATGCTGGCCCAGGCCAACCAGGCGTCCCAGTCGGTCCTCAAGCTCCTGCAGTGAGCTGAGGCGGGTAGGACACCCGCAGCACAGCACTCCCGGTGAGGGGGGTGGCCAGCCGGCCACCCCCCTCACTGCTGTCCGGGGTCACCCCGACGAGTGGGAGCGCGCCCTCGGCTCAAGGTGGAGTCACGGCAGCCGATGTAGAGGGAGCACCACCCGACCACGACCCGTTCCGGAGGAGGAGACAGCGCGATGGTGACCATGGGGATCGACGGACTGGCCTCCGGCCTGGACACGACGTCGATCATCAGCAACCTGATGAAGATCGAGGCCAAGCCGCAGGACCTGCTCAAGACGCAGTTGTCCGTGGCCCAGGCCAAGGCCACCGCCTACCGCGCGGTGAACACCCGCTTCGACGCCGTCCGCAGCGCGGCCGAGGCCCTGACGAGCGCCGGCCTGGCGGCCGCACGGACCGCCTCGAGCACCAACAGCGCCGTCACCGCCACCGCGACCTCGGCCGCCCTCGACGGGTCCTCCCTCAGCTTCCGGGTCGAGCAGACCGCCGCCAGCAAGCAGGTGCTGAGCACCAGCAGCTGGACGTCGGCCACCGCCCGCGCCGACAGCCAGCCCAAGCCCGCATGGCCCATCAAGGTGCTGGACAGCTCCGGTGCCACCGTCGGGCAGATCAACCTGCCGGCGGACGCCACCCTCTCCGACGCGGTCGCCGCCATCAACGGCGCCGGCTACGGGGTGCGCGCCACCATCGTCCAACTGGGGCCGACCGAGTTCCGGCTCCAGGTCACCAGCGACGGCACCGGCACGGCCGGCGCCCGCACCCTCCAGGGTGCGGACGAGGACGCCAGCACCGCCGAGAGCGGCTTCGAGCTCAGCCGGGCCGAGCGCAACGCGGTCATCAGCCTCGACGGCAACGGGCGCCAGATCTCCTCGTCCACCAACACGTTCACCGGCGTCATCCCGGGTGTCTCCTGGACGGTGTCCAAGGCGGACCCCAGCGCTTTCGAGCCGACCACGATCACCGTGGGCGCTGACGCCAGCGCGCTCACGACGAAGGTCCAGACCTTGGTGGACTCCGTCAACGGCGCGCTCGGCCTCATCAAGGGGTACACGCAGTCCACCCCCGGAGCCGCTGTGGCCACCCTGCAGGGCGACCGGGCGCTGACCGGGTTGTCCGACCAGGTGCTGACGGCGGTGTCGTCGGCGATCGGTGGCAAGAGCGCGGCCACCATCGGGCTGCAGCTCAACAAGGACGGCACGATCGCCTTCGACGCGTCGGTGTTCGCGGCCAAGCTCGCCAGCGACCCCACCACCGTCACCGCGATCCTCTCCGGCACGGCCGCCTCGACGACCAACGGCGTCACCACCCCGGCGGTCGACGGCATCGCCGGCAAGCTCGCTGCCCTGGCCAAGACGGCCAGCAACTCGTCGACCGGCACGCTCGTCCAGCTGGCGGAGGGCCGGGACAGCCTGGCCGACTCGCTGCAGGACCGGATCGACGCCTTCGACATCCGGCTCGCCGCCCGTCAGGACACGCTGACCAAGCAGTTCACCGCGCTGGAGACCGCGCTCAACACGATCAAGAACCAGTCGTCCTGGCTGAGCTCGCAGATCGGCCAGCTGTACAACCCGAACAAGACGTCCTGACCAGCCCGCTCCCCCGTCGCCCAGGAGATCCCGAATGACCGCCGCCCTGCGCTCCCGTTACCAGTCCTCCGCCGTGGAGACCGCCTCCCCCCAGCGCCTGCTGGTCATGCTCTACGACCGGCTCGCGCTCGACCTGGTCCGCGCCGAGGCCGCCCTGGGCGAGGGCGACCGCGTGGAGGCCAGCGCGCAGCTCATGCACGCGCAGGACATCGTGCTCGAGCTGCACAGCACGCTGAACCCCGAGGTGTGGGAGGGCGCGGGCGCGCTCAGCTCGCTCTACACCTGGCTGTACGGCGAGATGGTGCTGGCCAACGTCAAGGGCGACGCCCGCCGGGTGGCCGACTGCCGCACGGTGGTCGAGCCGCTGCGGGACGCCTGGGCCGAGGCCGCGGCGATCCTCAGCGGCCAGAGCGCCGGATGAGCCTGCCCGGCGTCCGGCCGCTCGGCGGGGGCACTCCCTGGCCCACGGTCGCGGCCGGCCGCACCGAGGACCGGCGGGAGGACCGCAGGCGCGGCTCGGACACCCCGCCGCGCACGTGGGCCGAGGCCCTGGACGACCTCGAGGACGACACCCGCTCCGCCGAGCGGACCCTGGCCGGCGCCTCGCCCGACGAGATCGCCGCCTGGGGACGCCGGTCCACCGACTGGGTCCCGCCCAGCGGCCTGGGCCCGCTGCCCGACGACCTGCGCGAGCGGGCCGCCCGCCTGCTGCAGCACCAGCTCGCCGTGGCCGAGGCCCTCGTCGAGGGCATCACGCAGTCCCGCCGCCAGCGGGACCTCGCGGCCCGCATGTCGCAGTCCCCGAGCCGTCCGGTGTCCTCCTTCATCGACCGGCCGGTCTGACCCACCGCTGAGCAGATCTCCGCAGGACCCCCCAGCCCGACCTCGGCCGGACTGGGGGGTCCTGTGCTGTCCGGGCCGCTGAGCTGGCACGACTCAACATCGACCCACGCGTGTCGATACTCCCTGCGCCACCCCATCGCCCCCCTCCGCACGCGCAGCCCCGCTCGTCACACACGTCGCCACGGCCACGGTGGTCACGACGGGCCTGCGCACTGCCGATGACGGGTGCACGCGACGGACCTGCCTTCCCGAGGGTCCGCGCGAGCACCGCGGAGGTAGTGACATGGAGCGGACGGTCGTCCGGTGATCGGCATCTCCGACACCACGATGACGGCGTTGCACGCGGCCCTCACCGGCCTGGCGCAGCGTCAGCGGGTCAGCAACGACAACATCGCGAACGTCAACACCCCCGGCTTCCTCGCCGGCCGGACCGACTTCGAGTCCTCGCTGCGCTCCGAGCTCTCCGACGGCCGCGGCATCGCCGTCGGCGGCGGCTCCGTGCACCGCTCGCTGGCCGCCACCCGGACCGACGGCAACAACGTCGACCTGGACTCCGAGACCGTCATCGCCACCGAGACCGGCCTGCGCTACCAGCTGGCGCTGCAGGCCCTCAACGGCAAGTACGACCTCCTCAGCGCCGCGATGCGGACGCAGTGATGAGTACCTTCGACGCCCTGCGGATCTCGGGCTCCGGCATGACGCTGCACCGCAAGTACCTGGACGCGGTCTCGGACAACATCGCCAACATCAACACCGCCGCGGCACCGGGCCAGGAGGCGTTCAAGGAGCGCTTCATCGTGGCTCAGGCCGTGGACTACGGCTCGGGCACCGGCGGCGTCCGGGTGGCCGGCGCGGCCTTCGGCAGCGGCGAGGGCAAGCTCGTCTACTCCCCCGACAACCCGCTGGCCGACGACGAGGGCTACGTGCGGCTGCCCGACATCGACCTGGGCACCCAGATGACCAACCTGCTCATCGCGCAGCGCGGCTACCAGGCCAACATCAGCGCCATCTCGCGCGCCACCGACGCCTACCAGGCGGCCCTCTCGCTCGGGAAGAACCTGTGACCGTCAACCCGCTCGCGCTCACCACCGGCACCGGCGTCGGGGTCAGCTCCGGCTACTACAACAACGGCGTCAGCAACAGCGTGCCGGCGGGGAACATCGCCGGGATGCTGACCAACGGCGTCGTCACCGCGGGCAGCGCCGCCGTGGCCGGCCAGAGCGGCACCACGGCCGTGCCGCGGACCGCCGACGGCAGCTCCTTCGCCGACCTGCTGTCCTCCTCCATCGGGCAGCTGCAGGGCCTGCAGAGCACTGCCGATACCTACGCCCAGCAGGCCGCCACCGGTGACCTGCAGGACGTCCACGACTACATGATCGCGGCGAACGAGGCCAAGCTCGCCACGACCGCCGTCGTCACCATCAAGAACAAGGCCGTCGAGGCCTTCAACGAGATCATGAGGATGCCGGTCTGATGCCCGCCGTTCTTGCCGGCCCGCTGGACCGGGCGCGCACGACGCTGGCCACGATGACCTTCCAGCAGAAGGCCGTCGCGGCCGTCCTCGTGCTCGGCCTCGCCCTGGGCTCCTTCTTCTTCGTCCGCTGGGTGACCACGCCGACCTACGAGCCACTGTTCTCCAACCTGTCGGCCAGCGACGCCTCGGCCATCCGCGACGAGCTGGACACCGAGGGCGTGTCCTACCAGCTGCAGGGCACCGACACGATCCTGGTCCCCAAGGACCAGGTCTACAGCCTCCGGCTGTCCATGGCCGGCAAGGGCCTCACCCCCCAGGCCGGCAGCGACTCCGGCTACGCGCTGCTGGACCAGGGCGGCATCACGACCAGCGAGTTCCAGCAGCAGACGACCTACCAGCGGGCGCTCGAGGGCGAGCTGAACAACACCCTCGAGTCGATGAACGGCGTGCGGACCGCCGCCGTGCACATCGCGATGCCCAAGGACGAGGTCTTCGTGACCGACACCAGCGACCCGACCGCGTCGGTGCTGCTGGACCTCACCCCCGGCACCGACCTGTCCAGCGAGCAGGTGCAGTCGATCGTGAACCTGGTCGCCGGCTCCATCTCGGGGATGAAGCCCGCCGACGTCACCGTCACCAACACCGACGGCCAGCTGCTGTCCGCGGCCGGCAGCGTCGGTGGCACCAGCGGCCAGAGCGACGCGACGGCGACCTTCCAGAACACCCTGCAGGCCAACGCCCAGCACCTGCTGGACCAGATCGTCGGCCCGGGCAACTCCATCGTCACGGTCGCCGCGACGATGAACTTCGACCAGAGCCAGAGCACCGCAACCACCTACAGCTACCCGGTGGAGATCCCCGCGACGTCGGAGGCGACGACGTCGGAGACCTACACCGGCAGCGGCACGGGCGTCAGCGGCGTCCTGGGCACCGACGGCACCACCGGGGCCACCACCGGCGGCGACGGCAACTACGACAAGAACTCCACGACGGTCAACAACCCGATCAACACGACCGTCACCAACACCGTGTCCACCCCGGGCCAGGTCGAGCGGCTGACCGTCGCGGTCGCGCTCAACACCGCCGGCGGCAGCACCGTGCCCAACGGCACCATCCAGGACCTGGTCAGCCAGGCCGTCTCGCTGGACCCGGCCCGCGGCGACGCGATCACCGTCTCCTCGATGGCCTTCAGCACCGCCGCCGCCGACGCCGCCCAGGCCGGCATCGCCGCCGCCAACGAGGCCGCCGCCAGCGAGCAGATGTGGTCGATGGTCAAGACCGGCGCCATCGTCGGCGGCCTGCTGCTGGTCCTGCTGCTGGTCTGGCTGAAGAACCGCAAGAAGGGCGACCCGGACGAGGACTACGAGGAGCTGGACGGCGACTACGACGACCTCGAGGCGCTGCAGGTGGCCAGCACCCGCGACGCCGGCCTGCAGTCGCGCACCGCGGCCGCCGTCGAGGCCATGGAGCGCCAGCGCCTGCGCGGTGAGATCACGAACATGATCGAGTCGCAGCCCGACGCCGTGGCGTCGACCCTGCGCGGCTGGTTGGCCGAGAGCCGGACATGACCCTGGCGTCCGTCGAGCAGATGGTGGGCCTGGAGCCCGGGGGCGACCCCGACCGGGCTCCCGTCCGCCTGCCCCGACGCGACCTCTCCGGACTCCGCAAGGCTGCCCTGTTCCTTGCCCAGATGACCCGGGAGGAAGCGGGCGCCGTCATGGCCCAGCTCACCCCGGAGGAGATCGACGCCCTCACCGGTGAGCTCATGCGGCTGAAGTCCGTGGACCCGGCCGACATCGACGACGTCCTGTTCGAGTTCCACGACCGGATGCTGCACGCACCGGCCGTCGGGGCCGGTGGTCTGGAGTTCGCCCGCCAGGCCCTCACCGCCGGGCTCGGCGACGCGGAGGCCGAGGCCGTGCTCGGCCGGCTGCAGAGCGTCTACGAGGAGCCGCCGTTCACCTCGCTGCGCAACGCCGACACCCGCCAGCTGCTGTCGTTCGTGCGCGAGGAGCACCCGCAGATCATCGCGCTGGTGCTGGCGCACCTGCCCGCCCCGCAGTCCGCCGAGCTGATGAGCCGGCTGGACCCGGATCGGCAGGCCGACGTCGCGCTGCGCATCGCCATGATGGACCGCACCACCCCCGAGGTCGTGCGGCTCGTCGAGGACGAGATCGGACGCCGGATGGGCTCGCTGCTGTCCTCCCCCGACCTGCCGGCCGCCGGCGGCGTCGAGACCCTGGTCGAGATCATCAACCGGGCGTCCCGGCCGACGGAGAAGTCGATCCTGGAGGCCCTGGCCACCAACGACCCGGAGCTGGCCGAGCGGGTGCGCTCGCAGATGTTCGTCTTCGAGGACATCGTCATCGTCGACGACCGGTCCATGCAGCTGGTGCTCCGCGAGGTCTCCCCCGCCGACCTGGCCGCCGCGCTCAAGGGCGTGCGGGACGACGTCCGCGACAAGGTCATGCGCAACCTCTCCGAGCGCGCCGCGCTCGACCTCACCGACGAGATCGAGCTGCTCGGCCCGGTCCGCGCGGCCACGGTCGGCGAGGCCCAGGCCCGCGTGGTCGCGGTCCTGCGCACGATGGAGGAGTCCGGCCAGATCACCATCGACCGGGGGGGCGACGATGACCTCATCGCCTGAGGGGGCCGTGCTGCGCGGGGACTCCGCGGCGCGCGCCGTGGCCTGGGACCGCTCGCCCGGTGCCGGCCGGGTGGTCCGCGACGCCCCGGTGCGGGTGCAGCGCCCGGTGCTGGCCCGGATCGGCGCCGAGCCCGACGTGCCGACGTCGGTGCTCCGGGCCGACGCCGCGGCCGCCGCCGTCCCCTACGTGGCCGACCGACGCTCCCCGGAGCGGGCCGGCCGCCGGGTCGGCGACGTGCCCGCCCCCCGGCTGGAGGACGTCTACGCCGCCGAGCTGCACCGGCTGCGCGAGCAGGCCCGGACCGAGGGCTGGGCGGCCGGGCACGCCGAGGGCATGGCGCAGGCCGAGGCCGCCGTGGCCCGGGTCGAGGCCGAGGCGGAGGCCCGGTTGCTGGCCGTCCAGCAGCGCTGGGAGTCCCGGATCGCCTCCACCGTCGCCGCGCTCACGGCTGCCTGCGCGCAGGTCGACGCCACCCCGCCGGTGGGCGGGGAGACCTTCGACCAGCTCGTCCTGGGGTCGGTGCTGACGCTGGTCGAGGAGGTCTTCGACCGGGAGCTCGCGGTCGCCACCCAGCCCGGGGTGGACGCGCTGCGCCGGGCGCTGGCGCTCAGCCCGGAAGACGGCCCGACCGTCGTCCGGCTGAACCCCGACGACCTCGAGCGGATCGACCCCGTGGTGCTGGCCGGCCTGCCCGCCTCGGTCCGGCTGGTCGCCGACCCGCAGGTCGAGCACGCCGGCGCCGTCGCCGAGACCGGCGTGCAGCGCGTCGACGCCCAGCTGGGCCCGGCGCTGCAGCGGGTCCGGGACGTGCTCGGCGCATGAGCGTCGCCGACGTCCTCGCGCGGGCCCGCACCGCCGCCCGCCCGGTGTGCACCGGCACCGTCACCGGCGCCATGGGCCTGACCATCTCGGTGGAGGGCGTCACCGCCGCGGTCGGCGACGTCGTGGAGATCGCCGGGTCGGGCGGCCTGGGCGAGCCGCTGCGCGCGGAGGTCGTGGCCCTGCACCGGGACCGGTTGACCTGCATGCCCCTGGGCGAGGTGCACGGGGTGCACGTCGGGTCACGGGTGCGCGCGACCGGCCGCCCGCTGCAGGTCCCGGTCGGGACGGCGCTGCTCGGCCGAGTGCTCGACGGCCTGGGCCGCCCGGTGGACGGCGGTCCCCCGCTGGCCGGCCGGGCCCGCTTCGTCGACCTGGCCACCCAGACCCCGCACGCACTCTCCCGCGCCCGCGTCGCGCAGCCGCTGTCCTTCGGCGTCCGCGCGCTGGACACCCTCGTCCCGGCCGGGCGCGGGCAGCGGCTGGGCATCTTCGCCGGCTCCGGCGTCGGCAAGTCGACCCTGCTGGCCCAGATCACCCGCGGCACCGACGCCGACGTCCGGGTCATCGGGCTGATCGGCGAGCGTGGTCGCGAGGTCCGGGAGTTCCTCGAGGAGAACCTCGGCGCCGAGGGCATGGCCAACACCGTCGTGGTGGTCGCGACCTCCGACGAGCCCCCGCTGGTCCGGCTCCGCGCGGCGTTCGTGGCCACCCGGATCGCCGAGGACTTCCGCGACGCCGGCCGCGACGTGCTGCTGCTCATGGACTCCATCACCCGCACCGCGATGGCCCAGCGCGAGGTCGGCCTCTCCGCGGGCGAGCCGCCGGCGACCCGGGGCTACCCGCCGAGCGTGTTCGCGATGATGCCGCGGCTGCTGGAGAAGGCCGGCACCGGCGCGGTCGGGTCGATCACCGGGCTGTACACGGTGCTGGTCGAGGGCGACGACCACAACGAACCCATCGCCGACACCGCACGGTCCATCCTCGACGGGCACGTGGTGCTCACCCGGCAGATGGCCACCGCCGGCCACTTCCCGGCCATCGACGTCCTGGAGTCGATCTCCCGGGTCGCCTCGGCGGTCACCGCGCCCCACCGGATGGCCGACGCCCGCGAGGCCCGGCGGCTGCTCGGCGCGCTGCGCGACGCCCGCGAGCTCATCGAGATCGGCGCCTACACCGAGGGCAGCGACCCGCTGGTCGACCGCGCCCGGCTGCTCGAGCCGCAGCTCACCGGCTTCCTGCGCCAGGCGGTCGAGGACACCACCTCGCCCGACGCCGCCTGGGACGAGCTGCACCGCATCGTGACGGGCTCGTGAAGCGGGCCGCCTTCCGGCTGCAGCCGGTGCTGGAGCTGCGCCGGGCGCAGGAGCGCGCCGCCGGCGCCGCGGCCGCCGAGGCCGCGCGCGCC
>NZ_JAMXRZ010000133.1 GCF_024124375.1 Klenkia sp. PcliD-1-E
CGCGGGCCGGTCACCTCGGCGTCCTACTCGATCCCCGTGCGGCTCTCGGCGGCCGGCGCCCCGGCGACCCCCTCCGACGACGCGGGCTGGGTGCAGGTGCTCGCCCAGCTGTACGCCCGCCGCGCGGCTGCCCTGACCGCGGCCGACCCCGCTGCCCTGGCCGGGGCCTTCGCCCCCGGCAGTCCCCTGCTGGAGGCGGACGCCGCCTGGTCGACCGCGCTGTCCGCAGCCGGGCAGCAACTCGAGGGCTTCGCCCCGGACGTGCTCTCGGTCTCCGACGCGGTGCCGGTGCCCGGCGGGGTGCGCCTGCGCGTGGTCGATCGGGTGCCCGGCTACGTGCTGGTGTCCGCGACCGGTGCTCAGCAGATGGCCGGCCGCGGGGACCGCGCGGTGTCGCTCACGCTGGTCCCGGGGGAGTCAGGATGGCGGATCAGCGCCGCGGAGGCACTGCCGTGACGCCGGGGTCAGTGCTGGTCGAGCGCCCACCGCAGGGCCGACTCGACGTCGCCGTGGGTGAAGGTGAACCCGGCCTCCATCAGCACCCGGGGCAGGGCCCGCTGACCGGCCAGCACCCCGAGACGGGCGAACTCACCGAGCACCGCCGACAGCGCGAAACCCGGGACGGGCAACACCGTGGGTCGGTGCAGCACCCGGCCGAGGGCCTCGGTGAAGGCGGCGTTGGTGACCGGCTCGGGTCCGGTGAGGTTGACCGGCCCGGCCACGTCGGCGGTGAGCAGGAAGCGGATGGCGTCGACCTCGTCGCGCAGGCTGATCCAGGGCCACCACTGGTCACCGGAGCCGAGCTTCCCGCCCACGCCGAGCTGGAACAGCGGTCGGATCTTGGCCATCATCCCGCCGCGCGCGAGCACCAGGCCCGTGCGCAGGTGTGCAACCCGGATGCCGGCGGCCTCGGCGGGCGCGGTCGCGGCCTCCCACTGGACGCAGACGTCGGCGAGGAAGTCGCTCCCGGCGGGGCTGCGCTCGTCGAGCACCTCGGCGCCGCCGTCCCCGTAGTAGCCGACCGCTGAGGCCGACAGCAGCACCCGGGGCCGGTCGGGGTCGGCCGCCGCCGCCTGGGCCAGTGCGGCGGCCACGGTGGTGGTGCTGTCCACGCGGCTGTCGAGGACCTCGCGCTTGTAGGCGTCGGTCCAGCGCTTGTCCCCGATGCCGACGCCGGCCAGGTTGACCACCGCGTCGACGTCGGCGAGGACCCCGTCGTCGAGCTGGTGGTGGGCGGGGTCCCAACGGTGCTCGTCGGCCGTGCGGGGCGTCCGGCGCACCAGACGGCGGACGTCGTGCCCGTCGGCCGTCAGCGTGCGGACGAGTTCGGTGCCGACCAGACCGGAGGAACCGGTCACCGCGATGCGCATGGTCTGGGGAGTCCTCCGGGTCGGGGGTGGATCGACGTCCTCCAGCGTGCCCGCAACGGGGCCGGAGGGCACGTCGGGCCCCGGCGGAGTCCGCCGGGGCCCGAGGTGGTCGTGCGGGTGGGCTCAGCTCAGGCCGAGCTCACCGTGGAACGCGCCGGCCTCCAGCCGGTCCTTCACCGTGGTGAGGAAGCGGGCGGCGTCGGCGCCGTCGACGATGCGGTGGTCGTAGGACAGGGCCAGGTACACCATCGAGCGCACCGCCACGACCTCGCCCAGGTCCTCGTCCTGCACCACGACCGCCCTCTTGACGACCGAACCGGTGCCCAGGATCGCGACCTGCGGCTGGTTGATGATCGGGGTGTCGAACAGCGCGCCCCGGCTACCGGTGTTGGTCAGCGTGAAGGTGCCACCGCCGAGCTCGTCGGGGGTCACCTTGTTGGTCCGGGTCCGCTCGGCCAGGTCGGCGATCTTGCGGGCGATGCCGGCGATGCTGAGGTCACCGGCGCCCTGGATGACCGGCACCAGCAGCCCGCGCTCGGTGTCCACCGCGATGCCGAGGTTCTCGGCGTCGTGGTAGGTGACCGTGCCGGCCTCCATGTCCAGCGAGGAGTTCACGGTCGGGTGCGCCTTGAGCGCCTCGACCGCGGCCTTGGCGAAGAAGGGCAGGAACGACAGCTTGACGCCCTCGCGGGCCGCGAAGTCGGCCTTGGCCTGGTCGCGCAGCTTGGCGATCCGGGTGACGTCGACCTCGACCACGGTGGTCAGCTGGGCGCTGATCTGCAGGGACTCGACCATCCGCTTGGCGATCACCGAGCGCAGCCGGGACAGCTTCTCGGTGCGGCCGCGCAGCGCGGTGTCCGGTGCGGGGACCGACGGCGTCGGCCGGGAGGCAGCCGGTGCCTGCGCCGCCGGGGCGGAGGGCGCCGGGGAGGTGGCCTGGGCGGCCGGCGCGGCCGACTCGGCCGCGGCCAGCACGTCCTGCTTGCGGATGCGCCCACCGACGCCGGTGCCCGACACCGAGGAGAGGTCGACCCCGTGCTCGGCGGCGAGCCGGCGCACCAGGGGCGTGACGTAGGCGCCGCCGCCGTCACCGGAGGGTGCCGGCGCCTGCTGGGCCGGCGCCTGCGGGGCGACCTGCGGAGCCGGTTCCGAGGTCGGCGACTGGGCGGGCAGTGCACCGCTGGAGCCGTAGTCGGCGCCCGGGGTCTCGGAGGAGACCTCGGCCTTGTCCGGGGTGGGTTGGGCCTGCGCGCCGTCGGCCTGCTGGGCCGGCTCCGGCGACGTCTCCGGGGCCTTCTCCTCCTCCGCCGGTGCGGCCGCCGGGGCGGACCCAGCGCCGCTGCCACCGCCGATGACGGCCAGCTGCGCGCCCACGTCGACGGTCTCGTCCTCGCCGACCAGGATCTTGGTCAGCGTGCCGGCGGCCGGGGAGGGGATCTCGGTGTCGACCTTGTCGGTGGAGACCTCCAGGAGGGGCTCGTCGACCTCGACGGTGTCCCCCTCCTGCTTGAGCCAGCGGGTGACGGTGCCCTCGGTGACGCTCTCGCCCAGCGCCGGCATGGTCACCGGGGTGCCCTCACCGGAGCCGCCGTCCGAACCGCCGGAGGACGCCGGGGCCGGCTCGGGCTCGGCCTGCGGCTCCGGAGCGCTCTCGGGCTCGGGGGCGGCGTGTGCCGCGGGCTCCTCGGCCGGCTGGTCCCCCGACGAGGACGAACCGCCGCCGTCCCCCTCGCCCCCGATGACGGCCAGCTCGGCGCCGACCTCCACCGTCTCGTCCTCGGCGACCACGATCTTGGTCAGGACACCGGCCGCCGGCGAGGGGATCTCCGTGTCGACCTTGTCGGTGGAGACCTCCAGGAGGGGCTCGTCGACCTCGACGGTGTCCCCCTCCTGCTTGAGCCAGCGGGTGACGGTGCCCTCGGTGACGCTCTCGCCCAGGGCGGGCATCGTGACGGACGTCGGCATCGAGTGCAGTTCTCCTCAGGTCAGGGGTGGTTCAGGGGGACGGTCGGGTCAGCTGTGCGAGTGCAGGGGCTTGCCGGCGAGCGCGAGGTGGGCCTCGCCGACGGCCTCGCTCTGCGTGGGGTGCGGGTGGATCAGGGAGGCCACCTCGTCGGGCAGTGCCTCCCAGTTGTAGATCAGCTGCGCCTCGGCCACGAGCTCGCCGACCCGGCTGCCGACCATGTGCACGCCGACGACCGGCCCGTCCTTGGCCCGCACCAGCTTGACCGCTCCGGAGGTCTTCAGGATCTGGCTCTTGCCGTTGCCGCCGAGGTCGTAGTTGACGACCTCGACCTCGCCGAACTTCTCCTTGGCCTGGGCCTCGGTGAGGCCCACCGAGGCGACCTCGGGCTCGGAGTAGGTGACCCGCGGGACGCCGGCGTAGTCGATCGGCACGACCGGCAGGCCGGCCAGCCGCTCGGCGACGAGGATGCCCTCGCCGAAGCCGACGTGCGCCAGCTGCAGGGTGGGCACCAGGTCGCCGACGGCGGAGATGGTGGGCACGTTGGTCTGCATGTACTCGTCGACCAGGACGAAACCGCGGTCCATCGCGACGCCGGCCTCCTCGTAGCCCAGGCCCTCGCTGACCGGGCCGCGGCCGACGGCGACGAGCACGATCTCGGCCTCGTAGGACTTGCCGTTCTCCAGCTCGACCGTGACGCCGTCCGAGCCCGGGGTGACCTTCGAGACCCGGCTGCCCAGCGAGAAGTCGATCTTGCGGCGGCGGTAGGCGCGCTCCAGCAGCTTCGAGGAGGCCTCGTCCTCGAGCGGGACGAGGTGGGGCAGGCCCTCGATGATGGTCACGTCGGCACCGAAGGACTTCCACACGCTGGCGAACTCGCAGCCGATGACGCCGCCACCGAGGATGATCACCGAGCTGGGCACGCGCTCGAGCTCGAGGGCCTGGTCGCTGGTGATGACCGTCGTGCCGTTGATGTCGATGCCGGGCAGGCTGCGCGCGTAGGACCCGGTGGCCAGCAGCACGTGCTTGCCCTCGTAGGTGGTGTCGCCGACGGCCACCGCGGTCGGGGAGACCAGCCGGCCCTCCCCCTCCACGTAGTTGATCTTGCGGCTCTTGATCAGGCCCTGCAGGCCCTTGTAGAGCTTGGCGGTGACCCCGCCCTTGTAGTCGTTGACCCCGGCCATGTCGATGCCGGCCAGCGAGGTCTTGACTCCGAACTGCTCACCCTCGCGGGCGGAGTCGGCGACCTCGGCGGCGTGCAGCAGGGCCTTGGTCGGGATGCAGCCCCGGTGCAGGCAGGTGCCGCCGACCTTGTCCTTCTCGACTAGCACGACCGACAGGCCGAGCTCGGCGCCGCGCAGGGCGGCGGCGTAGCCCCCCGACCCACCACCCAGGATGACGAGGTCGGCGGTCTGGGTGGGTGCGCTCACGGGTTCTCCTCGGTGCGGGACGGCGCGGTCGGCGGCAGGCAGGTCGTGCCCGGGCGACCAGGTGCGGGGGAGTGCGGCACCCATCCTGCCACCTGTCGGGAACGCCCACCCGACCTGCTCCGTTGGCTCCCTGGGCGCCGCGTCGGGCGCCCCGCGCGGTCGGGGCGCCGACCGGCCGAGGTGCACGGGAGGAGCAGGTCGTGGGGTTCATGGATCGGCTGCGGGGCCGGCGTCCGGCCAGCGGGCAGGGCGCCCGGGGCGACCGGCGCGGCACCCTGGACCGCGCCTCCGGCAAGGCCGACCTCAGCCACATCGAGCAGTTCGTGGCCAGCCGACGCGGGGTGGAGGGGTACGTCGAACCACGCACCTCGGTCACCGAGACCACCATCCTGCTGGTGGCGGCGGACGGCGAGTGGACCCGGCGGCGGATCGCCGGCCCCGAGGTCGGACGCTCGCTCTCCCGGGACCTGGGCATCCCGGTCTACGACGCCCAGGTCACCGGCTACCCCCAGCGGATGCGCGACTGGTCGGCGCGGCAGAAGAACAAGCTGGACTGAGGGCTCACCCCTCGACGAGCGCCTCGATCGTGGCGAGCATCGTCCGCACCGGCACCCCGGTACCACCGACCGGCGTGAAGCCGTGGGGCCGGCCGGTGTTGTAGGCCGGCCCGGCCACGTCGATGTGCGCCCAGGGCAGGCCGGCGGGCACGAACTCGGCGAGGAAGTGGCCGGCCACCAGCATGCCGCCGAGCCGGTCGGGGTTGGCGTTGACGAAGTCGGCGGTCGCGGACTCCAGGCCGCGGCGCAGCTCGGCCGGCAGCGGCATCGCCCACATCGGCTCGCCGACCCGGCCACCGGCGGCCACCACCGCGTCGCGCAGGTCGTCGCTGCCCATGACGCCGGCGGTGCGGCTGCCCAGGGCCACGGTCTGCGCGCCGGTGAGCGTGGAGGTCTCGATGAGGTAGTCGGGGGAGTCCTCGGCCGCCCGGGCGATCGCGTCGGCCAGGATGATCCGGCCCTCGGCGTCGGTGTTGGTGATCTCGGCCTTCTTGCCGTTGCGGAAGGTGACCACGTCTGCCGGGCGGTAGGCGCTGCCCGAGGGCAGGTTCTCGGCCATGGGCACCGTGGCGGTGACGTCGACCGGCAGGCCGAGCTCGGCGACCAGGCACACGGTGGCGATCACGGCCGCGGCGCCGGCCATGTCGCTCTTCATGTCCTCCATCTTCAGCGCGGGCTTGATGGACAGACCGCCGCTGTCGAACGTGATGCCCTTGCCGACCAGCGCCACCGACCGGCGCGCGCGCCGGCCGCGGTAGGACAACCGCAGCAGACGCGGACCGCGGGTCGAGCCGCTGCCCACGGCCAGGATGCCGCCGTACCCGCCGGCGGCGAGCTGCTCCTCGTCGAGCACCTCCACCGACAGGCCGGCCCGCTTCCCGGCGGCCGCCCCGCGGGCAGCGAGCTCGGCCGGGAAGAGGTCGTTGGGCGGGGTGTTGACGAGGTCCCGGGTCAGCGCGACGGCGTCGGCGACCGCCCGCACCCGGGCCAGTGCGTTCTTGGCCGCGCCGGCGTCGGGGACGACGAGCTCGAACGAGGTCGGCGGTGCCGGGCGGTCGGCCGGCAGGTCGGACTTGTAGGCGGTGAACTCGTAGGCCCCCAGGAGAGCCCCTTCCCCCACGGCGTGCAGCCGGTCGTCGTCGGGTGCGCCCCCGACGGCGGCCAGCAGCGAGACCACGGAGGCACGGCCGGTCAGGGCGCGGGTGGCCGCTCCGCTGGCGCGGCGCACGGCATCGGAGCCGTACCCGCCGTCGGGCCGGGGCGAGCCCAGCCCGGTCACCGCGACCACCGGGAACGGGCCCTGCCCGAAGGTGGCCAGTCGGGTGACCTCGTCCTCGCCACCGCGGGCACCGAGGTCGGCCAGCGCGGCCATCAGCCGGCCGCCGAGCAGCCGGTCGACGGCCTCGGCACCCGGTGTGGTCACGGGACCGTCCGGGCCCTTCCCGACGCCGACGACGACGGCGTCGCCGGTCAGCTTCTCGAGCGGGCGGTCGGTGGCGGAGATCGTCGGCGGCACCCCGCCACCCTAGGCGGGCCCGGCTACGGTCGCCTCCGTGACCGTGCCGACCCCGCACCCGACCCCGTCGCTGACCTCGCCCCTGCACGCGCGCCACCTCGCACTGGGCGCCAAGCTGGCTGACTTCGGCGGCTGGTCGATGCCCCTGGAGTACGCGGGCGGCGGTGTCATCGCCGAGCACACCGCGGTGCGGCAGGGCGTGGGGCTCTTCGACGTCTCCCACCTGGGTACCGGCACGGTGCGCGGTCCCGGTGCGGCGGCCTTCGTCGACCGCTGCCTGACCAACGACCTCGGCCGCATCTCCCCGGGGCAGGCCCAGTACACCCTGTGCTGCCTGCCCGACGGCGACCCGCGCGCCGGCGGTGTGGTCGACGACCTCATCGCCTACCTCCACGACGTCGACGACGTGCTGCTGGTGCCCAACGCCGCCAACGCCGCCGAGGTCCTCGGCCGGCTGGCCGCCGCGGCGCCGGAGGGGGTGTCCGTAACCGACCGGCACACCGAGGTGGCGGTGCTTGCGCTGCAGGGACCGCGGTCGGCCGAGGTGCTGGCAGCGGTCGGGCTGCCCGGGTCGCTGGACTACATGTCCTTCGACCGCACGCCCGGCACCGGCGACGTCACGGTCTGCCGCACCGGCTACACCGGCGAGCACGGCTACGAGCTGCTGGTGGAGGCCGACCGGGCGGGTGAGCTGTGGGACGCGCTGCTCGCGGCGGGCGAGGCCGAGCAGATCCGCCCCTGCGGCCTGGGCGCGCGCGACACCCTGCGCACCGAGATGGGCTACCCGCTGCACGGGCACGAGCTCTCGGTCGACATCACCCCCGTGCAGGCACGAGCCGGCTGGGCGGTGGGCTGGCGCAAGCCGGAGTTCTGGGGCCGGGAGGCGCTGCTGGCCGAGCGCGAGGCAGGGCCGGCTCGGCAGCTGTGGGGGCTGAGGGCCCCGGGCCGAGGCATCCCGCGCCCCGGCATGGCGGTGCTGGACGGCACCGGCGCGCAGGTCGGTGAGGTCACCAGCGGCACCTTCTCGCCGACCCTGCGCGCCGGGATCGCCCTCGCGCTGCTCGACACCGCCGCCCAGCCGGCTCCGGGTGCGGAGCTGGCGGTCGACGTGCGCGGCCGCACCTCACCGGTCGAGGTGGTCAAGCCGCCGTTCGTCGAGCCGCACGTGCGCTGACCGGTCAGCCGGTCTTCGCGGTCTCCTTGTCCTCCTTCGCCGGGGTCGGCGGTTCGGGCAGCTCGTCGGCGACCGTCGCCCGCCGGACGCCCATGGGCACCGGTTCGCCCTGCGTCGTGTCCTGCGCTGTCTGGTGCTCGGTCTCGGCGTTGATCTCCGCGCCCAGCAGGACCAGGAACACCGTCAGCTGCAACCACAGCATGAGCACCACGACGCCGGCGACGGCCCCGTAGGTGGCCGAGTAGGAGCCGAAGTTGCTGACGTAGAAGCTGAACGCGACGGAGACGACGACCCAGGCCAGGGTGGTGACGACCGAGCCGAGGGTGACCCAGCGGAACTTCGGGGCGTCCCGGTCGGGGGCCAGCCGGTAGAGGATCGCCAGTGCGCCCGCCATGAGCCCCAGCAGCAGCACCCACCGGACCACCTGGGCCAGGATCGTGCCCACGATGCCCAGCGGCAGGGCGTCGAGGACGACGGGGGCCACCGCCACCAGCGAGACGGTCAGCAGCACGAACACGATGGCGCCGAAGGTCAGCAGCAGCGACAGGCCCCGGAGCTTGATGAAGTTGCGCGTCTCCACCTCGTCGTAGGCGATGTTGACGGCGGTGACCAGGTTGTTGACGCCGCCCGAGGCCGACCACAGCGCCGCCAGGATCGAGATGACCAGGCTGACCGACAGCGCCCCGCTGTTCGCGCTGGCCACCGAGTCCAGCTGGTCGCTGATGATGGTCAGGACCTCCTGCGGCACCGCTCCGCGCAGGCTCTCCACCTGGCTCTGCACGGTCGCGGGCGACGCCACGAGCCCGTAGAGCGAGATCGCTGCGATCAGCGTGGGGAAGATGGCGAGGAAGCCGAAGAACGCCACGCCGCCGCCGATGATCGGCATGTTGTCGGCCTTGTTCTCCGCCCACGCCCGCTTGAGGATCTGCTGCCAGCCGCGCTTGGGGATCTCCGTGGGGCTCTCGGCATCCACCCCCGGCAGCCGGCCCTCCCGCCCCTCCGCCTGCGGTGGGTCGGTCGCCGCCCGCGTCGGGCCGCTGTCCTCGGCCCGCTCGGCAGCCTCCCGGGCGGCGGCCCGGCGGGCTGCCTTCTCCTCCACACGCTGGCGGATGCGGTCCACCGCGCTGTCGGGTCGCTTGATGCCGTCCATGGGTCCGACCTCCGTCAGTCGCCCGGCCAGGAGCCAGTCAGCTTGGTGAACGCCTGCGCGCCGAACCGGTCGACCCCGGCCTTGACGACGGCGAAGATCGCGCCCTGGATGGCCGCGGCGAGCAGCACGTGGGAGGTCCGGTACTCGCTCTGCATGGCACCGGGCGCGTCGTCCTCGTCGGCGATCCGTTTCCACACGACCTTGAACACCCGCCCGGAGATGGCACCGGCGGCGATGCCCGCCGCGATGCCGACGGGCCGGTAGGCCAGCTTCGCCCCGGCGCTCACCGACGCGACCGCCACACGGCGAGGCCGACGACGGCGGCCACCAGCGCGACACCGGCGGCGATGACCACCGGCGGGTTCTCCCGGTAGGTCTCCACCGCGGTGTCCTTGGTGCGGGCGGCGGTCTCCTTGGCGCGGGAGCCGACGTCCAGCCGGTGGCTGAGCTCGTCGACGGTGGCGGCGAGCTGCTCGCGGGTGGCCTCGATGTCGGCCTTGATCTCGTCGGGCTCGGTGGGGCCGGAGACGTCCGGTGCGCCCGGGCCGTGCGCGCCCTCGGGTCGGCTGGTCATCGCGTGGCGCTCCCCTTCACGGCGGCGACGTCGGACTTGACGCTGTCGAGGGTGTCGGTCGGCAGCGGCGGCTTGGCGTCCTGCACGTCCTTCTTGCCCAGCAGCGCGAGCACGCCGGCGACGGCGAACAGCACGACGGCGATGATGATCGCGGCGAGGTAGCCGGGCAGCACGTTGGCCAGGCCGAGGATCGCGGCGGTGATCAGTGCGTTGAGCCCGAGCAGGGCGACCAGCCCGGCCCCCCCGAACAACCCGGCGCCGACGCCGAGCTTCTTGGCCTTGCCCTTGACCTCGGCCTGGGCCAGCCGGACCTCGTCGCGGACGAGCCGGGTGACCAGCTCGGGCAGCTCGCCGATCAGCTGACCGGTCGAGGACCGGGACGGGTCGGTGGACGGGGACGCGCCGTGGGCCCCGGGGGAGCCGCTCATCGGACCTCCTGTGCGCGGTGGGTGCGGATTCGCACAGGCCCATGCCCGCGGTGATCTGGCATCAACCCTGGGTATCCGACACCGGACGGTCCCAGATGTACGCCGTCACTACGCTGCTCCCATGACCTCGCCCACCGGCTGGACCTGGCGGCTGCTCGACCCGGCGGGGGCGGTGCTCGACCCCGGCGACCTCGGGGTGGAGGTGCCGGTGGAGGACGCGCAGAGCGAGGCGGAGTCCTGGCTCGGGGAGCACTGGCGCACGCTGCTGGAGCGCGGCGCGGCCAGTGCCACCCTGCTGCGCGGGGACGCCGTCGTCTACGGCCCGATGGGCCTGTCGGCGTCCTGAGAGCCCTGTGTCAACCCCTGGCGGCGAGAAGGCGTTGCGCGCCGCCGTGGGTTGAGGGGTCGTAGGGGGCGTTGTCGGTCCAGCAGCGGTAGATGACGCGGCACCAGGCTCGGGCGAGGATG
>NZ_JAMXRZ010000134.1 GCF_024124375.1 Klenkia sp. PcliD-1-E
GGACGGCGCCGGGGCCCACGCCGGCGCCGAGCAGGACGCCCAGCGCCGTGACCAGCACCGCGGCCGCCACCGGCACCGCGGTCGCGGGTCGGCGCGGCACCGGGGCCGGCGCGGGTCGAGGCGGGGGCAAGGTCACTCCGTGCAGTCGGTCGGCCACGTGGGGTTCTTCACCACATCGACCCAGGTGGACCCGGGTCAACCCGGTTGCGCACTTCCGGGACCTAGGTCCCGGGTGGACGGTGGGATTCCTCCCCCGTCCGGGGGAGGATGCGGGCCGGAGCGGAGGGGGCGACGTGGTGGCGGACCCGTTGGCGGCGATGGACCTGACCGACCTGGTCGCCGAGGTGCAGGACCGGCTGGGCACCGTGGTGCGCACCCAGCAGCGGGTGCAGGACCTGCTGGACGCCTACCTCAGCGTGCACAGCGGCCTGGACCTGGACGCGACGCTGCACCGCGTGGTGGCCGTCGCCGTCGACCTGGTCGGCGCCCGGTACGGCGCCCTCGGCGTGGTCGGCCACGGCGGGCTCTCCCGGTTCGTGCACGTCGGCATCGACGCCGAGCAGGCCGCGCGGATGGGGGCGCTGCCGGCCGGCCGCGGCGTGCTGGGCCAGCTCATCACCGACCCGGCGCCGCTGCGCACCGCCGACCTGTCCGCGCACCCGGCCTCGGTCGGCTTCCCGCCGCACCACCCCCCGATGCGCTCGTTCCTCGGCGTCCCCGTCGTCGTCCGCGGCGAGGTCTACGGCAACCTCTACCTGACCGAGAAGCGCGACGGGGACTTCACCGCCGCCGACGAGGCCCTGGTCAGCGCCCTGGCGGGGGCGGCCGGCATCGCGGTGGAGAACGCCCGGCGGTTCGCCGCGGAGCAGGAGCGGCAGCGCTGGGCCACCGCCGTGGCCGACGTGCGCGCCTCCCTGCTCGGCGGGGCGGCACCGGAGGACGTGCTGCGGCTGATCACCGAGCAGGTCCGGTCGCTGACCGCCTCGGACGCCGCGTTCCTGCTCGCCCCGATGGACGACGGCGCGCGGTGGACCTCGCAGGCGCAGAGCGGCGCCGGCCTGGACGACATCACCGGCGTCCCGCTGACGCCCGAGACCTCACCGGTGGTCGCCGCGCTCACCCGCTCGGGCCCGCACGTGTTCACCCTCGACCTGTCCGACGTGCACTTCGAGGGCCCGGTGTCGGAGGTGGCGTGGGGACCGGTGCTGGCCACCCCGCTGGCCACCGGGCCCCGGGCCGGCACCGTCCTGGTGGCCGCCCGCACCCGCGGGGCATCGCCCTACGACCCCGGTCTGGCCGGTCTGGTCAGCTCCTTCGCCGACCAGACCGCCCTGGCGCTGGACACCGCGGCCCGGCAGCGGGTGGCCCGGGAGCTGGACGTCTACGCCGACCGCGACCGGATCGCCCGCGACCTGCACGACGTGGTCATCCAGCGCCTGTTCGCCGCCGGGCTCAGCCTGCAGACCCTGCTGCCCAGGCTCGCCGACGCGGACCGGGACCGGCTCGCCGCCGTGCTCGACCAGCTCGACGGCACCGTCCGCGACATCCGGAGCACCATCTTCGACCTGGGCACCCCGGTCGACGCGGGGCTGCGCCGCCGGCTGCTCGACGTCCTGGCCGAGAGCAGCGGCACGCTGCGGTCGACCCTGCGCACGTCCGGCCCCGTGGACACCCGGGTCACCGGGTCGTTGGCCGCCGACGTGCTCGCCGTCGTGCGGGAGGCCGCCAGCAACGCCGCCCGGCACTCCCGGGGCACGACCCTGGAGACCACGGTCGACGTGGCCGCCGACCACCTCGTCGTCGAGGTCGTCGACGACGGCGTCGGGCCGCAGCTGGAGGGCGCGCGGAGCGGGCTGCGGAACCTGGAGGAGCGCGCCGCCGGGCACGGCGGGCACCTGCTGGTCCGGGCCCGGCACGACGGGGGCACCCGGCTGCGGTGGCGGGTCCCCCTGCTCCCCTGAGCCGGGTCAGCTCCCGCCCGGGGGCCGCAGCCGGGTGGCCAGCACCGCGACCTGGGTGCGGCGCTCGAGCCCCAGCTTGGCCAGCAGGTGCGACACGTGGTTCTTCACCGTCTTCTCCGCCAGGAACATGCGCTGCCCGATCTGCCGGTTCGTCAGCCCCTCGCCGATCAGCTCGACCACCACGCGCTCCTGGTCGGTGAGGACGGCCAGCACGTCCCCGGCCCGGGGCCGCTCGGCCAGCCGCTCGCGGGCCGCCGCCACCGCCCGGGGGTCCATCAGGGAACGCCCCGCGCCGGCCGCGCGCACGGCGGCCACGAGGTCCTGGCCGATCACCTGCTTGAGCAGGTAGCCCGCCGCACCGGCCCGCACCGCCTCCAGCAGGGCCTCGTCGTCGCTGTAGCTGGTCAGCAGCAGCACCGCCAGTCCCGGGACGGCGGCGCGCAGCTCCCGGGCGACCTGGACGCCGTCTCCGTCGGGGAGCCGCAGGTCGACCACGGCGACGTCGGGCCGCAGTTCCGGGCCCAACCGCAGCGCCTCGGCCACGCTGCCGGCCTCGCCCACCACCAGCAGGTCCGGGGCGCCGGACAGGACGTCGGCCACCCCCCGGCGGACGACCTCGTGGTCGTCGACCAGGAACACCGTGACCGTCGGCCGCTCCTCGTGCACGGCCGCAGCCAACCAGGCGGCGCGGGCAGACGGAAGCAGCGCGCCGGGCGGTGGGACCAAGGTCCCCACGTGCCAGGACAGCCGCCCACCCACCCGAAGGGGGGCGGCACCGTGGCCGCCGTCCGTCCTCCCCAGGTCGTGCGGGGCCGACCCGGGACCAAGGTCCCGAATCCGCGGCGAGGTCCACGCAACGGGCCGACCTCGCCCTACCGTCGTCCCGTGGGTCGTCCTCTCCCCCGTGGGGGCGGCCCACCCCGCGGTTCAGCCGGTGAGCGCACCCGGCCGGTGGGATCCCAGGACGAGCAGGTCGGCGCTGTCCCCGAGCGCGGCCAGCACCGCCCGCGGGTCCCCCTCGACCAGCCGCACCCAGGTGCGTCCGTGCACCCCGGTCGCGCGCACGGCCCCGACCACCAGCTCGACCAGGTCCCGCTCGGCGCGTGCCCGGGTGCGCGCGCCGCCGCCGGGCCAGACCCGGACCGCCATGAGCGGGGCGTCCCGGTCCTGCGCCTCGCGCAGCGCCCAGCGCAGCGCGGCCCGGCTCGACGCCGAGCCGGACACCCCGCAGATGACCCAGCCCTCGAACTCCGCCGAGGAGCCTCCCGCGATGTCCACCGGCCCTCCTCCTGGTCGCCGGGCGACCACCGTCGACCGGGCGGCGGGCCCGGGACCAGGGTCGGAGGGCCCGGTCCGGGCAGAAGGGGACGAAGGTCCCGGGTGGCCGTGCGCCCGATCTGCCGATGACCGGACCGGTGCCACGAGTCGCACCCACGCCCAGGCAGGAGACAGCCGTGACCGCGTTGCTCGACACCCTCCCGGCCTCCCCGGCGCGCCCTGCCGGCTCGGCGACCCGCGGTCGCCCGCGGGACGCGCAGCTGACCCGCCGGCTCGTCGACGCCGCGCTCGACGTCGTGGTGGACCGCGGCCTGGCCGCGCTGACGGTCGACGAGCTGATCGCCCGCACCGGCGCCGGCCGGTCGGCGGTGTACCGCCGCTGGCGCTCGGTGGAGGACCTGGTGTGGCGGGTGGCCCTGTCGTGCGAGCCGGTGCCCCCGTTCCCGCCGACCGGGACGCTGGACGGTGACCTGCGGGCACTGCTCGCCCCGCTCACCCAGCCGCTGGACCGGGCCGGGCGGTTCCTGGGTGCGGTGTGGGGCGCCGCCCAGCACGACGAGGTCCTGCGCGCCGCGATCCGCGCCCGCCTCGTCGACCCGCTGTGCGCCGCGGTGGACGACGTCCTGCGGGCCCACGCCGACCGGAGCGGCGACGTCGGGCCGGCGACGGCCGACCAGCTGGCCCGGGTCGTCCTCGGCCTCTGGCTGCAGCGCCTGCTGCTCGACCGCCCCTCGGTGGAGGCTTCCGAGGTGGACTCGCTGGTGGGGGACGTGCTGGTGCCGCTGGTCGACCGAGCGGAGGGCGAGGGATTCGAACCCTCGAGGAGCGTGAACCCCTAGCAGTTTTCAAGACTGCTGAAGTTGCTCTGCCCAGCTGCGTGAAATCGAATTACCGCTGTTCAGGACGTTGCGGAGGTAACCTCTGTTCACCTCTGGAGACCCTCCTTCGCCGTCGCTACTGGCACGCGAATGGCACGACATCCAGCCCGCTATTGCCTCCACGGCCTGCGCAATCGTCGGTGCGGCCAGGAGACGAGTGGCACGCGGCGGGCGCCAAGACGCCGGCCCGGGGAGCAGTCGTCAACGCCGATCCAGCGACCACTTGCACACAAACGCGCAGGTCACGCCCGGTTAGGCGTACCCCTGCGGCAGCGCACCCCACCCGAAGCCCGCTATGTCACCCCCACGGGAGTGACGACCTGACCCGAAGTCCCGCAGTCGCGGACAGCGCTTGTTGTTGGCGCTAGGGCTAGGTGAGCGCCCGGGGGCGACCGAGGTCGTCGAGGCCAATCGCAGCGCCGTGCTCATCCCCGACATCGACGGGTTCCTCGATCCCGGTCAGCGACCAAGGAGAGAGAACGAGGGGTGCGTTCCCGTCGGGCCAGAGGTCCGGCTTGTAGAAGCGGAAGTGCCGCCCATCTTTGGCCTCGAGGGTGGCTTCAATCCCCGCACCCTGGCGTGCGTCGAGTGCCGCGTGGATCTCCTTGGCGTTCACGCACACCACCCTGGTGCTGAAGATGTGCACAGTGCCTAGCCGCAGCTCCTGTTCGAACAGCGTGACCCGGAACGGTTCTTGGGTGAGCAGCAGCGCGGTGGGGTCAACGCCGGTGGTTGCGCGCAGTTCGGGACTGTCCTCGCCGGTCAGTGTGACTGTCATACGTTGGGCCTGAGGGATGACGACACACTTGCCTTCCAGCAGCAACCGGATACATCGCAGATAGATCCTGTCAAGCGTCGTCAATTCGGCCGGGATCGGGAACTCCATATCGCAATGCCGCTGCACCACCTGCAGATCGGTAGCGATTTCGTGGAGGATTGCGAAGTGCTCGACTTCGTCTGCGTCAGGTTGGGGGCGATCGCTGAAGGTCAGCAAACCGATACGGTGTCCGTCGAGAAGGACCTCAGCAGCCGGCTCTTCGAGTAGTCCGCGACGCAGCGAAAGAGCCCGTATGAGATCCCCGGGCATCACCTCGGTCGAGGGCAAGGTGAAGTTGAGCGTTCCGGGGCGAGACGCATCTTCCGGTAGGAGGAACGTGACAATCATGGCGCCGTGGGCGAAGGTCCCGGCCAGTGTTTGTCCGACGCTTCCACCTGTAAGCACCGTGACCTCTCCACGGAAGGATGCACACACATCCCCCTGGTCATTCAGGGTGCGGATCTCCAACGGCTCCCCAACCGCGTTCGAAGGGATCGGGATCCACTCCATCTGGACCCCGCCTTCCCGTTCCTCGGCAATCCATTCAGGACCGGTCACTCGAAATTGGTCGACAGCAGACGCGGGGAGGCTGATGGTTTCGACCGGACCGTACTCAACTGCCTGCACGAACTTATCGCGAAGTATGATCTGGTTGTCGCTGAAGGATGCGCGGAAGCGGATGTTGATAGGGCTTCGGGCGGGCGCGTCTATTGTTTTCGCCCGAAGGGTGTGCACGACTGCGCCGTTTACGTAGGAGAAGTCAACCGCCCAGTAAGGGTCCAGACTGTCGGTTAGCGCCCCAAGCCCTCGCAGTCGGGCCCGCAGATCGGATATGCCGTCCGTCAATGCGGCTCTCTCCTGGTTCCACAACCTGGCCGCGTCTTCCACGTCTTGCCGATAAAAGTAGCCGACGAGGTCCGGGTATTCGGCAAAGCCGGAGTCCAGTCGCGGCTGATCGATATAGTCGACCTCCACCTGAACAGGCGCTTTGTGGGCTGCGGGGAGCTCCCGTATGAAGCGATGCTCGTGCCTGGTCATCTTGGAGGGCACCACAAGCACCCAATTCGCTGGGTTCTCTTTCATGGCAGCGTTAAACGATTTTGTTATCTGCGATCGCCGTGTTCGGAACCCACCCGAGAATCCCTCGGGGAAACACTTGAGCTGAAAAATAGTGCGAGTTCCGTCAGATTCGATGAAATCGACATCGATACCGCCGTCACCACCCCGCCCGTCGAGAACGACTACGCGTCCGCGGGGTGACAGGTCGCGAGTCAGGTACGCCTCGACGAGGCGGTCGAAATTAGGTTGGGTGAGCTTGGCCCAAGCGATGGGCATTTAAATCCTCTCCGAGCGGGCGAACCGTTTGGCGCAATCAAATTGATCAACGGGAGGATGACGGTGCGGCCGGTCTCTCGGAACTGTGGGGCTTGACGAGTGCGCGGACGACGGAGGAGCGACCGACCCCCAAAGAAGCGGCAATCTCGTTCAGCGTCAGCCCTTGGGCGCGCATCGCTGCGGCGGCCGCCCGTCGCTGGTCGGTCATGACGCTGGGGCGGCCGCCCTTGCGACCGCGGGCTCGAGCAGCGGCGAGGCCGGCCATTGTGCGTTCCCGGATGAGCCGGCGTTCCATCTGGGCGACGGCGGCGAAGACATGGAAGACCAGCTCGCCGCCGACGGTGGTGGTGTCGATGGCCTCGGTGGTCGACCGGAATTGAATGCCGCGGTCGGCAAGGTCGTTGACGATGCGGGTGAGGTCCTCGACCGACCTGCCGAGGCGGTCGATGCGCCAGACGGCCAGGGTGTCCCCGGCGCGTAGGTAGTCCAGGCAGGCGGTGAGCTGCGGCCGTTGGGCTGTCCCGCCGGAGGCGAAGTCGGTGAATACCTTCGCCGCCCCGGCGGCGGTGAGTGCGTCGTGCTGGAGGGCCGGGTCTTGCTCCAGGGTGGACACCCGCGCGTACCCGACGACCGTCATGTCGCCGACGCTAGCCGAAGTGTCGATTCAAAAGACGGGGCGGCAGGGGTTTTTGGGACGTGCATTCCGGAACGGGTTTCGGTCCTGGTCTATCTTGACCGACCTGCGGTTCTGCGCCGGACGGACAGTCAAACCGGTGCCGTGCCACAAACGGGGGTTTTTGGATGCCCCACCTCAGCCCACCGGCATGCCGACCAGACCGACAGCAAGCCCGAGGAGCGCACAGATACCCAGTGTCTTGAGCACCGACAGCGCACCCTGTCCTACTATCCGCGTATGCGTGCGGATAGTGCAGAGGGTCGTCCGGTCCTGCCGGCCGACCAGGTCGACCTGGCGGTGGAGACGTTCCGGATGCTGTCGGACGCGACTCGCATCCAGCTGCTGTGGGCGCTCATCGGGCAGGAGCTGTCGGTCAACGACCTGGCCGCCCGGGTCGGTAAGACACCGGGGTCGGTGTCCCAGCACCTGGCCAAACTGCGCATGACCCGCTTGGTGCACACCCGCCGCGGGGGCACGCAGGTGTTCTACCGGCTGGAGAACGACCACATCACCCAGCTGATCACCGACGCAGTGCACAACGCCGACCACCTGGTGTCGGCCACCCCCGACCACCACCGCCCCGACGCCGATGTCCACCCGCTGGCGGCCGCCGAGGGCGGTGCCCCCCGATGACCACACCCAGCGAGTACCGCAACCCTGGCCCGGGGCGCGGTGACCCCACCCACGCGCACGAGACGCAGGCGGCAGGTCATCACCACCACGGGCACGACCACGAGCACCCCCACGGGCACGACCACCCGGCGGGCATCCGCGGCTTTCTCCTCGGCCTGGTCAAGCCGCACAGCCACGACTCCGCCGACTCCGTCGACTCCGCCCTGGATGCCAGCGCCGAAGGCATCCGCGCGCTGAAGATCAGCCTGGTCGTACTCCTGCTGACCGCCCTCGCCCAAGCCGTCGTCGTTTGGCTCACCGGCTCGGTCGCCCTGCTCGCCGACACCGTGCACAACTTCTCCGACGCCCTCACCGCCGTCCCGTTGTGGATCGCCTTCATCCTGGGACGGCGGGCAGCCTCCCGGCGCTACACCTACGGCTACGACCGCGCCGAGGACCTCGCCGGCATCTTCATCGTCGCCATGATCGCCCTGTCCGCCGTCCTGGCCGGCTGGGAATCCATCCGCCGACTCATCGACCCCCAGCCCATCACCAACGTCGGCGTCGTCATCGCCGCCGGCCTCATCGGCGCCGCCGGCAACGAACTCGTCGCCCTCTACCGCATCCGAGTCGGCCGCCGCATCGGCTCCGCCGCCCTCGTCGCCGACGGCCTGCACGCCCGCACCGACGGCCTCACCTCACTCGCCGTCGTCATCGGCGCCATCGGCGTCGCCGCCGGCTTCCCCCTCGCCGACCCCCTCATCGGCCTGGTCATCACCGCCGCCATCCTCATCGTCCTCAAGGGCGCCGCCCGCGACGTCTACCGCCGCCTGATGGACGCCGTCGAACCCGACGTCCTCGACGCCGCCGAAGCCAGCATCCGCACCGCCCCCGGCGTCCTGGACGTCGAACGACTCCGCGTCCGCTGGACCGGCCACCGCATCCGCGCCGAAGCCGCCGTCACCGTCGACGCCCACCTCACCGTCACCCAAGGCCACGACATCGCCGTCGACGTCCACCACCGCCTGCTCCACGACGTCCCCAAGCTCATCGACGCCACCGTCCACGTCAGCCCCGCCGCCCACGGCACCGACCCACACCACGCCCTCGCCCACCACAACTACGCCTGATGTTCCAGACCGACTTTCTGGATCGCATTTCGTAGGACCGCATACGGGGGGTTTGTGAACCTCGGTCGAGGCGCGGGGCCTGTCCGACAAAAGGAGGGGCAGCTGAGCCGGGTCCAGGCCGTTCGGAGCTACTACGTGGCAGTCACCATCCCGAGGGACCCAGCTTGCAAAATGTCAACGAGGGCGCCCCGAACACCGATCACACCTGAAGAGGCAATGCGCCCAAGACCGGACGGCCATGACGCGAACGGGGCACCGTGAACAACCCTCAAGTTCTGCAGAGCGCACTCCACGACGTCCTCGCCGCCGAGGCCGTGACCAGCGTGTTCCAGCCGATCGTCGACCTCGACAGCGGTGCGGTGGTCGCGTACGAGGCGCTGGCCCGCGGGCCGGAGGGGCCGCTGCGGTCCCCGGTCGAGCTGTTCGCGGCCGCCCGGGAGGCCGGTCGGCTCGCCGAGCTGGACGCCGCCTGCCGGACCGCGGCCTTCCGCGGCGCGGTCGAGCAGGGGCTGCTCGCCCCGCTGACGGTGTTCGTCAACGTCGAGCCCGAGGTGCTGGACTCGGCCCCGCTGGCCGACCTGCTGGCCATCGCGGACGCCGCTCCCTCCCAGCTTCGGGTGGTCGTGGAGATCACCGAGCGGACGATCGCGGCCCGGCCGGCCGAGCTGCTGCAGACCGTGCAGCGCATCCGCGAGATCGGCTGGGGCCTGGCACTGGACGACGTCGGCGCGGACGCGATGTCGCTGGCCTTCATGCCGCTGCTGCGCCCCGACGTGGTCAAGCTCGACCTGCGCCTGGTGCAGGACCGCCCCGGCCCCGAGGTGGCCGAGGTGATGAACGCGGTCAACGCCTACGCCGAGCGCACCGGCGCGGTGGTGCTGGCCGAGGGCATCGAGACCGACGCGCACCTGGTGCAGGCCCTCGCCCTGGGCGCCACGCTGGGGCAGGGCTGGATGTTCGGGCGGCCGCAGCCGGGCCCGGCCGGGCACCTCCCCGTCGCGGAGCTGCTCCTGCCGCCGGCACCGCTGGACCCGCCGGGCACCGAGGTCTCCCCGTTCGGCTGCCTGCCGCCGGGCACCGTGCTGCGCCGCTCCCCCAAGCGGTTGCTCATCGAGCTGTCCAAGCAGCTGGAGCGGCACGCGCTCCGGCTGGGCGAGACCGCCGTGGTGGCCTCCACGTTCCAGGAGGCGCGGCACTTCACGCCCTCCACCGTGGCGCGCTACCGCGGTCTGGCCGAGCGCACGGGCTTCGTCTGCGCGCTGGGTGACGGGCTGTCGACCGAGCCGGTGGCCGGCGTCCGCGGCGCCGAGCTGTCCGCGGCCGACGAGGTGCGCGGCGAGTGGGACGTCGCGGTCATCGGCCCGCACTTCAGCGCCGCGCTGCTGGCCCGCGACCTCGGCGACACCGGCCCGGACATGGAGCGCACCTTCGAGTTCGCGCTGACCTACGACCGCGAGACCGTCGCCCGGGCCGCGCACGCGCTGGTCGCCCGCGTGGTGCCCCGGGAGCAGCGCCGCCCGGCGCCGGTCGAGCGG
>NZ_JAMXRZ010000135.1 GCF_024124375.1 Klenkia sp. PcliD-1-E
CCCGGCGGCGGCACGGTGCTGGTGGCCGGCGGCAGGGTCAGCACCGGCACCAGCGCGGCCAGCGCGTCGGCGTGCCCCGCCCAGGCCGCCTCGAGCGCCGGGCCGGCCTGCACGACGCGCACGTCGACGTCCCCGAGGTCAGCGACGGGCGGCGGCTCGGTGGCCACCAGGACGACCCGCTGCCCGGACCCGGCGAGCGCGTGGGCGGTGGCCGCCGCGACGGTGGAGGAACCGGCCCCGCCCGGGCCGGTGACGAGGAGGGTGCGCACCGGTCCGGTCAGGCCTCGACGCGCTTCTTGAGCTCCTTGAGCGCGGTGTCCAGGATGACCTTCTCCGCCTTGCGCTTGATCATGCCGAGCATGGGGATCGAGAGGTCGATGCTGATCGTGTAGGTGACCTCGGTGCGCCCGCCGGACTCGGTGAGGGTGTAGCTGCCGTCCTGGCGCTTCTGCATCTGTCCCTGCACCAGGCTCCAGCGCACCTCGCGGTCGCCGTCCCAGGTGTAGGCCAGCACGTAGTCGTCCTTCACCGCACCGGCGTCCAGCACGAAGTGCACCCGCGACGCCCGGCCGTCCGCGCCGGTCCCCAGCACCTCGACCGTCTGGGCCGCCGCGACCCACTCGGGGTAGGCCGGGAAGTCGGCGACCACGGCCATCACGGCGGACGCCGGCGCGTCGATCACGATGGACTGGGTGGACTGGTCGGCCATGCGCGCAGGGTAGTCGCCGGGCCCGGTCGCGGACGGCCCGGTGCAGGTCACCTACTCCCCAGTAGGGAGGGCCCGGTAGATTGGGCGACCACGATCCCGCGTCCGCAGGCCGGCGACGAGGCCGGTGCTCCGCGCGGGGATGAGAGGACCGGCGTGCGCGAGCTGAGCGTTCCCCCCACCTACACCGTGGGCCCCGACGAGGCGATCCCCGACCTGCTCGCGGAGAACCTCGCCGAGTTCCCCGACACGGTCGGGCTGCGGGTGCAGCGGTCCCCCGGGCAGTGGTCCGACGTCACCTACCGCGAGTTCGGCGAGCAGGTCGCCGGCGTCGCGAAGGGGTTGATCGCCAGCGGCATCCAGGCCGGCGACCGGGTGGCCCTGCAGGCCCGCACCCGGTACGAGTGGACGGTGCTGGACTTCGGCATCTGGGCCGCCGGCTGCGTCGTCGTCCCCGTGTACGAGACCTCCAGCGCCGACCAGGTCGCCTGGATCCTGTCCGACAGCGGCGCGACGGCGGCGTTCGTGGAGAAGCAGGAGCACGCCGACGTCGTGGAGTCCGTGCGCGGCCAGGCCCCCGACCTCGGCCCGGTCTGGGTCATCGAGGACGACGTAATCGGCACCCTGGCCTCGGCCGGTGCCGACGTCCCCGACCCCGAGCTCGAGGCCCGCCGCGCCACCCTCGGCGCCGACAGCCTGGCCACGCTGATCTACACCAGCGGCACCACCGGCCGGCCCAAGGGCTGCGAGCTGACCCACGGCAACTTCCTGTTCGAGATCAACAACGGCATGTCGCTGCTGGGCCGCTTCCTCAACGTCGACGGCTCCCTGCTGCTGTTCATCCCGCTGGCCCACGTGCTGGCCCGGGTGCTGCAGGTCGGCGCCTTCCGCACCCGGACCGTCATCGGGCACACCTCCGACATCAAGGACCTGGTCGCCGACCTGGGCACCTTCCAGCCCACCTTCGTCCTCGCCGTCCCGCGGGTGTTCGAGAAGGTCTACAACCAGGGCAAGGCCACCGCCGACGAGGGCGGCAAGGGCAAGGTCTTCGACAAGGCCGCCCAGGTCGCGATCGACTGGTCCAGGGCGCAGGACAGCGGCGGCGCCGGGCTCGGCCTGACCGCCGCGCACAAGGTGTTCGACCTGCTGGTCTACCGCAAGCTGCGCGCCGCCCTCGGTGGCCGCTGCATCGGTGCGGTCTCCGGCGGTGCCCCGCTGGGCGAGCGGCTGGGCCACTTCTTCCGCGGCGTGGGCGTCACCGTCTACGAGGGCTACGGCCTGACCGAGACCACCGCGGCGGCGGCGGTCAACCACGACACAGCCTTCCGGATGGGCACGGTCGGCCGGCCGCTGCCGGGCACCGACGCCGCCATCGCCGACGACGGCGAGGTGCTGCTGCGCGGCGGCATCGTGATGCGCGGCTACTGGCAGAACGAGAAGGCCACCGCCGAGGCGATCGACGGCGACGGCTGGTTCCACACCGGCGACATCGGCGAGCTGGACAGCCAGGGATTCCTGAAGATCACCGGGCGCAAGAAGGAGATCCTGGTGACCGCCGGCGGCAAGAACGTCGCCCCGGCCGTGCTCGAGGACCGCCTCCGGGCGCACGCGCTGGTCAGCCAGACCATCGTGGTCGGCGACGGCAAGCCGTTCATCGGGGCGTTGATCACCCTCGACGAGGAGGCGCTGCCGGCCTGGCTGAAGCTCAAGGGCAAGGACACCTCGCTCACGGCCGCCGACCTCGTCGACGACCCCGACCTGCAGGCCGAGCTCGACGGCGCCGTGGCCGAGGCGAACAAGGCCGTGTCGCACGCCGAGAGCATCCGCAGGTTCCGGGTGCTCCCCGTCGACTTCACCGAGGCCAACGGCACGCTCACCCCGAGCATGAAGCTCAAGCGGAACGTGGTGCTGAAGGAGTACGGCGACGAGGTCGAGGCGCTGTACGCCACGGCCCCCGCCGGTCGCTCCTGACCTACCCCGCCAGCAGGTCGGCGAAGGTGCCCCCGATCGTCGCCCACGACCAGCGCTGCTCCACCCACGCCCGGCCGGCCGCCCCCATCGCGGCCGACCGGGCGTGGTCGTCCAGCAGGCCGGTGACCGCCGCGGCGACGGCGGCCGGGGACCGCGGGTCCACCACGTGCCCGGTGACGCCGTCCCGCACGGCCTCGGGCGCGCCGCCCGAGGTGCCGGCCACCACCGGCAGCCCGCACGCCGCGGCCTCCAGGTAGACCATCCCGAGGCCCTCGACGTCCAGCCCGCCCCGGCGGGTGCGGCAGGGCATGGCGAACACGTCGCCGGCGGCGTAGTGCTCGGGCAGGGACGCGGGGGCCACCGGTCCGGTGAGGACGACGGACCCGGCCACCCCCACGGCCTGGACGCGGCGGCGCAGGTGTGCCTCGTCCGGGCCGCCGCCGACCAGCAGCAGCCGGGCCCCGGGGTGCCGGGCGAGCACCCGCGGCCAGGCCTCGACCAGCACGTCCTGGCCCTTGCGGCGCACCAGCCGGGACACGCACACCACCACCGGGGCGTCGCCGAGGCCGTACCGGGCGCGCACCGGGCCGCCGTCGACACCGGGGTGGAACCGGTCGACGTCCACGCCGGGCGGGAGCTGACGCAGGTCGGCGCGGCCACCGAGCGCCGGGGCGAGCTTGCCCCGCGTGTAGTCGGAGATGTAGGTGAGGACGTCGACGCCGCCGGCGATCCGCTGCAGCAGCTGGCGGCCCACCGGCAGCGCGACCCAGCCGGTCTCGTGGCCGTGCGTGATGCCGAGGGTGCGGGCGGCGCCGGCCCGGCGCAGGCCGGGTGCCAGCAGCCCGAGCGGGGCGGCCGCGCCGAACACGACCGCCTCGGCGCGGTGCTCGCGGACCAGGGCGGCGGCCGCCCGCGCGGTGCCGGGGGTGGGCAGCAGCATCGAGGTCGGCCGGCGCACCACCCGGTAGGGCAGGCCGGCGTCGTGCTCGGCGGCGCCGGGCGAGGTGGAGGCGAGCACCACGAGGTCCTCGGGTGGCAGCCGCTCGAGCAGCGCGGCGACGAAGGTCTGGATGCCGCCCTGCCGGGGCGGGAAGTCGTTGGTGACGACGAGCGTGCGGGTCAGCGGGACCACTCCTGGGCGGCGGCCACGCGCTGCGCGGTGGTCGGGTGGGACCCGAAGAACCACTGCCAGGCGGCCGGCGGGTCGGGCTGGCCGAGGTTGGCCACCGCGAGGCGCTGCATGACCGCGGCGAAGGCGGCCGGGTCGCCGGTGAGGTCCAGGGCGTGCTGGTCGGCACGGGCCTCGATCTGCCGGGACACCGTGCTCTGCACCGGCGTGGAGACCAGCGTGCCCACCGCGACCAGCAGCAGGACCAGCGGGACCGCGCGGGGGTCGGCCGGCCCGTCGGCCCCGGCGCGGCGCAGCAGCGGGGCCGAGCCCAGCAGCCACCCCAGCAGGGCGACGCCGGCCGCGGCACCGAGGGCGCCGACGAGGGTGCCGGTGAGGACGTCGTCGGTGGCGACGTGGCCCAGCTCGTGCGCCGTGATCGACTCCACCTGGTCGTCGGGCAGCTGCTGGAGCACCGTGTCGTAGACGACGATGCGCCGGGTGGACCCGAACCCGGAGACGTAGGCGTTGAGCGCGGTGGTGCGGCGGCTGGCGTCGGCGACCAGCACGTCCTGCACCGGGGTGCCGTTGGCCTCGGCGAGGTCCAGCAGGTCGGTGCGCAGCTGCCCGGCCGGCAGGGAGGTGAAGTCGTTGAAGGCCGGCTCGACGACCACCGGGTAGAGGAAGGACCCGGCCACCACGAGCCCGGCCGCGCCCGCACCGGCCCAGGCCCACCACGTGCGCGGCGCCCGGCGGGCGATCGCGACCAGCAGGAGCAGGCCGAGCGCGGTCAGGCCGGCGGTGATGCCGGTGTCGACGGCGACGTCGCGGGCGAACAGCGGCCAGCTGCGGGCGGACAGCCCGTACCGGTGCCGCACCACCTCGCCGTAGGCCGACAGCGGGAGGGTGACCACCCGGCCCGCGACGGTGACGGCCAGGGTGCCGAGGACGACCTGCCAGAACCAGCCGCCACCCAGCGGCCGGGCCACCGCGGTCACCCAGCGGGCGCCCAGCCGGGTCAGGCCGAGCAGGCCGCTGACGGCGAGGCCGAGCACCAGGTTGACGACCGAGGCCGGCCGGACCGCGGCGGCGAAGGCGTCGGCGCGGGCGACCTGCTCGGGCTCCAGGCCGGCGGTGGGGTCGACCACCTGGGGCCCGGGCGCCCACGGGATGCGCAGCCACAGGACGACGACGAGGGCCAGTCCGAGGAGCAGTGCCGCCAGCAGGGCGCGCCGACGTGGTCCCACCCCGCGACCCTAACCAGCGCTACAGCAGGCGCCGGGCCCCGGCGTAGCCGGACATGTCCACGCTGGACACCTTGACCACGTCGCCCGAGGTGGGGGCGTGCACCATCATCCCGTTGCCGATGTAGATGCCGATGTGGCTGACCGGCGAGTAGAAGTAGACGAGGTCGCCGGGCTGCAGGTCACCGCGCGACACCGGGGAGCCCATCCGGGCCTGCGCGGCGCTGGAGTGCGGCAGCGAGATGCCCGCAGCGGCGTAGGCGTAGGCGGTCAGGCCCGAGCAGTCGAAGCTGCCAGGCCCGCCGGCGCCCCAGACGTAGGGGTCCCCGCGCTGGGCCATGGCCGTGTCCACCACGGTCTGCGCCGCGGCGCCGTCGGCGACGACGGTGGCCGGCGGGGTGACCTCGGGCCCGCTGGTGGCCTCCACGACCGCGGCCCGCTGCGGGACGCTGAGCGCGGCGAACTGTGCCTGGTAGGTGGCGATCTGCTGCTGCAGGTCCTGCTGCTGGGCGGTGACCTGGTCCAGGGTCTGCTGGGCCTGCGCGGCGGCGGCGTCGGCGGCGGCCTGGGCATCGGTCGCGGTCTGCGCGGCGGCCGACACCTGGGTCAGCAGGTCGTCGGTGTGCCCGGCGATGAGGTCCAGCGTGCTGACCTGCGCCAGGAATTCCTCGGGGGACGCGCTGGTCAGCAGCGCCGCGAAGCCCGACGGGTTGCCGGTGTAGGCGCTGACGGCGACCTCGTCCATCTGGGCGCCCAGGCTCTGCAGCTGGGCCTGCGCGTCGGCCGCGGACTGCTGGGCGCCGGCCGCCGCGGCCTGCTGCTGCGCCAGCTGCACCTGGGCGTCGTTGACCTGCTCGGTGACCACCTCGAGCTGGTGGGTGGCGTCGGCGACCAGCTGCGTGGCCTCCTCCGGCGTGCTCGCCTGGCCGGGGGCGGCCTGTGCGGGGGCCGGCAGCAGGGCCACCGCCAGCCCGGCGACCCCGACGGCCAGCAGCCCGCGACCGGAGCGGCGACGCGCCCCGGAGGGGGCGGCGGACGGGGCGGTTCGGCGGCGGACAGGCACGGGGCTGCGGGACTCCTGGTTCCACCGACCGGGACCACCCGCGGTCGGGTGGTGGGGGCTCGGTCGGCCTCGACCAACCTACGGTCGTGATCGGGCCGAAACGAAGAGTCACAGAAGGAATGATGGGCGTTCGATCTGCTAGTTCCACCGATGTGGTTTCAGCAGGATGTGCACCTCTCCCCGCGCCCGAGTGACAGCCGGGCGTGTCGACACTGGTCAGGCCTCACCCCGCGTCGCGGACGGGGGGCCGGTGCCGCAGCGGCGGGACCAGCCCGGCCTGGGCGAGCACCAGCAGCGCCCGGCGCTCGGTGTCGTCGAAGTCCAGCCGCCGGCCCTGCCGGGTCGGCCCCGACACCAGGCTGTCCCCGAGCGCCTGGCCCAGGTGCGCGCCCGGCTGCTCCCCCGGAGCCGGCCCGGGCAGCGGCTGCTGCGCGGCCCGGGCGGGACGGCGACCGAGCGGCACGACGACCGGTGCGCCGTGCGAGCCCGGCGGTGCGCCGAGCAGCACGGTGACCACGCAGTCGCCGCAGCCCTCGCCGCGGACGGTGCAGGTGTCGCAGTCGATGAGCACGGGGGCCTCCTGGCGGCTGGGTGGAGCGGGTCGTGGGGCACGGCGCCGTCCCCTCTCCGGTCCGGCACCGCGGACGCTAGGACCGCCCACCGACAATTCCGCTCAGCTGCCCGCGTACTCCCAGTGCCACGGCTCCTCGCGGCCGTTGCCGGGATCGGCCCAGGTGGGGTGGATGAAGCCGAACCGCCCCGCGTCGGCGACCATCCAGGCGTACTGGGCCGTGGAGTAGGACTCGATGCCCCCGCAGAGGTCCACGGCCAGGCCCCAGCCGTGGTTGCTGGTGCCCGGCACCGCCGCCAGCGCGGGCTTCTGGCCGTAGAGGGTCACCTGACTGGCGTAGCTGCGGTAGGAGTCGGTGATGCACAGCGGGGAGCCGAACCTGGCCGCGTAGGCCGCCGACATCGCCCGGTAGGCCGCCGCGGCGTCGCAGCGCAGCGCGTGCCCGCCCACGCCCAGGGGGCACAGCGCCGAGGGCGGGATGAGGCCGTTGGGGTAACCGCCCCACTGCCGGCTGCCGTCGTAGCTGGCCGGGTAGACGGTGTTGCCGCACTCCACCGCCAGCGCCCCGCCGGTCGGGCCGGGCACGGGCACGGCGGTGCGCTGCGGCAGGCTCGGGCGCCCGATGCCGAGCACCTGGTCGGCGGGCAGCGTGCGGACCACCACCGCACCGGCCCGGCCGTCGGCGGCCAGCATGGTCCGCGGGTCCAGCGCGATGCCCACGTGCGAGAGCCCGGACTCCGGCGTCCCCAGGAACACCAGGTCCCCGGGGAGGACGTCGGCCGGGGCCACCGGGGAGGTCGTGGCGAACAGCTCGCCCTGGGTCGCCGGCAGGGCGATGCCCGCGGCGCCGTAGGCCGACTGGACCAGCGAGCCGCAGTCGAAGGACTCCGGGCCCGCCGTCCCCGGCGCGAAGGGCAGGCCGAGGTCGGCCATCGCCGCGCTGACGGCGGTGACCGTCTCGGCCGGCAGGACGAGCAACGAGGTGGGCTGGCGGGGCAGCTGGGCGGCCCCGGGCTGGGCGGCACCGGTGGACCCACCCACCGGCACCAGGCCCGCGGGCAGCCCGGCCACCGGGTCGCGCAGTGCGGCCGCCGGCGGGGGGCCGACCCCGGCAGCGGTGAGCTGGTCGACGTAGGACTGCCACGCGGCGGCGGTCTGCTGGTCGACCTGCACCTGCTCGGCCTGCAGCTGGGCCAGTTGCCGGTCCACCGCCCCCAGGGCGCCCTCGAGCTGGTCGGTGACGGCCGCCGCGGCGGCCTCCAGGTCCCCGACCTGCGCGGCGACGGCGTCGGCCTGCGCCTGCCGGTCGGCGACCGACGCGGCGGCGGCGTCCTGGTCGGCCCGGGCCTGCCGGCGGCGGTCCTGCGCGGCCTGCAGGACGGCGTCGTTCGCCGCGTCGACGGCCTCCAGGTACCCCATCGCCGAGACCACGTCGCCGGGGTCGCCGCCCTCCAGCAGCAGGGACAGCGCCGTGGGGGCGCCGCCGTCGCGGTAGACCGCGGCCGCGTAGCGGGACACCCCGACCCGGGCCTGGTCCAGCACGGCCTGCGCGTCGGCGACCTCGGCCGCGGCGGCGTCGGCGGCCTGCTGCGCCTGCGCCAGCTGCTGCTGGGCGGCGGCGACGGCGGACTGGCGTTCCTGCAGGTCACCCTGCACGGACGCGGCCCGGTCCTGCAGCGCGGTCAGCTCGGCGCTGTCCAGGACGCCGGTGGTGCCCCCGGGCTGGTCGCTCGGTGCCGCGAGGGCGGGACCGGCGACCGCCCCGACCAGGGCGGCGGCCAGCACCGCCACCAGCAGGGACGACGACCCCGACCGCACCGCCGACCTCCCCGGACCCGCGCGCCCGACCCCGTCGTCGTGCTGGGACGCGATGATCCCCGGCCGCGGGCGGCGGTGCACGCCGGCGGCGGCCCGCTCACCCGGGCGGGTGCCTGCCCCGCCCGCGCGGCGGGGCAGGAACTGTCGGACCCCCCACCTAGCGTCCGGCCCGTGATCGGCTCCCCCTTCGGTCCCCTGCTCCGCCGGCACCGCGACGCGGGCCCCGCGCAGGCGACCATCGACGACCTGGGCACCCCGCTCACCGGGGTGACCTTCGTGGTCGTCGACCTGGAGACCACCGGCGGCTCCGCGCAGGGCGACGCCATCACCGAGATCGGCGCGGTGAAGGTCCGCGGGGGCGAGGTGCTCGGCGAGTTCGGCACCCTCGTCGACCCCGGCCGGGCGATCCCGCCGTTCATCAGCGTGCTCACCGGCATCACCACCACGATGGTGGCCGCCGCGCCGCGCATCGACGCGGTGCTGCCGCAGTTCCTGGAGTTCGCGCGGGGCGCGGTGCTGGTCGCGCACAACGCCCCGTTCGACATCGGCTTCCTCAAGGCCGCCTGCACGGCCACCGGGACCGGCTGGCCGGCCACCGCCGTCGTCGACACCGCCGTGCTGGCCCGCCGGCTGCTCACCCGCGACGAGGTGCCCAACTGCAAGCTGGGCACGCTGGCCCCGTTCTTCTCCGCGACCACCACGCCCACCCACCGCGCCCTCGACGACGCGCGCGCCACCGTCGACGTGCTCCACGGCCTGTTCGAACGACTGGGACCGCTCGGGGTGACGTCCCTGGAGGAGCTGACCGGCCTGACCCGCCAGGTCGACCCCGAGCGCCGCCGCAAGCGGCACCTGGCCGCTTCCGTGCCGCACGGCCCCGGCGTCTACGTCTTCCGCGGCCCGGGCGACGAGCCGATCTACGTGGGCACGTCCACCGACCTGCGCTCCCGGGTGCGCAGCTACTTCACCGCCGGCGAGCAGCGCAGCCGGATGACCGAGATGGTCGGCCTCGCCCAGCGGGTGGAGTCCCTGCCCTGCGCGCACGACCTGGAGGCCGCGGTCCGCGAGCTGCGGTTGATCTCCCAGCACAAGCCCCGCTACAACCGCCGGTCACGGTTCCCCGAGCGCGTGCTGTGGGTGCGGCTGACCGACGAGCCCTTCCCGCGGCTGTCGGTGGTGCGCCGGGTCGTGCCCGGCACCGGCACGTTCCTGGGGCCCTTCGCCGACCGTCGGGCCGCGGACGCCGCGGTCGCCGCCGTCCACGACGCGCTGCCGCTGCGCCAGTGCGGAGGCCGGCTGACCCCCTCGCCGAGCCACCCCGGGTGCGCGTTGGCGGGCATGGGCCGCTGCGGGGCGCCGTGCACCGGGGCGCAGACCCGCGAGGACTACGCCGGCACCGCCGGGGTGTTCGCCGCCGCGGTGACCGCCGACCCCGGGCCGCTGTGCGACCCGCTGCTGACCCGGGTCGAGCGGCTGGCCGGGCAGGGCCGGTTCGAGGACGCCGCCGTGCTGCGCGACCGGGTGGCCGTCCTGGTGCGGGCGCTGCGCCGGCGGCAGCGGCTGGCCCTGCTGGCCGAGGTCCCCGAGCTCACCCTGGCCCGCCCCGACGGCGCCGGCGGCTGGGCGCTGTCGGTGGTCCGGCGGGGGCGGGTGGGCGC